>NZ_JANZKZ010000001.1:300510-601020 GCF_025770725.1 Sulfurospirillum oryzae | reverse complement strand
AGATAAAAAAAGTGTGGCTGAGTTTGTAAAAAAATATCCAAGTGCGGCAAGCAAAGTCAACGAAGAGGGCACGATTAATTTCCCTGAAAAAATTCGACTCTTTAGCCATAAACTGGAAGAGGTTTCTAAAAAAGGCGCTCTTAGCTATGAGCCTTACAAATACAAAGAGGCAGATGAACTCTACTTTGTCAATGGTAAGTCAGCGGTACGTACCAATGGCCACAATGGTAACAACCTTTGGTTGAACAACCTTTGTGATGATGCAGGTGTGTGGATTCACCCAAAAACAGCAGAACGTCTTGGCATCAAACAGGGTGACAAAGTTGAAGTTTATAATAAATACAGCACCCAAAAAGGCAAAGCTAACGTGACAAAAGGAGTACGTGAAGATACTATTTTTGCTTACTTTGGATTTGGGCACGTCAGTAAAGAGCTTAAGAGAGCTTATGGTAAAGGTGTCAACAGCAATGCGCTTTATGCTTCCTTTGTATCGCCAAACTCAGGTATGAACCTGCATGTTGTTGGCGTCAAAGTAAGAAAAGCGTAAGGGGAGGAAAAAACAATGGCAAAAAAATATGGAATGATCCACGATAATAATCTTTGCATCGGTTGTCAAGCGTGTAGTGTTGCGTGCAGATCTGAAAATAAAATACCAGAATCCGTCTATCGCTTACAAGTATGGGTCAATGGACCTACTGAATATCCAAATGGAACGCTCGGTTATGAGTACCACCGTCAATCATGTGTTCAGTGTGAAAATACACCATGCGTTAGCGTTTGTCCTACAAAAGCTTCACATGTTAATGAAGAAGGCATCGTGTTGGTTGATGTTGATTTGTGTGTAGGCTGTTTGTACTGTATCGCAGCATGCCCTTACCAAGCACGCTACGTGCATCCTGTGACCAAAGCACCTGATAAATGTACATTCTGCCATGAATCACGCTTAAGTCGTGGTGAAGAGCCAGCATGTGTCACTGTTTGTCCAACTGACGCATTGGTTTTTGGTGATTTGAACGATCCAAAAAGTAAAATCAACCAAGTACGCTCAGAGCGTGTAACGTATCGTCAAAAAGAGAAATTGGGAACAAGCCCAAAAATGTTTATCGTACCTAATCACAAAGGAGGGATCAACTCATGAATCAGATCTGGGGCTCAATGGAGCAATATAACACAGTCGTATGGCATTGGCCAATTGCGGTTTATCTCTTTTTAGCAGGTCTCTCTGCGGGAGCTATAATTTCTGCTATCGTGATTAAGTGGATGAAAGGTAATGATGTCTCTCCATGGGATGGTATCATTAAAGCAGGCGCAATTCTAGCTCCTGTAACTATTGGGGTAGGTTTGTTACTTTTAATTACTGACCTTACACGCCCATTGATGTTTTGGAAATTGTTGATTCACTATAACTTTGGCTCAGTCATGACTTTGGGTGTTTTAGCACTGTTTGTTTATTTTCCTGTCGTTCTTCTCTTTTTACTGGGTGTCTTTAAAAAAGAGTTGGTTGAAAATGGACCGTTTAAATTCTTAGCTCCAATTGCAGACCTAGCACTTTCTCAAGCGAAGTTGATTGAGAGTGTGACACTGGTTTTAGCCGTAGGTGTTGGTGCGTATACAGGTTTCTTGCTTTCAGCGATGAACAGCTTCCCGTTACTTAACACACCAATTCTTCCAGCGCTTTTCTTAGCTTCGGGTGTATCGGCTGGTATTTCTGCAAACTTGGTAGTAGGGCTTCTTTTCTTTAATAGCTCTACGAATGAGGGTAATGTGAGTTATCTGCATGGTTTAGATGTCAAAGTGATTTTTGCTGAACTTTTCTTCCTCTTTATCCTCTTTGTAGGTATGATGTATCAAGGAGGGGCTACGGCACATGTCGCAAAAGCAGCACTCAGTACAGGAGGTCTTTCAACCTTGCTTTGGTTCGGTGTTATTGGTCTAGGATTGATTTTACCAATCGGACTGAATTTTGCATTGCCTCATGGGGTTAAACACTCTCAAGGCTTTGTCATTTTCAATGCGCTCATCGTTCTTGTAGGTGTTATGGCACTTCGTTATTATATTCTCTATGCAGGTCAAACCTTCGTCGGATAAACCTTCTTATGCTCCCTCAATTTGAGGGGGCATCCTCTTTTGATGTTACTGTATGCAAAATTTGAATATTTGTGATAAAATAAGCTCCTTGACAAAAATTAGTACTGTTAGGCAAATATAAGATAACTTTACATGTAATATTTTAAGACAAGGTTTTAACGTGAAGTTAATTAACTATACCTACGAAACACCAGAGTCATTAGAAAAATTCATTAGAACCTATTTTAGACCTAATGATCATTTGCTGGTGCAACTTTTTTGTGGTGATGTTGATAGAATAAAAATAACACAAATCCTTCATTTTCTTAAACGAAATTTTCCTCACTGCGTTATTATTGGTGCAAGTACTGCTGGTGAAATTAAATCAGGTCGCATCAAAACAGCCTCCATTCAAATTAGTTTTACTCAGCTTGAAAAAAGCAGTGCGAAAGTTTACTATTTTGCAGATGTGAACTTTGAAAGTGGTCAAAAGGCCGCCTCTTCTATTTTAGAGAAAGATACAAAGGTTTGTATTGCGTTAGCACATCCTTTTGGCGAGGACGATAGTGAAGATTTTATCGAAGGATTTAATAGCATAAGAGCTGATATACCTCTCTCTGGCGGCAATGCTGCTGATGATTTTTTATTTCAAAGCGCTTTTGTTATTTGTGAAGATCAGATTTTAGACCAAGGTATTGTCATTGCAACGTTGAGTGGCAAGAACTTACATGTAAACAATGTTTATTCATTGCCATGGACACAAATTGGTAAAGAACTAACGATTACAAAATCCGATGGCAATACTGTTTATGAGATTGATTATAAACCCGTGAAAGAGGTGTATCAACACTATTTGGGTAAAGATATTTTACAAAATCTTCCTAACAGCGCCATAGAGTTTCCTTTTGTCAAAGTAAGTGATGACATAAATGTGTGCCGCTCACTGATTGGTTGCAATGATGATGGTTCATTGGTCTTTGCAGGTCATTTAAATGAGGGTGATAAAGTCTGTTTTTCGATGGGAAATGTAGAAGACATGATGGATCGAGCCATCTTTATGCAAACACAAATCAATGAAAAACCCACCGAAGCCATTTTGATTTACTCTTGTAGTGCGCGAAAGCTTTTTCTGCAAGAACAACTCAATTATGAGTTTGGACTTTTACAGCAAATTGCTCCAACAGCGGGTTTTTTCACTTATGGAGAGTTTTTTCACTCAGAGCATAAAAATCAACTGCTCAATGTTACAACCACGGTATTAACACTGAGTGAATCAGACTATATCGTCTCTCATACGTTAGGTGAAAAACCAGAAGTCAACTGCTCAATGCTCAAGTCTTTAACACATCTTGTCAATACAACACAACATGAACTTGATGTCAATCTCAACTCTTTGAATCAGTATAAGATGATATTAGACCAAAGTGCAATTGTCTCCAAAATGGATACAAGCGGTAATATTACCTATGTCAATGATGCTTTTTGTAGGGTGACAGGTTTAAGTAAAGAAGAGATTTTAGGAAGTCAACACAGCCGGTTTCGGCATCCAAATTCAGATGTATCTGTATATAGAGATCTTTGGGGCGCTCTTCAAAAAAGGGAGATTTGGAGTGGGGTTCTTCAATGTATCAATCCTATAGGAGAAACATTTTATATTAAAAGCACACTCATGCCTTTTTTAGATGAGAAAGGCAATATCGTTGAGTATATTACCAGTAGCATCAATATTACTGAGCTGATTTTAAAAGAGCAGTTGATTGAAAAGCATTTTAAAGATGAATTAACGGGTTTTGGAAATCGTGAAGCGTTGTTCCATCGCATTCGTTTGGATGCCAAAGAAAAGCTTTTGATTTTGCTCAATCTTGTAGGATTCTCTGAGATTAATGACTACTTAGGCTATGATGTAGGCGATGAGCTTTTAAAGCAAATTGCTCTGTTTTTAATGGATACGTTTGATAATCACCCCGATGTGGTTTTTCGTATCAATGGCGATGAATTTGCAGTGCTACTGTGTCAAAATGATGGAAGACTGCTTGCTAATGTGCATGACAAAATTAAAAAAATGGTTCATAATTTAGAGAAAAAAGTCTTTACGATTAAGGGTTATGAAGTGGTTGTTAGGCTTAATGTAGGCGTAGCACAAGGCGATAATGATGAGATCTATATGCAATCACATATAGCGCTTAAAGAGGCAAAAATACATAATCACGCCATTACATTTTATGACATCAATGAAGCTTTAAAAGCAAAAACAAGACAAAATTTGCAAATCATTCAAAAGATTCGCACGGCGATAGAAAATGACCGCATTGTGCCATTCTTTCAAGGAATTTATGACAATAAACTGCATAAAATTACTAAATACGAAGTTTTAATGCGCCTGCAGGAAGAGGATGGAAGTTATCTTAGTCCTTATTACTTTTTGGATCAAGCTAAAAAAACACGCCTTTATGAAAAATTGACCAAGATTATGATCAACAAATCATTTGACTATCTCAAAGACTTTAAGGTGGATTTTTCGATCAATCTTACCAAGGGAGATATCCTCTCAACTTCCGTGAAAGAGTGTTTGTATAGCAATCTCAAAAAATATCAGTGTGCCCATCGGGTCATTATAGAAATTGTAGAATCAGAGGGTATTGAAAATTTTGGTGAGATTACAGCTTTCATTCATGAGGTTAAAAAGCTTGGATGTCGCATCGCGATTGATGACTTTGGCACAGGCTATTCTAACTTTGCCTACTTGGTGAAATTGAAGGTTGACATCATTAAGATTGATGGCTCTTTGATTAAAGATATTGATACCAACGAAACAAGTGCCATGACCGTAGAGACGATTATCTCTTTTGCGCAAAAAATGGGATATATCACGGTTGCTGAATTTGTGGACAAAATGAGTGTTCAACAAAAACTTCAGAGTTTACATGTAGACTTTTCGCAAGGCTACCTCTTTAGTAAACCGAACCCAATCATTTCACTTTGAAGTCAAATTATCATACAATAGTATTAAATTAGACAAAGGTGAAGTATGGCATATCTCCAAGCGCGAAGAGACTTCTTAAAGATAGCAACAACGGGTGTAGCCACCACTGTTGTGATACCTGGAAGCTTGGGTGCCTTAGGAGAAGTTGCTCTTAAAAGTGAAGATAAATTTATTCGCTCCATCTGTGAAATGTGTAGTAGCCGTTGTCCTATGGAGGCACGTGTGGTGAATGGTAAAACCGTCTTGTTGCAAGGAAACCCTTTTGCTAAAGAGATGGGAACGAGCTTATGCGCTAAAGGTGTTGCGGGCGCATCTCAACTCTATGATACGCAAAGGTTGGTTAAACCACTGATCCGTTTGGGAAAAAGAGGCGAAAATAAGTGGAGAGAAGCAAGTTGGGAGGAAGCGCTTAGTCTTGTAGCTGGAAGACTCAGTGCGCTAAGAGAGCGTTATGGTGCTCGTAGTGTCATTTTCTCGGCTAAAACAGGCGAGCAATATGACCTTTTGCGCTCTTTTGCTTCAGCCTTTGGCTCACCCAATGTTTTTTCGCATTGGAGCTCTTGTCCCATTGCGATTGAAAGTGCTTTTGAACACACTTTTGGCGAAAAGTTACACCGTGATTTTGAAAACGCAAACTACATTCTTAACTTTGGACATAATCTTTTTGAGGGCTTAGATATACCTCTTACCAAAGCGATGGCACATTTTTCAGCCAATCCTTCCAAAAAATTAGTGGTACTTGACCCACGTTTTTCTGTGATCGCTTCAAAAGCCAACGAGTGGCATCCGATCAACCCTGGAAGCGATTTAGCCTTTGTTCTAGCCCTTTTACATGTATGGATCAGGGATGCTAAATATGACAAAAAATTTGTCGAGCAGTATACAATTGGTTTTGAGGCATTAGCGCAATCGGTTAAAGAAACGACACCTCAGTGGCAACAAACACTCACCGGCATTGATGCAAAGGTTGTAGAACGGATTGCCGAAGAGATTTACGCAGCTTCGCCTAAATGTATTATCGACTGGGGGCACAAAGCAACGACAACCAAAGCGGAGTATCAGCGAAGCAGGGCCATTTTGATCGCCAATATTTTGATGGGCAATGTTGAAAGAGAAGGTGGCATCTATTTTGCAAAAACAGCTGAACGTATCAATGCTTTTGCCAAAGAGATGATCGTACCCGTACTGAATGATCCCTATCCTAGACCTTTGGTCAACGAAAAACGCCTTGATGGCGCAGGAGAAGAAGGAAGTGCAAACCGCTTTGTCTCTAAAAGACATGGCTCTTTAACGGCTATTCCTGAAGCTATTCTTGCCCAAACGCCTTATGAAATTAAAGGATGGTTTTTAACCAGACATAACCCTTTGGTCACTGTCGCACATCCACAAAAGATGAAAGAGGCAATGGAGCAACTTGAATTTATTGTGGTCAATGACATTTATCTCTCAGATACGGCAATGATGGCAGATGTTGTTTTGCCTGAAGCCACTTATTTAGAGCGAGATGAGGGGATTAGCAAAATTGCATTTAAAACACCGTGTTATGCGATGCGTAATCGCATTGTAGAACCACTGCATCAGAATAGAAGTGCTATTGAAATTGTAAGAGAGTTAGCGGAACGAATGGGATTTGGTAGTCACTTCGTATGGCGAACTGTTGCAGAGTTACGCGCTTTTCAAGCCAAAGGCGATAGCGTGCTATTGGAAACACTGTTAAGGCGAGGCGTTGCTTCGTTTGATGTTCCTGAATTGTTTGCAAGAGAGAGCGTTTTTGTGGAACGGTTTTGCGAGCGTCATCCCAAATGTAATTCTTTGCTAGATAGCAATGGTCTTTTAAGCTCTATGCTTACACAGCTCAAAACACCTTCTGGCAAGATCGAGATTTTTTGTAAAACGGTGGAGAAGGCATTTAAAGGCTATGGTGTTCCAAGTGCGGTAGATATGGATGTAAAACAAGGCTATCCGTATGTTTTAACCAGCGGAAAGAGTGCGGTACATACAAATGGACATACTCAAAATATTCCTTATTTGAATATGTTAATGTCCGATAATCCGATCTGGATGAACCCACTAACCGCTAAAGAGCACGGACTGAAACAAGGCGATACTTTTTACCTCAAAAATGGTATTTCAAAAGAGAAAGGAACTGTTTTTATCACCGAAGGTATTCGTCCTGATACGCTCTTTGCTTATATGGGATTTGGCAGAGATGCACCGATGATGAAGCGAACACATGGCAAAGGAATGAATCCTTCAAAGCTTTTATCACTGCAAAGTGCCACATTGTGTGGGGCAATGATCACCAATGTTGGTGTCGAAATACTAAAAGCATAAGGAAGAAGCATGCCAAAACAGTATCGACTTCTTTATGATGAAAACCTTTGCATCGGATGCCAAGCATGCAGTGTTGCCTGTCGAGTAGAAAACAGTGTTCCCGATAATTTCTTTAGGCTACAAGTGCATGTACAGACCAAAGGGGTATTTCCTAATCTTGGGATGAGCTATGAGAGGCTTTCTTGCATGATGTGTGAAAACCCTCCTTGTGTAAGTGTTTGCCCCACACATGCTTCCTTTCAGAGCAAAGATGGATTGGTTCACATTGATGAGAAAACGTGCATTACATGTAAATATTGCATTCTTGCATGCCCGTACCATGCACGTTTTGTCAATCCTCTTAAAAATGTGGTTGAGAAGTGTACTTTTTGTTATGACACACGTGTATCCAAAGAGCTTTTACCCGCTTGCGTCAGCACCTGTCCCACAGAAGCCCTCAGTTTTGGAGATATGAGACAAAAAGGCTCTTTAGTAGAGCAAAAATCGCAAAAAGAGGTACTTGTATTTCCAAAAGCACATCTTGGAACCAAGCCAAAAGTGGCTTTTATTCCAAGTCGCAAAGGAGTAAAAGTATGAGTCCTATGTGGGGAAGTGTGGAGCAATACAGCACGATTCATTGGTCATGGGCGATTGCGATTTATCTCTTTTTAGCCGGTCTTAGTTCGGGCTCAATTATTGTGGCACTATTGGTAAAGTGGAATCGCCATGAACGCAGTAACTCTTCCATTTGGGATGCGATGATCAAAGCGGGTGCGGTGGTTGCTCCTACTGCGATCTTTTTAGGATTGTTTCTATTAGTCATTGATCTTGGGCGTCCTTTTTCATTTTATTGGCTTTTAGTACGTTATAACATCACATCGGTGATGAGTTTAGGCGTGCTCTTCTTGCTCATCTATACGCCGATAGTTGTGGTTTTCATGTTGCTTGTTTTTGAGCGAAATGTCATAAAACACCCCATTTTAGCACCTTTAGAAGGGCTGATTAATCTCGTGAAAAGTTTCCACTCTTATGCTAAAATCATCGAATATTTTCTCTTTGTAGCAGCTCTGTGTGTTGGCTCATATACTGGTTTTTTACTCTCGGCACTGTATGCTATACCTTTATGGAATAGCCCACTTTTGCCTGTTCTGTTTTTAACATCCAGTCTCTCTTCGGGTGTTGCGGTGAATATTTTAATCGGATTGCTGTTTTTCAAAAGTACAATCAATACCGAAAGTATCAAATATCTTTTAGTGCTGGATACAAGGGTTATATTAACAGAGCTTCCTCTTTTAGCCCTTTTCTTTATTGGGATGTTTTACGCAGGTGGAGATGCCCCTCAAGCTGCTAGAATGGCACTAACAGAGGGTTTTTGGGCAGGCATTTTTTGGCTAGGGGTCATAGGTGTTGGATTAGGTTTACCTCTATTAACCGTTATTGTGGCTCTTCGCAGCCACGTCTACCGTGTAGGGTATATTATCATTAACTCAATGGTCGTTATTTTGGGCGTTTTGATGCTTCGTTACTACATTATTTACGCAGGACAAATTTATCTTGGTTAAGGAAAAAGGCATGAAAATTTTATTGTTAGAAGATGACTACAATTACAATGAGAGCATTAAGGAGTACTTAGAGCTTTTAGGGTATGAAGTCGATGCCTTTTTTGATGGCGAGAGTGCGCTTGATGCCATTATGCAAAAGTGCTACTATCTTTTTTTGCTTGATGTTAAAGTGCCAAAAATCAGTGGTCACGAATTGATTCAATACATTAAAGAAGCCAATATTACCACACCGATTATTATCATTACTTCTTTAGTCGATATTGATAATATTGCTATTGGTTATGAACTTGGGTGTAATGATTACCTTAAAAAACCTTTTGAGCTTAAAGAGCTTGAGCTTCGCGTGAAAGAGCTCATTAAAAAACATTATCAAACCAGTACGGCGGGCGAGTTTCAATTGGGATGTGGATTTATCTTCAATTTTGAGACAGGTGATCTTAGAAAAGGCGATAAAATTGTCTCTTTAACCTCTAAGGAACAAGATCTTGTACGTTTTTTGATTCGCAGGAAAAATACGTTTTGTGACATCGAGCTTATTCGTGAAAATGTTTGGGAAGGCAAAGAGATCAGTTATGCCGATATTCGTATGTATATAAGAAAAATCAGGCTTAAAGTAGATGAAGAGGAGTTTATAAAATCTTCTCGAGGTTTAGGATACAAGATCGATGTTATCGTATAATCCACTTCGTTCGGTTTTAGTCTATACCATTCTTATCATGACACTTTTTTGTGTGCCCAGTTACTTTGCCATTCAAAGTACCATCATGGAGGAAAAATACAAAGCAACCCAAGAAATTCTTGAGTGGGTTGAAGCGCATGAAAAAAGTATTTTTGCTAAAGAGAGTTTTGATATTCCTCGCAGTGTGCGGTTCCATCTCAATATTTACGATGACGCTCATAAGCTCATGTATCAGGGAATTCAGCAAAATTTTGATGACTTGAACTTTAAAGTACGCGTTATTTATCCTTTTTTGTATTATCAAAAAGAGATTAAAACAGACACTGAACTTGTTTTTCTTGTCGTGGAGATGCAACTCAATTACGCCAAAATTATTTTTGTGACGACGATGCTCTTTTTTATTGTGCTTTTTTTAGTCTATTTGATGAGTAATCTTTTTGTCAATTCCAGCATCTATCCTTATCAAAAGATGCAACGCTATATGAATGATTTTTTCAATGATTCGATGCATGAGCTTAAAACACCTCTTGGGGTTATTAATATCAACGTTGAATTACTTTCAAGTTATGTAACCTCTTCAAAGCATCTTCAGCGCATTAAAGCAGCAACAAAACAGATGCAGATGACGTATGAAGATGTGGAGTATTACATTAAGCACAAAAAGCTTGTTTATGCCAAAGAGCCGATCAATCTTTCTGAGTATTTGGGGCTTAGGATTGCTTTTTTTGAAGATATTGCTGTCTCAAAATCTATCGTACTCGAATACGAGATAGAGCCAGATATGATGATTTATATCAGTAAAGTAGAATTGCAACGCATTATTGACAATACGCTTTCCAATGCTATCAAATACTCTTTTTTCCAAGGTAAAGTAGAGATCAATCTTGCCAGAAAAGATGATGAACATTGTGTGCTCTGTTTTCATGATTACGGACAAGGTATTAAAGATCTTTACAAAGTATTTCAACGCTTTGAGCGGGAAGACTCTGTGCAAGGTGGCTTTGGATTAGGGCTTAATATCGTGCAAAATATTTGCAATAAAAATGACATTGATATAGAAATAGAGTCTTATGAAAACAAAGGCTCGCGTTTTACATATATTTTTAAACTTGATAAAAAGAAGCTGCTGGATACTGTTGATAATGAAGCAACAAAGGGTGAAATATGAAAGAAAAAAGGTTTTTTCTCAGTGCTGCATTGATGCTCTTTTTTGGGCTTGTCATACTTTTTTTGTATGACAAATCGATCTCTTACGAAGAAGATGAAACACGTAAAAAACAGATGGATGCCTTGCTTTTAACCTTGCATAATAAAATCGAAGAGACAACAAAAGTCTCCTTAACCAGTTCGGTTATTTTGGCGAAAAGCCCTTATGTGATTGATTGTTTAAGTAGGCAAGATCGTAATATCTGCTTGCACTATTTATTAGATATCCGAAACACAATGGCGCTTGCCAATGTCTTTGAAAATGCACGTCTGCATCTGCATACTAAAGATTTTAAAAGCTTTATGCGTTTGTGGGATTACAGCAATCAGACCAATGATGATCTTAGCACTTTCCGTCATGCGCTTGATAAAATAAAACAGACAAAACATCCGATCAAAGGGATTGAAATTGGTCGTTCGGGTATGTTTATGCGTGCTATTGCTCCGGTGTTTCAAAAAGGAGAATATGTGGGAACCATCGAAACGGTGGTGGATTTTAAAGATTTGAACACCTACTTTAAAAAGGATGGTGTTGAATTTTATGTACTCATGAAAAATGAGTATCGAACGATTGCTAATGCAGTTGCTTACAATGATAAACTGATGCTAGATAACTACACGATTGTCAATCAAGAGATTAATGGACTCAATTTTATCAAAGAGGTTAATTTTCAAGGAACGGGGTTTTTGAAACGAGGGGACAATTATGTTCTTTACACCCCTATTGTAGACATCAATGGTGAACATATTGGCTTTTTTGTTCTAACATGGAGTGAGAGCCTCTCTCTCGCCTCATTTAAATAATAAGATTTTTGCGAGCATCATTGCGAATGCGATCCATGCCCATGTAAAACTCTTTCATCATGACTAAAAAGAGATAGTCACCATATTCTGTGGTGATGATGTTCTCTTTAGTCTCTTTGATTGCTTTAGCAAATTTAAGAAGCATTAGCTCTTTACCCAGTGCATCATTAATCGATACTCCAAACATGGTGGCAAATTTTTTCTTAGAAAGCGTACCATTGAACAGGTCAACCATCAAACGATAATACATTTGAGAATTGAGTGGAAAAGTACGTTCTTTCGTAATGGCGCTATGTTTTTCTTGAATGAGGCTAGCATACGGATCAAGCGCAAATTCATTGAGGTAGAGCGTATTTTTTAAAAAGCTAAATGAACCAGATCCTACACCAACATACTCTTCATTGTCGATGATGTATTCGTCAATAATCAAATCACTCTCTTTTGAAAACGACCACCCATGTCGTGCAGGATAAGTTTCTTTAAGGGACTCTTTTATAACTTTAAAAAAGTTGTATTCATTCTCAAGGCTAAATTTGCCTAGCGTTTTTTTCACACTGTTTTTCACCAAAGAAGAGGTCATTAGCGGATAAACACTGGTCTGTTCAGGAGTGAGTTTTTTGAGTCGCTCAAGGTCATTGACAAGCCCTTCTGATGTTTGGGTTGGAAAATTGAAGATGAGATCAACACTGGTGATGGGTAAAATCCCAAGCATTGAAGCAATCTTTTCATAGACTTCTTCTCCAGAACCAAACTTTTCGTAACGCCCCAGTTTTTTCAAAAGAGCATCGTCAAATGTTTGAACACCTACTGAAAGGCGGTCAACCAATCCTTTGAGCCTTGTAACCGTCTCTTTTTGAATATGGTTAGGATCGCTCTCGCAGGAAACATGCTCAACGTTAAAGAGTTTTTTGACCAATTCAATAGTTCTAATCAGCTCTTCTTCATCAATGAGAGGCGTACCGCCCCCTATGACCAAATAGTTAAAATCATACCCCAATGCCTTTACATGTAAAATCTCTTCACGTAGATGCTGGAAGTATTTTGCGGCAGTCTCTTTGGTGTAGGTAAATTTATTAAAAGAGCAATAAGGGCAAAACATCGTACAAAAAGGGACATGAATATACAGCAGATATTTTTTCGCCTCGGGCGGAGGGGGTAAACCCAAAGAAGGTTTTTCTACATGTAAATAGTGTTTTGTATATTGGCTCATAAAATAGCTAGTAGCGCTAGTAATCATTTTTGACTGACGAGCTTGCATAATAATCCTTATTAAGATTTTCTTACTATTTGAGTGAATTATAATGATTGCCTGTGATATTAGAATGATCCAAAATTAATAGATAGATTCTTTTTGCATTTAAATTATCACATAACTCAATAAACAGGCAAACTTTTTTGTACGATGCGCGCTCATAACATTCACTGTTGTAAGAAACTTTTGCCTACATTATAAAAGAGAAAAGTAATTTTAATGTAAACATGTGATAGTACCTAGAAAAAAGGTGAAAAAAGGGGAAAGGGGCGTTGTCGTTTTCACGATAAGTTCACTTTTTTGACTATAATACGCTTTATTAACTCTATATGGAGATGGACAATGAAATTAAAAAAGCTTTTTTTAATAGGCTTAGGTGTCTTAATAAGCACATCTTCGCTTTTAGCAGCTGATTTTGATTGGATGATCAATCTTAATGTACGTTCCCACTCAGATCCTTATGGCTATCGCTATAGTTTAGTGGATCGTTTTGGGTATAGAGAGCCAGATGTGATGGTCATCTTAACAAGTGTTTATGAGCCAGCAGACGCCTATATGGTTTTTCGCCTTGCCGAGTTATCAGGACGCCCGCCAGAGTATATTCTAAGGGTTTATCGTGAACGAAGGCATCATGGTTGGGGAGATATTGCGTTTTCTCTTGGAATTAGACCGGATGCTTATGAATTTGTAGAGCTTCGCGAGAGATATGATACACGTTATATCTATCATCCGAGAGAGCATTATGAAGATCGACGTGAGATGCCTGTTCGTAAAATCTACGTTGAGCCAAGGCATTATGAGCAGCACTACCAACCTGAGAGAAGAGATTATGAAAGAGATGAAAGACGAGATCACAATCCGCATCATGACAGAGACAGAGACGATGATCGAAGAGATGACGGACGCGATAGACGCTAATATGAACAAATTAAAGGAGTCATTATGAAATTAAAAAGTTTTTTATTAGCAACTGCAAGTTTTGTACTTTTAAGTGGATCCGCACTTATAGCAGCTGATTTTGATTGGATGGTCAATCTAAATCTAAGATCAGATTCTGATCCGCACGCTTATAGATCAGGGCTTGCTTCACGTTTTGGGTTACCAGAATCACAACTCAGCGTTGTTTTAAAAAGTGTAGGCGCACCTGCGGATGCATATATGGTACTACGTCTTTCAGAATTATCAGGCAGAAGCCATGAAGATGTACTCAGATACTATCAAGCTAACAAGCATAAAGGTTGGGGTGCAATGGCAAAAGATCTTGGCATAAAACCAGGTTCAAGTGAGTTTAAAGCACTTAAAGCCGGTCATGATATGCGTGATTTTGATGATAGACGTGATGATCGTGACCGTGGTGACCATGACCAAGACCATGGAAATGGTAACAAAGAGCACGGGAAAAAAGGGTATTAACGTTTAATTCATTAGAGCAATGAATAGTTCAGTTCGATTTGAAATGTCATAACAGAGGTAAAGAGATCTTCGTTTAAAGGAAACGGAAAGCTTTTTTGGACAGCATCTTCCGTCGCTTTATGGAAGATTTTTTTACCCCCTAAAACGACAAATGAAAGTAATTCTCCTTTGGGAGAGATCGTAAATTCTATCATTACATTTCCCTCAATGCGACTATTTTGAGCGATCTTTGGATAGGTCTTATGCTCATTAATACGCCTTTTTAGGTTTTCTAGATACTCTTTTTGTTTTACATGTAAAGCCTCTTTACTACTCACTTCTGAACTCATACTCATCGCTTCAGCTTTTACCTCTTTCGTTACCATTTGCTCTTCCAAATCAACGTGTTCCCTCTCTTGTGAAACCACCATAGACTCTTTTGTTACAGGTGCGTTTGGCAAGGTTTTAGACTCTTTCTTAGCAACATTTTTTTGAGGTGTGTGTGTCAATGTTGGTGGTGAGGGAGGAGGCGGTGTTGGATGTAGTTCAGGTTCTTCCTTTTTGGGTTCATACAAAGTAATTGCCATCACTTCTTTAGATAAATCAGCCAAAGAAGAGGGTTTGTGTATAAATGAAGTGTGGTACATCAATCCAAATCCACCGATAAGGTACACAATTAAGCTCATTGTAAAAGCGTGAATGTAGCGTTTCATTGTTTGGTTAAAATTCCAATTTGCGTGTAATGATGTTGCTTTAAAAGATCCATGAGTTTGACAAAAGGCTCAAAAGAAGCGTGCTTGTCACAATTAATCATAATGGGAGTTTGCTCATCAAACTGTAAAAGCTCGTTCTCAAGAGAGCCTTCCTCGACGGCTTTGTTATTGAAAAAAAATTTCTCTTCTTGTGTGATGGTAACGATAAGCTCTTTTTGCTCGCTCAAAGGTTTGGCAGAACTTGCTTGTGTTAAATCCACAGGTATAATGCCTTTCGCCACAAACGTTGCCGTGGTTAGAACAATAACAAGGAGTACGAGCATAATGTCGATAAAGGGTACGACATTAATTGTTTCAAAGCGACGTATTTTCATCAGTTCCACTTTGTTTTGCAATATCCCAGCACATTAAAATTTTCTCAATTTTACGTACCAGATGGTTGTAAAAAAAGATCGCAGGAATAGCGACTACAAGACCCATAGCGGTTGCTTTAAGCGCCAATGCTAAGGATGACATGATCGTTTTAACATCAATTTGCCCGCTTTGTCCCATGGTGTAAAATGTGATAATAATGCCACACACCGTTCCTAAAAGCCCGATGTAAGGGGCATTTGAGCCAAAAGTTGAGAGAATATGGACGTGATTGGTCACATCCATCTCTAATTTTTCTTTATAGGTATAGTGTGAGATTTTTAAGGCACGGTAAAACAAAAGTCGCTCAATCCAAAAAAAGAGCGTGATAAAACTCATAAAACCTAGTAATCCAATGACACCATAGTCCACAATGTCTTGCAACAGCGTAATGGAGATCATTTCATCTCCTTGGGAGTCTCTTGCAAAGTTTTAGCGCTTCCATGGTGTGCGTGCCCTTCTTGTTTCATACCATAAGTTGCAAAAGCGTAGCTTCGATAAAGGTTGAGTCCCAAATAAAGAAAAATTAAAAGGGAAGCAAAGAAAAAGGCTATGACTCTTTTTGTTGTGGATGCTTGAAAGAATGTTATGCGTTTTGCCATAATCAACAGTGCCCAAAATACCGCAATATAATTCATAACCCCAAAGATTTTAAGCCACGCATCTTTTTTAGATGCCAAAGGTTCAACGGGTGAAAATGGAAGATGCAGTCCATCAATAAAACCATTGACGATGGTGCTGTAATGGTGGACAAAGAAAAATTCATACGTATGCGACAAGCCACCGATGATAAAAATGGGGATGAAGGCATAAGAGAGCGTGTAAAATGCCGACTTGAAGTTTACATGTAAAAGTTTTGAAGCGATGAACGTGCCTCCCGTTGCAAAGCCTATCGTTATGAGAGTCGCGAAAAAAAGCGCACTTATACCCACATAATCAATCCCTTTAATGGCAATGTTTGTTTGAAGCCATTGACCTAATTGAACCCAAAAGTAGCTGTCACTAATGGCGACACGACTAAGGGCATGGTGAAAACTCATCGTGATGGTAATAGCAGCCGTAATAAGCAAAATTGCCCAGACTTCAGCCGTTGAAGTTTGAAACTTCTGAAAAAGTGAAGAAGAGGGCTTGGTCAGTTTAAAGCTCACGGACTCACAACTTTGCGCACAACTCATACATAAAGTACAATCTCCCATAGAAGCTTTGGTGTCAAAACTAAAAGGTTTGAGATTGTATGAGCAGGCTTTAGTGCATTCAAACGTTTTACAGACTTGGCAGCTTTGCGCGTACGTTCCAAGCCATGTAAACGAAACTTTTGAAAAAGTGCGTGTAAGTGTGCCAATAGGGCAGATGTATTTGCAGTAGCTCATCTCTTTAAATATAAAGAAAAAACCAAATGCAACACTGCTCATAACGCTAAAAAAGATTGCACTATTTAAAGGTGATTTATAAGCAGTAGGATAGATATAATAGACCGTCCACCAGCCAAAAAAGAGTAATAAAACACCGATAAGTGGTTGTTTGAGCCATGTTTGCACTGTTTTTTGAAGCCCAAATCGTGTCAGGTATTTACCCACAAAAGCATGGGGGCAAATACCGCAAAACAGACGTCCAAAAGTGGAAAGGGTTACAACCATAAAAAGCGGCCAAAAGAGCGACCAAAAAAGAACGGTTGTAAAGCTGTTTTGCTCTTTGGTAGGAGCCATAAAACCCAAGATGATGGCATAGACAAATAGGGCTAAAATACTCACTCTTAAAAGCATTAAAAACATTCTGTTTTTAAAGAAAAATGCACTTAATGGATTGGCAAAAAGGTCGTTTGCGTCTCGTTTTTGTTGATCAACCATTTTTCATCCTTTAAAATTTGTAGCGGTAGCTAACCATACCACTTCGTGGTGCTGCTGCTTTGTAACTCTCGACACCGTAAACGCTTTTATCCGCTTGCATTGCGTAGTGTTTGTCGAAAATATTGTAGATGTTGAGTTGAATAAGATGCTCTTTGTGTTCGTACCCTAGCATCAAGTCCGTGACAAAATCGTATCCGGTGTATTTATCGGAGTTGGCATTATCAAGATAGTAGTTTCCCCACGTCTTGGTTTGAATGCGTGTTTTAAAGCCATTATCCATTCGATAATTGGCTTCAAGTCCGTATTGCTGTTTTGGAATATAAGGCAGATAGTTTCCATCTCGGCTTATAAATGTAGCACCCACTTTTTCCTGAAAACTTTTGTATTTAAAGTCACTGTATGCATACGAGAGTCCAAAATTTAAAGCTGGGGTGACATGGTATGTTCCTAAAAACTCAAATCCACGTTTTTGTGTTTGACCTGCATTATCGTAGATGGTGTTACCGCCAGCATCTTTAATTTGAATGATCTCATCTGTGACATCATTTTGATAAATTGCCATATCATAAGAGAAATCGCCTGTTCGTGTTTTAAGGCCAATTTCGTAGTTGATGCTTTTGGTTTTATCGAGTGCTTCATTGTCTGTGAGTTCACTGGTTGTTGGTGCTTGATTGGCAAAAGCAACCGAGCTGTAAATATTGGTTGCATCTGTGAGTGCATACGTGATACCAAGCTTTGTTGAGAGAAGTGTAAAGCTCTTATCAATCGCATAAGCTCCCACGCCAGTGGCGTATTTACCAGTGCTGTAATTAAAATAGCTGTATTCTGTGCCACTCACGTCAAAAGCAAGCTTATCGGCACGAGCACTGATGTCAATGGTCGTTTTATCAAATGGCGAAAATGTTTCCATCGCATACACGCCATATAAGGAAGCAAGAGAGTCTTCGACATTCGCTAATGCGCCTTCTCTATTTGAGAGTGTTTTGGTAATTCTACCTCCACCCCCTACAAGAACATCGGCATACTTATACTGTTTTGAATCATCACTTCTATCTTGTTTGGCGGTGACACCAAAAACTAACATGGCATTGCGATCAAAGAGTTTATGCGCATAGTCAGCCTCTAAATCGGTTCCGTAGACATAGTTTTCATCTGCATCGTTGATAATGCCCGTAACGGGGTGGAAATGCTCCCATTTATTAATGTAAAAGCGTGGCTTATAGGTCCAGTTTCCTATCTCTTTGGAGTATTTGGTGTTTAAAGAGAGGATTTTAGAATCCCTCGCTGTGTATTGCCAAGGGCTAGAGGTGTTATGCTGTTCCCCTGTTCTTTTAAATTCTTCAAACTCTGCTCTTGTCATAGATGCAGGTAACTCTAAATTGGACTCGGTATAGGAAAGTTCACTTTCAAGCGTTGCATCATCATCAAAAATGTGACCGTATTTGAAGCTTATTTGTTTAGAATCGAACGCATTGTTATCTCGCCAACCATTATCGATTTTACGTTGAGAGTAGTTCATGGAAACAAAGTCGTTATCATCAAGTTTTTCTCTTAGTTTTAAGTTGAGGTTGCGTTGTCCATCATTGCCAACACCTACTTTGATGCTGTTGCTATCTTCTTCAAAAACAGATTTTGTGATGAGCTGAATAACACCGCCTGTGGTATTGCCCGCATTGATGGAACCTGGTCCTTTTTGCACCTCAATGCTTTGTACATCTTGCATATCAATATAATCAAAACGCGTAAATGAATCAGGATCAGTCATCGGAACGCCATCTTTAATAACCATAATTTCTCTCACACCATAACTAGCTTTTAATCCAGCACCGCGAATAATAAGCCTTGGACTTGGCGAATTACTAGAACTTTCGACATTAACGCCAGGGATATTTTCAAGCGCGCTGCTAACATCAAGGACATTTTTATCTTCGATTTTTTGCGCGTTGACAACGGCAATGGATTGAGAAACTTCTTTGGTTCCCGTTTCAACTTTGGTTGCTGTAACACTGATGGAATCGAGTTGAAGGGTTTCGGCATTGGCGAAGAGAGGCAAAAGAGTGAGGGTCTGGTAGAGGCGCTTCTTGTCTATCATATATGATCCTTATAACAAATTGAAACTAAATTATTATAAGGAAGTATAAAATTTGTGTTAAATAAAAATGACAACAAAGTTTTAAGAGGGATTATTTCAAAAAATGGGGACAATCGGCTATAATTACATGTAAAAATACTAAAGGAATTTTCCATGAAAACGTATGCATGTGGACATATTAATCCCGATTCTGATTCTGTTGTATCAGCAATCTCTCTTTCATATCTTAAAACACAATTAGGAGAGCCGTGTATTCCTGCACGTCAAGGCGAGTTAAGCCCTGAGACAGAGTTTATTTTAAAGACATTTGGGCTTGAAAAACCGCTTCTTAAAAATGATTTTTCAGGCGATAATCTTTACATTACCGATTATTCTGATCTCGCGCAAGCACCACACAATCTCAAAGAGACGAACATTTTAGGTATTGTCGATCATCATAAACTTGGTGACATCACTACAACCACACCCCTTGAGTGCTGGATTCGCCCTGTGGGTTGCACAAATACGATTGTTAAAGAGATGTTTGATCACTATAAAATTGAAATTCCTAAAAATATTGCGGGTGCAATGATGATGGCCATTTTAAGTGACACAGTCCTTTTCAAATCACCAACCTGCACCAAAGTCGATACCAAAGCAGTTAAAGAACTCGCCGTTATTGCGGGTGTCGAAGACTTTAAAGCATTGGGTATGGAGATGTTTTTGGTCAAATCTGCGGTGGTTGGTGCAACGCCAAGAGCATTGCTCCTTCGTGATTACAAAGACTTTGAAATGGGTGGCAACAAAATCGGTATTGGTCAACTTGAAGTGGTTGATCTTAAAGTCTTTGATGGCATGAAAGAGGCTCTGTTTGCCGATATGAAAGCGTACAAAGAAGAGGGTGGTCGCCATACTGTGATGCTTCTTCTCACAGACATTATGATTGAAGGCTCACAATTTTTAGTGGTGAGCGATGATGAGAGTAAAGTCGAAAGTGCCTTCAATACAAAACTTGTCAACCATGAAATGTGGGTAGATGGTGTGCTGAGTCGTAAAAAACAGGTCATTCCTGTCATGGAAAAGCAGTTCTAAAAGCTGACATGTGAAAAAATGCACTTTTAAAAGACGCTATCTTATTCAAAACCCAAAGGAGGTGGTGAAGTGTATCCTCACCACTTTCCCTTCTTATAAAAAAAATCTTCAACAGCTTTTTGTCGAAAATCATCCCCATGCCTCAGATCGTCTAGCTGTTTTAGGGGTTCGTTTTGAGAGTCTGGGGGAGATTGATGACTTTGAAAAAGATTTGGAAGATTTTTTATGTGCCGATGTGAGTGGTGATAAACGCTATAAAAAACGCTATCTTTCTTTATTTGGACTTCCTCAAAATTATGATTTTTCGCTTTTAGATGTTTATAAAAAGTGCGACAAACTAGGGATACATCCCTTTGATTTTGCTTTTTCTTCTGGCATGAGTACTCAAAAAGTTCTCAAAGTGCTTTTATTTCGTGAAATGCAGTTTTTAAAACATGAAGTGATATTGCTGTTAGACGATGACGCCAAAGCGCCTAAAAATCTCTGCAAAATAGCTGAAAATATACGTTATATTTTAAGTATTGGCAGTAGCGTTTTTGATGAGGTGATGCGAGAGCGAATGGCAAAAGCATTTGAGCCATTGCTGAGTGAAGATAGAGCGGTATTGCTCAAATTCGTGCAAAGTCATGCCTATACAACTTTGCTGTTAGATATGGTTTTTTTCCTGCGTGAACAGAGTGGTTTTTACCTTTTGAAAAAGAGTGAAATGCCACTGCTTTTCTTTGTGAAGAAGTACCTCAAAAAAGAGGAATTTCGCATCGCTAAAAGGCTTAAAAAGGCGCTTTATTAACATTTTGTTTGAATTAATAGAGTACTATTTTAGTAATAGTTTGGGATAATGCGATACAATATCGCACCTATTTTTTAAATAAGGATAAACAATGAAAAAAACATTACATGTAGGTCTTGCGCTCAGTGCTGCGCTTATTTTAATGAGTGGTTGTGCCACAAGTGAACTTCAGACAAGTGCTCGTATGACACAGAGTGTTTTTATAAACCCTGTGGCAAAAGATAAGCGAACGATTTTTATTTCGACTAAAAATACCAGTGGGGCTCCGATTAACTTAGAGAACCGCATTATTCAAGCATTGTATGCTAAAGGATACACCATCGTGGATGATCCTGAAATGGCAACGTATGTGCTCATGACAAACATCTTGTTCTGTAACAAAAAGAGCGAAAATAACGTTGCTAGTGGCGCTGTGATGGGCGGCGCCGCGGGCGCTATTGCAAATTCGGGTAGTAACGGTAAAAGCATGGCACTTGCAGGATTGGGTGGTGCCGTTGTAGGTGGATTGATAGGAAAAGCAACCGAAGACACCATTTTCCAAATGCAAGTGGACATCGTCATTCGTGAAAAAGCCAAAGGCAAAGTTATGGCAAATACAGGTACTGTAGGCGGACAAGCTGGCATTCGTGATGGTCAAAAATCAGGTACAATGAACAGTTTTGGTGGGCCAATTCGTGATGCCGATGCAAGTGGTAAAATGTACAGCAATACCTACTCTTCAAATTCACAATCGTATGAGAGTGATTTTATAGAGCATAAAACAATGATGTTTGCAGAAGCCACTAAAATGAATCTCACCTTGTATGAAGCAACCCCAATCTTGGAAGATAAAATCGCACAACAAGTGGCAGGATTGTTTTAACATTTGACACGCTTTTCAAGCAAAGCTTGAGAAGCTACGTTACACTAGGTACTGAAGCTTGCCTCTTGCGAGGCAGAACAGTTTGGTACTATAAAATGCTCAAGTTCGCCAATCCATTTGGCAATATATTTTACATGTAGGAATTGTTTTGGAGAATAACGACAACAAGCAACAAAAAATTGTTCAAATGTTTGATGAGATTGCAGGCACTTATGATACTGCTAACCGTGTTTTAAGTATGGGCATTGATATTCAATGGCGCAAAACGGCTTGCGATGAGACCTTTGCACGTTACACTAAACCGATTAATCTTATCGTTGATGTGGCATGTGGTACGGGCGACATGATGGGTTATTGGGCAAAGCAGGCCAAAAAAGCAGGGCGCGAGATCGGCAAAATTTTAGGCGTTGACCCTTCTGTTGGTATGACCGATGTGGGCAAACAAAAATTTCCCGAGTTTGAATTTGTGATCTCTGAAGCGACTGAAATTCCACTTCCGAATGAAAGTGCCGACATCTTAAGCATCAGCTATGGCATTCGTAATGTTGTTAGACGCCAAGAAGCCTTTAGCGAGTTTGCGCGTGTTGTCAAAAAAGATGGTTATGTGGTCATTTTAGAATTTACCAAAGATGAGAAAAAAGGCTTTTTCTTTGCCATCAAAGATTTTTACCTCAATAAAGTTTTACCAATTTTGGGTGGCATTATCTCTAAAAACAAAGCAGCCTATGAGTATCTTCCAAACTCCATTGAAGGCTTTTTAACCCCTTCCATGCTTCAAAAAGAGCTTGATATTGCTGGTTTTGAAACGGAATTTGTCAAAAGCTTTTCGATGGATATTTCGACGTTGGTCATTGCTAAAAAACGCTAATGAGCCAAACCCTTAGTGTCTCAAGTTTAAACAACCAAATCAAGTCATTATTGGAAACCACTTTTTTACATGTAAGTGTGGAAGGTGAGGTTTCCAGACCTACGTATCACAGCTCAGGGCACCTCTATTTTACCCTTAAAGATGCCGACTCTTCCATCTCTTGTGTGATGTTTAAAGGTAATACCAAAACCTTAAAATTTCAAGTGGAAGAGGGAATGGCGGTGGTTGTTCATGGCTCCATTTCCGTTTTCTCACCGCGCGGAACCTATCAAATCAACTGTACGATGATGGAGCCAGCAGGCAGTGGCGCATTAGCCAAGGCATACGAGCAGCTTAAAGTCAAACTAGGAGCCAAAGGCTACTTTGAAGCAGAGCGTAAAAAGTCTTTACCTCGCTTCGTTAACCATATAGCACTTGTGACTTCAGGTACGGGAGCAGCACTTCAAGATATGCTTCGTGTTGCAACGAAGCGTTGGCCATTGGTGAAAATCACTCTGCTCGATACCCTCGTTCAAGGTGAGGGTGCGAAATTTTCCATTGCTGAAAATATTGCACGTGCAGACGCCCTTGGGGCTGATGTTATTATCGTCGGACGAGGCGGTGGTAGTGTGGAAGATTTGTGGGCATTTAATGAAGAAATTGTAGCCGACGCTTTGTTTACATGTAAAACACCTATCGTCTCCGCAGTAGGGCATGAGATAGACTATGTTATCAGCGATTTTGTAGCCGACTTAAGAGCGCCAACACCTTCTGCGGCTATGGAGATGATATTGCCTGATAGTGCCGAAATGTTGCAACGCATTGATGGTATGATGGAGCGGTACACTCTAGTTTTTGGTCGCATTTTACGCTCTAAAGATGAGAGTTTGACGCATCTGACTCGCCTTTTTGCCAAACGCTCCATCGATGAGAAACTCTCTTTGTGGAAAAACGAGATAGCAATTTTACGCAGTCAATACAACGATAAAATCGCTCTTTTGTACCGCGAAAAGTCACGCCACGTCCATCTACTCAAAGAACAGATCCATTTTCAAACCAGACAAAATCTCGCTAAAAAAGAGCAACTACTCTCTTCCTACACGATTGCCCTAAATTCCAAAGAGCCGACACGCGAACAAAAAGAGTGTTATGCACAGGTCGTTCAAAAAGGTAAAAAAATTGCCCTTGAAAAAATAGCTGAGGGTGAAATTTTTGAGCTTCAAACACCCCACACCATTCTAAAAGCCAAAGCATTAGAGAAAAAAGTCCTCACCAAGGAGTCATAGATGCGTTTTCTTGCCATCTTCGTTTTAACAGTCCTTTCGTTGTTTGCAGATGTTACATCGCGTATTATTGATGTTCCAACCCGAAGCAGTGTCAGTGAGCG
Source organism: Sulfurospirillum oryzae (assembly GCF_025770725.1). Taxonomy (NCBI): domain Bacteria; kingdom Pseudomonadati; phylum Campylobacterota; class Epsilonproteobacteria; order Campylobacterales; family Sulfurospirillaceae; genus Sulfurospirillum; species Sulfurospirillum oryzae. Next base: position 576,742 of record NZ_JANZKZ010000001.1, on the reverse strand, counting down.
TCTTTTAGTCTTAACGCCTGAATCCTTTAAGGCTGTTGTGGTTCTCTTTGCAGGAGGGCATGGTGGTCTTCAACTCTCAAGTGAGGGAAAGTTTGGCTGGGGTGAGGGTAATTTTTTAACGCGCAGCCGTGAGCTTTTTGCTAAAGAGGAGTTGATGGTGGTCATCGTGGACGCACCAAGCGATCGCCAACATGAGCCTTACTTGAGTGGGTTTCGTCAAACCAAAGAGCATGTACAAGATATAAACGCTGTTCTTGCGTGGGTTAAAACACAAACAACGGCGCCCATTTGGCTTGTGGGGACAAGTCGAGGCACACAATCGGTTGCGTACATTGCAACCGAAAATTCAAGCGATATTCATGGTATCGTGCTGACTTCTTCCATTTTGAGCGATGCTAAAAGCAATGCGGTGCCAGAAATGAAGCTAGAGAGACTTCAAATGCCGGTTTTGGTGGTGCATCATCGAAACGATGGTTGCTCTCTCTGTTCGTTTGACCTTACCCCTTCGTTAATGAATAAATTGACATCGACCTCTACCAAAGAGCTTTTAGCCATTGAAGGCGGGCAAACAAAGGGCGATCCTTGTAATGCCTTTGGGTATCATGGATTTAATGGTGTTGAGCAAGAAGCGGTTACGAAAATTTCCAATTGGATTCTCGCACATTAAAGACGGTGCGCTTCTTTAAACGCTTCTGCCTCTTTGATGGCTTCGACTATCTTTGCTGAAAGAATGGGAAGTTCATTATATTTTACCCAAAGCGTATCTTCGACAATATCGTGAATTTCACCGGCTATTTCAACCGCTAAACGCTTGAGTCTTGCTAACTCTTTTTTGAGCTCTTTTTCATCCATTTTGTACTCCTTTAGTTGTGACAATGATGTTCAGTTGCAAGGAGTATTCCCTCTGAAAAATTGTTATGTAGGCTTAACCATTAAACCCTCAAATAGACAATGCTATTAAGAGTGATAATTCATTAAAGATTCAGGTTTCTTAAAACATTTGATAAGTACAATTAAACTAGACTGAGTTAAATTAAGGAGTTACTTTTAATGAGGAGTACACCATAAAGACGAGAACAATCATGAAGTTTTCTCTTTTTCATCTGTTTATTTTTTTGTTAATACCTTTGAGTCTTTTTGCGGAGCCTACTTCTGTATCAACAACCAACAATCTCAAACTCAGTGACAGTGAAAAAGCATGGCTTCAAACACATCGAACCATACATGTTGGAATGGATTCTGAGTATGCTCCTTATGAATGGGTCAATCAAAATGGAAATTATGTTGGTATGGCAGTTGATTACCTACATCTTTTGGAACAAAAACTAGGTATTCACTTTGAAATTGTTAAAGGAAAATCGTGGTCTGAGGTTGTTGAACTAGCGAAAAAAGGTGAAATAGACGTTTTGACCAGCATCGTTCAAACACCCGAGCGTTTAAAATATTTTATCTTTTCTGAGCCTTATCGCGATACTCAGAGCATGATTGTCGACAATGGCGAAGGTGAATTTATAGGTAGTTTAGCGCACTTAGCAAGAAAGCGTGTTGCTGTTGAAAAAGGCTACTTTACGCAAGAGCTAATCGAAACAAAATACCCCAAAATACAGTTAGTCTTAGCCAATAATATATTAGATGCTTTAAACTTGGTGATAGATGGAAAAGCAGATGCGTATGTCGGTGATATGAGTGCTATTAACTATGTGATTAAAAATAATGGTCTTACAAAACTTCGTATCTCGGGTCAAACAGAATTTTTAAGTCAGCATCGTTTTGCCTTTTCAAAAAGCCATCCTGAACTTGCTTCAATCATGACTAAAGCTATGGCTTCTATTTCGGCTGAAGAATCAGATATTATTTTTAATCGTTGGATTGGCATGAGGATAGAACAAGGTATTCGTGCTGAGACCATTTTCAAATACAGCGTAGGGCTTATAGGCTTATTCATGCTTTTTGGTTATTGGTATTACAGATTACGATGTGAAATCAAAAATCGTAAAGCAGCGGAGATGCGTGAACATTACCAAAATAATATTTTAGAAATGATTGCAAAGATGGTACCTTTGTCTACAGTTTTAGGGACTATTGTAAAAGAAGTTGAGGAACAAAACCCCAGCATGTTTTGCAGCATTCTTTTGCTTGATAAAGAAGCTCAACTGTTTTCGCAAGTGATCGCACCAAGCTTACCTGATTTTTACAATGAAGCCATAAAAGGCGTTCAGATCGGTAGAGGAGTAGGCTCTTGTGGAACAGCCGCGTATCTTAAAGAGCGCGTGGTTGTTGAAGATATAGCAACACATCCTTATTGGAAAGCATACAAAGAGATAGCATTACGCGCAGGACTACAGTCGTGTTGGTCAGAACCGATTTTATCATCTGATGGAAGTGTATTGGGAACATTTGCGATCTATCATGCAAACCCTAAATCTCCTACCAAGGTCGATATAATCCTGATAGAGCAATCCGCCAATCTTGCGAGTATTGCGATTGAAAAGAGCATGGTTGCGACAAAACTAAGAGAGAGTGAAGAGCTTTATAGACGCCTTACCGAAGAAGTCACCGACGTTATTTGGAAAACAGATCGTAATTTGGTGATCACCTATATTAGCCCAGCTGATGAGAAATTTAGAGGTTATAGAGCCGATGAAGTGATAGGGCATCATGCTTTTGAAATGTTTTCTGCCGAGGGAGTTGCAACAATCTCCGAAAAATTAAAGCAACGATATGAAGCGGAACAAAAAGGAATTCATACAGATTTTGTGACGTATGAAATTCAGCACCAATGTAAAGATGGTAGGTTGATTTGGGGTGAGATTATATCAAAACCAGAACGAAACGATAAAGGTGAAATCATAGGCTTTCATGGCATTACAAGAGAAGTCACTGAGCGAAAAACAATGCAAGAAAAAGTGCAGCAATTAGCATTTTACGATCCTTTAACGAAATTGCCAAACCGTCTTTTATTAAGTGAGCGTTTAAATTATACGTTAGCTGAAATAAAACGCAATCATAAATACGCAGCACTGCTTTTCCTTGATTTGGATAATTTTAAATCACTTAACGACACGCATGGACATAGCATTGGTGATTTACTGTTGTGTCAGGTAGCAGATAGACTCAAACTGTGTGTCCGTGAAATAGATACCATAGCACGTTTTGGAGGGGATGAATTTGTTGTTATCCTCAACGCACTTCATGAAGAGAAAAACGAATCAGTTTGGCAAGCACAAAAGGTAGCAGAAAAAATTCGCCAGAGTTTGTCAGCGCTTTACATGCTTAATGTATCGCATAATAGAAATGAAGAATATTTTGTTGAACATAGTTGCACTGCGAGTATTGGTGTATTGGTTTTTAATAGTGAAGAAGGAAGCCTTGACGATCTTTTAAAACAAGCAGATGCTGCAATGTACAAAGCTAAAGAAGCAGGGAAAAACGTTGTATCTTTTTGTGAATCAAAACTCTAAAAGGGCAGTTTTGCCCTTTTAATACTGTGCTATAAGCTCAATGAAGTGTCTCTTTCTCTCTTCACTTAAAAATGAAGCTTTAAAACTGTTTTTGGCTAACGTTTTGAGCTCTTCTTTGTTGACATGTAGATTCTCTTCAAGTGCTTCATAGTTCTCATTGATATACCCACCGAAGTAAGCTGGATCATCCGAATTGACCGTAACTAAAACACCTTTATGTAAAAGCTTTAAGATATTGTGTTGATCCATTGATTTGACAGCCCTAAGTTTTACATTGGAGAGTGGACAGACAGTGAGGGGTATCTGCTTTTTGATGATAAAATCGAGCAGTTTTTCATCTTCGTCACAGCGAATGCCGTGATCAATTCGCTCTACATGTAAAAGATTGATTGCTTCCCAAATATAGGAACTATCACCCTCTTCGCCTGCGTGAGCAACGATTTTATAACCAATTTTTCGTGCCTCTTCAAAGACACGTTCAAACTGGGATGGTGGATGTCCCACTTCACTTGAATCAAGTCCAATCCCTAGTATTTTATCTTTGAATGGCAACGATTGCTTCAAGGTTTCAAAGGCTTCTGCTTCACTCAGATGGCGTAAAAAACACATAATGAGAAAAGAGCTAATGCCTAGTTCCTTTTCAGCTTTTTGAAGTGCTTTTGTGATGCCTTCTACCACCGTTTTAAATGCAATGCCTCGGTTAGTATGCGTTTGAGGGTCGAAAAAAATCTCGGTATGAACAACATTTTGCGCTTTACATGTAAGAAGATATGCCCATGTCAAATCAAAAAAATCAGATTCAGTTATGAGTACATTTGCCCCCGCATAGTAGATATCTAAGAACGATTGCAATGAGGTAAAGTTATAGGCATTACGAACCTCTTCAACGCTTTTATAAGGAATAGAAATACTGTTTTTAAGGGCTAAATCAAACATAAGCCCAGGTTCAAGTGAACCTTCGATATGCAGGTGAAGTTCTGCTTTGGGGAGTTTTTGGATAAGGTCTTTCATAGCTTCTCTTTTTACCATTATAGCAAAGTTTTTATGACTAAATCACTCAATAGTGACGGGATGCTTCAATGGAAGTGACTGTTATGTGACCATTGTTTTGTTAGAATTATTAGTATTTGCAAGAAGATATTTCTGTAATTTTTCAAATACAATACAAATACAAGTAGGTTGAGTGATGTCATACAAAAAAAAGGTACGTTTGCACGCTAAAAAACGTAGCTTTTCTCTGTTATTACCACTGTTAGTAACATCGTTGATGGCCCAAAGCAATAAGTCTATGGATGCGACGACGATTCCTCTTGAAGAACTTGTAGAAACAAAATACATTCCCGCAAGCCATATTGCCAATCAAATTAGTAATGCCACTTCTGCTGTTTCTATCGTTACTGCTCAAGATATTAAAGATTATGGGTATCGTACATTAGGTGATATTTTGTCCAGTATGCGTGGGTTAAGCGTATCGCACGATTATGAATACTCATTCCTTGCTGGACGAGGCTTTAGTAGCCCAGGTGAATACGCTGGGCGTATTATTGTGCTTATTGATGGGTATCGTGCAGATGATAGTTTTTATGGTCAGGCGTATTTGGGTAATGATGGTATTTTAGATGTTGCGTTGATTGAACGGGTTGAGTATATTCCAGGAGGTGGTAGTTCAGGTTATAGCAATGGCGCTCTTCTTGGTGCTATTAACATCATCACTAAAAAAGGGAGTGATTTTGATGGTACGCAAGTAGCCTTAGGTTATGGGAGTTACAAAAGTCATCAGCAACGAGCTACTGTAGGTGAGCGATTTGAAAATGGGGCGGATTTTTTACTCTCTGTCTCGACGTTTAGCACTCATGGTCGTGACTTCTCATACAACGATAGTATCTTAGGTACAATTGAGCAAAAAGGCGATAATGCTGAAGACAACAAACGTTTACTTTTTAAAGCAAGTTATGAAAATTTTTCCCTCATGGCTGCTTATGTCAAACGAAATCTTAATATTCCATCGTATCCGTCTACAGCGATAGATGGCGACCCTTTACATGGTACCGATAAAAATCAGTTTGTTCGATTGAAGTATGATGTAGACCTTTCGAAAAATACAAAGCTCTCATCTTCGATCTGGGCAGGAGCGTATATTTATAAAACTTTTGATCCGACATCTTGGATTAGCTATGGCGATACTTATAATGGGGGAATAAATGCACGTTGGAATGGTGGTGATGTAAAACTTATTGGGACTTGGTTTGATAATCATGTGCTCTCTTTGGGTACAGAGTACCGTCATGATTATGAATGGAGTTGGTATGATTATTATACCAACACAACAACTAATGAAATAGAATACCCTTCTTCTGGTGAAGTTAATCCTCGAAAAACATACAGTCTTTATGTCTATGATGATTTTTCACTTACGCGAACCCTAAGCTTTAATTATGGAGCGCGTTATGAAAATAGCGACAATGATACACATGCGCTCTCTCCACATGCTGCAGTAATTTGGAAACCTTTGAATACGACTGTTTTAAAACTCTCCGCTGGAAAATCAAATCGTCAAGCAACACCTCAGGACGGAGCCAACACAAATAAAGTCTATACAAATCCAGAAAAGTCAAGAGCATTAGAGTTTGTGCTAGAGCAAAAACTTGGATATGAGACAAAATTACTTGGTTCGTTGTATCGTTACCACATTAGTGATCGTATCGGATCTACCATACTGCCAGATATCATAACACGTGGAGCGGAGATAGAGCTTGAAAAACACTGGAATGATGGCACGCGTGTTCGTACAAGTTTTACATGGCAAAATGCCGAAGAAAAAGATACAGGACTAACGCTTGTTAATGCGCCTTCTCATATTGCGAAATTTAATCTTTCAACTCCTGTATTAAATGAACAGGTACGTATGGGCTTAGAGATGCAGTATCTTGGTTCTCGTCCTCTTTATACAGCCACTAGAGATGAGTATGCTCCAGGATATGTTTTAACCAATATCAATTTACTGGCTCACCATATAGCTCCCAATCTTGATGTGAATTTTTTGGTACACAATGTTTTTGATAAAAATTATGGTGATGTTATTGTTCCTCAGTTTGATAATCAGATGCTTCTTAAACAATCGGGCCGTACCTTCTGGCTTCAATTGGAGTACACCTTCAAATGAAACAGATACTAACCTTTATCATACTTATCATGGGGGTATGCTCATCAATCCTCAAAGCAGATGCTTTGCCAGAATATACCATTAAAGCAGCGTATCTTTACAATTTTGCATTGCTGACAGATTGGCCAGAAGAGAAACAAAAAGGTAATTTTAACCTTTGTCTTTATGGACAAGATGCTTTTGGTGCCGCACTTGATGCCTTGGAAAATAAAAAAATAGGTGAGCAAACCATTAAAACCATTTTTATAACATCACCCCAAGAAGCTAAAAAATGCCATATTGTTTTTATTGGTGAAAATGAACATCAAAAAGAACAAAAAATGATAGAAGAGATTGCAGGATTGCCTATACTGATCGTAACCGATAACGCAAACGTAAAAGGGTATCATATTGTCATTCTTCAAGATAATGAGAGGTTGTCATTTACCATAAACACTAAAGCACTCAAAGAGGCAAATCTCAATTTAAGCTCTAGGTTGTTAAACCTAGCAAAAAAAGTGAAATAGTCATGTTTATTCAAAAGTGGTTAAGTAAGCAACCTATTCAAAAAAAACTTATCTACTCCAATGTAATAGGCATTATGATAGCGTTAGTTCCTGTTGTTATCATTATGCTTGCGTATGAGTATAAAGCTATCCAAAATGCAACACTCCAAGAAATTCGTGTGCAAGCAGACATTATACGCGATAGCTCCGCTGCCGCTGTTGCCTTTCAAGATAAAAAGGCAGCGGAAGAGACTTTATCTGCACTTGTTGGTGCGCAAGATATGCTGGAAGCACATCTGATTTTAGCCGATGGAACGATGTTGGCACATTACCATAAAAGTGAAAAAGAAAACAAAGATTTAGAGCAATTTCCAGTCAATCTTGAACAGACATTAGAAATCATAACATCTACAACCATTACCATTAGTAAACCTGTTCTCTTGCGTTCACAGCCTGTTGGTACACTTATTTTGGAAAGTAGTCTCAATGGTTTTTACAACCGTCTTTATTGGTATGTCGTTTGTACTTTCTTTGCTACTGTTATCGCATTTTATTTAGCAAGATGGGTGGCAACACGCATTAGCAAAACCATAACAGAGCCTTTAACATACCTTTTGGCGGCGACACAACGTATTACAACAAATGAAGATTATTCAACTGATTCAACGACATTTTCGATTGAGACTAAAGATGAAGTGGGGAGTCTGTCGCGTGCTTTTGGTGAGATGATGTCACAGATTAACAAACGCGATTTGAGTTTGAAGCAATTGGCATATTATGATCGAGTAACAGGTATGCCAAATCGTCATTTTTTTGAAGAACGTATTACTCAAGCCGTCGAAAATGCAACAAGATATGGTTCGTATTGTTACTTGATGATGATAGATTTAGATGATTTTAAAATCGTCAATGACAAGCTAGGGCACCACGTGGGAGATTTGCTTTTAAAAGATGTTGGCAAACGGCTTGCCCATAGTTTAAGAAAAAGCGATAGCTTTTTTCGTATTGGTGGTGATGAGTTCGCTATTATTTTAGAGAGTAGGGCAGGAGATGAACCTATAGAGGAACTTGCTACCAAAATCATTCACGCCCTCTCGATGCCTACCACACTTGATGGGCATTGTGTGAAAATTGGTGCGAGTATTGGGATTAGTCTTTTCCCTTCTTGGGCAGAAGATACACGTACTCTTATGAGTACCGCTGATGCTGCTATGTACGTTGCGAAGTCAAAAGGAAAAAATAGTTTTCAATTCTATAATGGTTAGAGTTTTTGACTTAGCAGACAAACTGTTTAAACTCAGTAAATAATTTACTGGCATATTTATTTTTATTGTAGATCATATAAAATTTACGCTCAATGGTTAAATTGAAAAGCTTGACTTCAAATAACTCGCCTCTTAAAAGTTCTTTTTCTACGGCAACTCTTGAGAGACATGTAATGGTTTGAGGATTTTTGAGCAATATAGTTTTAGCTTCTTCAAATTCAGAAAATTCCATAAAGATTTTCAACTCTTTGGCAATAACACCGAGTGCATCTAAAAAAACCTCTCTAGTGCCTGAGCCTTTTTCACGTAAAATCCATTTTTTGAAAAACAATTCATCAATAAAAAAAGTCCCTTCCCCTAAGCAAGGATCTGCAGAGACGACAATGAGTTGGTCATCGCCAATGACTTCTTTGCATATATCGGCATCTTCACAAGAAGATTCGATAAAACCTATATCAATAGCGGCATCTTTCACCATTTGGATGATCTGTGAAGAGTTCTTAATGTCTTTTTGAATGGTAACATGTTCGTGCAATGTCAAAAAGTCAAAGACAATTTGGGGTGTCATAAAATCGCCTATGGTTTTACTGGATGCAATGTTCAAGATACCTGAAATTTTACTGTCTTTGAAAAAATCCTCCGCATCATTGAGGGCGACAAAGTGAGAGTGTGTTTTTTCTTTAAAGAGTCTTCCTATCTCATTAAGAATCAATTTTTTGCCGATACGATCAAAAAGTTGCTCTCCAATTTTTTGTTCTAATGACTTGATCGCTAGCGAGATGGCGGATTGGGTGATGCCAAGCCTTTGCGCCAAGTTTGAGAGATGGGAATCTTCGCAAAGATGGTAAAAAATAGCCAGTTCTTTAAGTGTCATTTGATGCCTTATTAATGAAAAATATTAATGATTATAACGAATATAATTTATTTTACTTATTAAAATAATGATTTTATAATTTGCTCAAAATTTCAAGGATGCCTATGTTTCAAAAAGAAAATCGCACTAATACCTTGAGTGGCATTTTATTTGTAGCACTTTTTTCTATGAGTGCAATATATCTCTCAGATTTTGCACTTTTCAAACACCTTGGTATTAGCCCTTTGATTATTGGTATTGTTCTGGGTATGATTTACGCCAATACACTGCGTAACAAACTTCCCAAAGAGTGGATCGCTGGCATTTTATTTTCAACCAAAACGATTTTACGGCTGGGCATTGTTCTGTATGGATTTAGAATAACGTTTCAAAATATTGAAGATGTGGGAATAGCAGGCATGCTTACAAGTGTTATTGTTGTTAGCTCTACATTTATCATCGGGTATTTTGTAGGAACAAAATGGTTGAAACTGGATAAAGAGACGACAATTTTAACGAGTGCGGGAAGTTCCATTTGTGGAGCAGCCGCCGTGTTAGCAACAGAGCCTGTCATTAACGCAGAGCCCTATAAAAGCGCTATTGCTGTCTCTACGGTTGTGGTGTTTGGAACATTAGCGATGTTTTTATACCCTTTTTTATACAAAGCTGGGTTCATCCCTCTCTTTCCTGAACAGATGGGTATTTTTATCGGTGGTACGATCCATGAGGTAGCGCATGTTGTTGCTGCTGGAAATGCACTCGGCGCAGAAGCTACAAAAACAGCAGTCATCGTGAAGATGATACGGGTCATGCTTCTAGCACCCTTTTTAGTCATTTTAGGATTTTGGTTGGTACGTGCAACGCAGAGTGTCACTCAAAAGCAAAAAACAAAAATTGTGATTCCTTGGTTTGCGGTTTTATTTATTGGGGTTGCAGGATTTAACTCATTAAACCTTGTCCCTCTAAATTTAGTGGCGGACATCAATGCTATCGATACCTTTCTTCTAACGATGGCGATGAGCGCTTTAGGTATGGAAACCAGCGCCAATAAATTTAAAAATGTGGGCATGAAACCTATCTATTTAGCGGCAATTCTATTTTTATGGCTACTTTTTGGAGGATTTTATATCGTTAAATTTTCTTTAATGCTATAAATAGACAAGAATATCGACTTCAAGTGCTTCGGGCTTCGTTGCGGGTGCAAAACGGTTAATCACATGTCCGTTTTTATCGACTAAAAATTTGGTGAAATTCCACTTGATGGCTTCACTTCCCCAAAGTCCTTTTTGTGCTTCTTTGAGGTATTTATAAAGGGGGTGCGTATTTTTGCCGTTGACGTCAATTTTGGCAAACATAGGAAAGGTAACACCATAAGTAAGTGAGCAAAACTCCTTAATCTCATCTTCCCCAAGAGGTTCTTGGTTTAAAAACTGGTTGCAGGGAAAGCCCAAAATAACCAGACCTCTCTCTTTATATTTTTGGTACAAGGCTTCAAGTGCTTCATATTGGCTTGTAAAACCGCATTTACTGGCAACATTGACGATGAGTAAAACTTTGTTTTTGAAGTCACTCATTGAAATGACGTCACCATTGATGGTTTTAATTTCAAAATCATAAATGCTCATGGATTCTCCTTGCGTTAACAAAAATATCAAAAGCAAAAAATTATAGCAAAGTTATGGAGTATAATGAATTGTATTTATTTTAGGGAGTTTAGGTGTGCAGTACGATAAAGATATTTCATCCCAATACGCAGAACGGTTTCTGGAGACAATAGAGCTTATAACGTTGCTTATTGGCAAAGATGTGAAGGTAAAATATTCTCCATATATTACCTCCTATTTTTCCGATGTGGGTGGTATATGTTATGTGAAAACAGGTAAAAATGGCGTACACATTGGATGGTTTCGAGGTGCTTATTTTGAAGATCGTTTTGGAAAATTATACGGTTGTGGCAAAACAATTCGTTCTTATGAGTTCAAGCTGCTTGATGAAAAAGAAAAAGAAGCCATAACTTATTATGTCCAAGAAAGCATCTTTTTTTTATTGGGGTATGAAGAACGAAAGAGAATGCGAAAACAGATAGCAAAGAGATAGCAATCTTTGAACCTAAAAGGAGAAAGATTGCTAATCGATTACGCGCTTATTTGAGGTATCCCATCAAATTGAAAATAGGAAGTTTTGAGCTACTTTCTAACTTTTTTAACCATTTGTCCATTTTGTCAGGTTTTTCCCAAACGGCAGATTTGACTTGAGCAAGTTCTTCCACTTTGTCTTTGGCATCTTTGACAGAGCCAATTTCATCAATCAAGTGAACGTTAAGTGCCTTACTGGCAATAAACACTTGTGCGTTAGCAAACTCATTAGGCTTTGCAAGATTAAGTCCTCGTGCCGTAGCGACATCTTTCACAAATAAACTATACGCATCATCAATGAGCTCTTTAAGCGCACCCTTTTCTTTAGGCGTCCATTCACGCGTAAACGTTCCCATCTGTTTGTATTCACCTGCGGTAATAATCTGCTCTGAGATGCCTAATTTTTTAGCGAGTTCCGCCACATTAGGCGCTTGAAAAAGAACACCAATAGAGCCTACAAATGCCCCAGGATTGGCAATGATGTGATTTGCCCAAATGGAAGCGTAGTAACTTCCACTGGTCATACTTCCTGCTGCATACGCCACGACAGGCTTGTGCAGTGCCAAGCGTTTAACTGCCATAGAAAGCTCTATAGAAGGGGCAAGTGCACCACCGGGAGAGTCTACATGTAAAAGTACGCCTTTGATGTGTTCGTCTTTATCCGCTTTGTCAATGTCCTCTAAAATCTCTTGAACATTTAAGATTTCACCTTCGATTTTTATGATCGCAAGATTGGGATTTTTAAGCTCTTCTTGTGATCCAAAAATGAGTACCAAAAGCAGTAAGAAAAGCATTGCTTTAAAATGGTTTTGGATATAGCTTAAAACGGCACCTATCCAGATAAAAGGTTTTTTAAGTAGGTCTAACATTGTTTTTCTCCGTCAATAAAAATTAAATGGGTTTGGTGCGTATGCAAGATGAGTTGTAAAGCCACATCTTCGCTTTCACACGCTTGTGGTAAGGTTGCCACGATAAGATCAGCCGAAAGCTCTTTTTCAAGCCTTCCACACGGAACGTTAAGGGCATGAGCCGCATTACATGTAACGCTTTGTAAAAGCGTTTTAGCCAAGTGTGAAAGTTCTAATTCAGGGTGCATCATAAGGCTACTTCTCATTTCATCCCAAAGGCTAAGAGAGATGTTGGAGCTTAGTCCATCGGTTCCTAATGTTAGGTTGATATTCTGTTTTTGCACGGCTTTTATATCCAATTTTCCCACACCCAAAAGTCGGTTGGAAACAGGACAATGCGTTAGCGTTGCATTTTGATTCGCAATGACATGTAACTCTTGCTCGTTTGCTTGAACTCCATGGGTAAAAAGAGTAGGGTTTTGTGAAAACAGCTCAAGGTACTCCTCTGCACTACACATCGGTTTTGCATGAGGATTGAATGCACTAAAGAAGGTTTGAAAATCGCCACTTCCTTCATCAATCCAAGCACGTTCCGCTGGGCTTTCCATGAAATGGGTAGAGACCACACACCCTTCTTCTTTTGCTATTTGAAGTGCTTTCCTAGCCAAAATAGGATGTGTTGAGTAGGGTGAATGCACCGAAACGGCAGGGATGAAACGTTTACATGTAAACTCCTTAGAGCTTTCAAGTCGCCCTCTAAAATCCCCATACATAGCGTCCACTGCACTGGGGACTGAGCCTAAGACTTCGTTGAAATAAACCACACGCTGAGGAGTTTGAACGCATGCTTCAAGGTCAGCTCCAAAGCTGCTGATAGCACCCAAGGTAGTTGTACCGCTTTTAAGCATCTCTTGAAGTTTACATGTAATAAGCTCCGTGGTTGCAAGCGCACTCAGTTCCTCTCGGTGTTGAATGACCGAACGAAGCCATGGAATAAAATCGCCATAGCGAAGCATGCTTTGGTTGGCACTAAATTCTAAATGCACATGGCTGTTAATGAGCCCTGGCATGATGACACTGTTCTTGGGTGTTTCGATCACTGTAACATTGGGGTGCTTGGCTTTGAGTTCCTCACTTTTTCCCACTTCGAGAATGTGGCTGTCAAACAAAACCGCACCCTCTTCGATGATCTCAAACGCCTCGTTACATGTCAGCACAAAATCGGCGGTTATAAGAGTCACTTTTTTCCTTTGTTTACACGTTTGAAAGAGTCATTTTTCAAACGAAAAATTCGTGTAATTGTATCCTAAACTTACCCCTGATATAATAAGAGTAAATTTTAAACAAAAGGTAACCAATGAAAGTTGTCGTAATCCAAGGTCCAAATCTTAATATGCTCGGTCACCGTGAGCAAAATATTTATGGCGGTATGAAACTTGAAGAGATTCACTCTCAAATGGAGACTGTAGCAAAGCAAAATGGTTTTGAAATCGAATTTTTTCAATCCAATTTAGAAGGTGAAATTGTTGATCGTATTCAAGAGTGTCTTGGCGACGCGGATGGTATCATCATCAATCCAGCGGCGTATACGCACACATCTATTGCGATTCGTGATGCGATTAGCGCGGTTTCTTTGCCAGCGATTGAAGTTCATATCAGCAATATTTACAGACGTGAAGAGTTCCGCCAAAAAAGCATGACAGCGCCTGTTTGTACAGGTCAAATCAGTGGTTTTGGACCTTTTGGTTACCACCTTGCGATGATTTCAATGATGCAAATGTTAGGTGAGCTAGACGCTCTTCGTAAAGCTCAAGCAGCGGCACAGCAACAAGCACCACAAGCGTAACGTGAATTACATTCTTCAAGATGAAAATGCCCTCTTTCATGAATGTGGCTTTTCATGCGATCATGCGGTTTTTTTAAAGCTGGGAAGTGAAGCATTTTTTATTACCGATGCACGTTATACGACTGAGGCATCGGGAATTATTAAAAATGCAATTGTTTTAGAGGGCGATAGACGCGATCTTTTTAAAACAGCGCGTCTTTTAATCCGTAAAAGCGGCATCAAATCACTGATGTATAATCCCGAAGAATGGAATGTTGAAGCGTACGCAAGACTGAGTGAAAAGCTCAGTCTTAACTTTCAAAAAAAACCTAATTTTTCACAACAAAAGCGTATCATCAAAAGCGATGCAGAGCTTGAATTGCTCAAGAAAGCCGCACTTTATGGTAGGGATGCGTTTCATCGTTTTGGAGAATTTTTAAAACATGATGGTTTGGGCATAGATGAGATGATGGCGCATTTTGAGGCTGAGTCTATTTTCAAATACCGAGGCGCATTGGAGCTGAGTTTCTCGCCCATTGTAGCCCTAGGTGAAAATGCGGCAAAACCACATGCCCTTCCAACCCATAAAACATTGCAAAAAGGTGAGCTTGTACTTTTGGATGCAGGCGTGAAGTATCAGCGCTACTGCTCAGATCGAACACGAACTAGTTTTTTCGATGAGCATTTTAATTTTGAAAAAGAGCAACATTTCAAAGAGGCTCTTAAACAGAAAGTTTATGATACAGTGTTGTTAGCCCAAGAAGCCGCGATCAAAGCGGTTAAAGTCGGTGTTAAAGCCAAAGAGATTGACAAAGCGGCACGTGAAGTGATTGATAAAGCGGGGTTTGGAAGTTACTTTGTCCATTCCACAGGGCATGGCGTGGGGCTCGACATTCATGAATTACCCGTCATCGGGTCACGTTCCGAAACCGTTATTGAAGAAAATATGGTTTTTACCATAGAGCCGGGGATTTATCTGCCAGAGCAATTTGGTGTACGCATTGAAGATACGATTGTCGTGCGTGAGAGCGGCGCTGAGGTTTTGGGGTGAAGTTAGAACGCATTCGTTTTTTCCCTACATGTAAAAAAGCCAAACCACATTTTTCGCACCGTGCCGTCATTGGCCTTGGAGGCAATCAAGGCGATGTCAAGAAGCGTTTTGTAAAGCTTTACCGTCTGTTTTTAAATGACCCACGTTTTGATGTTCAAGAGACATCATCTGTGTTTAAAAATCCACCTTTTGGCTACTTAGATCAGCCTGATTTTTACAATGCCATCATGGTGGTGCAAACCTCTTTGAGTGCGAAAGCACTTTTAAAAGTACTTTTACATGTAGAACATTTTTTTGGGCGTGTCAGACTCTTTAAAAATGGACCAAGAACGCTAGATTTGGATATAATATTTTTCGATAATCAAAAGATTAAACAACCTAACTTAATCGTTCCACATCCCAGATGGCAGGAACGCGCATCGGTTATCGTTCCACTCTTTACGCTAAAAAGTTTTAAAGGATAGAGGTGAAATTTCATACGTTTAGTGGTGAAACACCAGCAGAAGCACTCAAGCAGGCTCAACACGAGTGTGGCGAAAATGCTTTAGTCATAAGCACCAAACAGATTCGCAAAAAAACCATTAGTACTTCAGCATTGTACGAAGTTGTGGTGGCTGTTGAAGATGATCAACCCACCCCTCCGCCCGTGGCACCTAGAAAACCAGAACCAAGAAGTGAGCACAAATACAAAAGTGGCGAAGATGTCCTCTTTAGCCTCTCTGAAGCTGCAAAGCAGATTTCGCAAATTGCACAAGCAACAGGTGATATTGGTAGCTCAAATGCTTCTAGACAAGCTGAAAAAGCGCAAAACAATGAAGGCATAGGCGAAATTAAATGCGAGATCAATAAACTTGCCGATAAAATCAAACTCATTCAAGAGATGTTTTGGGAAGAGCGCGCACCTCACCGCAATAACTTAGCGATTCCTTCTGAATTTTCAGAGATTTATAAATTGGCAAAGATTAGTGGTATGGGTGAAGATCATTTAGAGAACATTATGAACCTCACTTTAGAGCACATGCCTGTACGTATGAAAAATAACAGTGAGACAATCAAGCGTTATTTTCAAGTGCTTCTTCGTAAACTCATCCCTGTACGTGTCGAAGCAGAGCTTCCTAAAGGATCAAAACGCGTCATCATGTTTGTAGGTCCAACGGGTGTTGGAAAAACAACAACCATTGCAAAGTTAGCGGCACGCTACTCGTACATTCAAGAAAAACGTGCCAAAGTAGGCATTATTACTCTTGATACCTACAGGATTGGAGCGGTAGAACAACTCTTTCAGTATGCTAAGATGATGCGCTTACCGATTGAAGATGTGGTTGATCCCAACGATTTTAACAATGCACTTTCATCACTGAGCCATTGCGATGTCATTCTCATCGATACCGTAGGAAGCTCACAGTACGATAAAGATAAACTGATTAAACTCAATAAATTCTTGCAAAGTTCACAATTGCAAATCGATGTCAATTTGGTACTCTCCGCGGGCAGTAAACTTGAGGACCTCAAAGAGATCTATAAAAATTTCTCTTTTTTAGATATTGATACCCTTATTTTTACCAAATTTGATGAAACGAAAGTTTTTGGAACGATATTTTCTTTGATTTACGATATAGATAAGCCTGTCAGTTATTTTTCGATCGGGCAAGAGGTTCCTGATGACATTGTCCCCGCATCGAGTGACTTTTTGGTTGAATGCATTTTAGATGGCTTTGAGAAAAAAAGAGGTGAACATGGAAACGCAGGCGAATAAACTTCAAGAACTAGTCGGCGCAGTTTCTGCAAAAGAGCATAGTCATACTAAGTATATCGCTATTACCAGTGGTAAAGGTGGTGTTGGCAAAAGTACTGTCAGTGCCAATATGGCGAATGTACTCTCCAACAATGGCTATAAAGTTGGGCTCTTTGATGCAGATATTGGCTTGGCAAATCTTGATGTCATTCTGAATGTTCGTATTGATAAAAATATTTTACATGTACTCAAAGGTGAGTGTTCACTCAAGGACGTCATTGTCCCGATTAAAAAAAATCTGTTGCTCATTCCCGGCGAAAGCGGCGATGAAATTTTAAAGTACTCTGAGCAGTTTTTATTTGAGCGTTTTTTAGAAGAGACCAAGGTGCTTAATGATCTTGATTTTATGATTATTGACACAGGGGCTGGCATTGGCGGGCATATACAGCTTTTTCTAGAAGCAGCCGATGAGGTGATTGTGGTCACGGTTCCTGATCCTGCGGCGATTACCGATGCGTACGCAACGATTAAAATTACCAGTAAAACACAGTCCAATATTCATGTCATTTTAAATATGACCAAAAGTGAAAAAGAGGCGCAACTTATTTTTGATAAAATCAATAAAGTAGCTATGGCCAACATCGGTAATGGTTTGAAACTTAATTTGATTGGTAAATTACCCGAAGATAAATTGATTTCAAAGAGTATTAAACAACGTACCTTATTTACCAATGATGCTCCCAATTCTCTAGCAGCATTGGACATGAAACGCATCGTCAACAATTTAGTCTACAAATTGGAACGAAAAGTGCTTAAAACGGATACGAATAAGAGTTTTGGTAGCTTCTTTAAGCGTATTATTGAGCAATTTTAGATACATTTTGTAAAGGCATTATATGGTCAAATCAGAAAATTTCATCTATTTTTTCACCATCTGTGGTTTTTTTATAGGATTGATGTTTTCGATACTCAATTTTTCAGAGCCAGAAGAGATACTGTTCTACACGTTAGAAATAACGTTGGTATTCTATCTCATCATCCATGTGGCTGTCATGAATTTCTTTGATTTTGATCGTTTAAGCACCTTTATCTTTGACAAAAAAGACCATGAAAATATTGGCGATTACTTTATTCAAGAACTTGAAAATAGGGAAAAAGTGATGGATGGTCTTTTGGCGAGCATTGACAATATGAATCAACATTATGAAAAGTTAATGAAAGGCTCAACGGAGAGTAATGAATCCTACAGTAAAAAAGCAGCAGCCTAATCCTTACAGCCAAAATCTCAAAAAAGAGCAAGACGAACTCGTTTTGCAATATCTCCCTGCAGTGCGAGCTATGGCATATCGCCTTCGTGAAAGACTTCCTGCTTCTGTGGATGTAAACGATCTTATCTCTATTGGAACAGAAGAGATGATTAAACTCTCTAGGCGTTACGATAAAGACCAAAATGACTCCTTTTGGGGGTATGGTAAAAAGCGTGTCTATGGTTCAATGCTGGATTTTTTACGCTCATTAGATACGATGAGTAGAGCCAATCGCCGTTTAATAAAAATGGTCGATCAAGAAATTACTGCCTATTTAGGTGAGCATGGAAATGAGCCCGATGATGCTTATTTAGCAAAAGTACTCGGCGAAGATATTGAAAAAATAGCAGAAGCTAGAAATAGTGCCATGATCGTCTCAGTCATGTCATTAAATGAGCAAGTCACTATTCTCTCAGGCGAAGATACGGCACAAAAAGTAGAAAAAGATGAACTTTTAGAGATGGTGCAGAGCATTCTTTCAACCTTTGGTGAACGTGAACAGATGATTATTCAACTTTACTATTTTGAAGAGCTGAATCTTAAAGAAATTAGTGAAATTTTAGATATTAGCGAATCACGCATTTCGCAAATACATAAGAAACTTTTAGCAAAGATCAAAGAACAGTTGGGAATACATCATGGCTGATATACTAAGTCAAGAAGAGATTGATGCGCTCTTAGAGGTCGTTGAAGAAGAGGGCGATACCCTTTCGACGGAAGCTGAAAGCAGTGATACCAGACAAGTTATCCTTTATGATTTTAAGCGACCGAATCGTGTTTCCAAAGAGCAGCTACGTGCGGTCAAAGGTATTCACGATAAGATGGCAAGAAATCTTGCTTCACAGATCTCTTCAATTATGCGCAGTATCGTTGAGATTCAACTTCATTCTGTAGACCAGATGACGTATGGTGAATTTTTGATGTCACTCCCAAGTCCAACAAGTTTTAACGTCTTCTCGATTAAACCGCTGGATGGAAACTGTATTATCGAAATCAACCCTTCCATTGCGTTTCCGATGATCGATCGTTTGCTTGGCGGTCTTGGTGAGTCGTATGAAGCAACCAGAGAACTTACAGATATTGAGTTAAATTTATTGGATGCCATTTTACGTATCATTATGCAGCGCCTTAAAGAAGGATGGGCACCTATTACAGATATGTACCCAACTGTTGAGACAAAAGAATCCAGCCCAAACGTTGTCCAGATCGTTTCGCAGAATGAAATTGTCATCATGGTCGTTATGGAAATTATCATTGGAAATTCCAGTGGTATGATTAACCTTTGTTATCCTGTTATCTACCTTGAGCCTATTCTGTCACGTTTAGCCAATCGTGACATTATGCTGGGTGAAACCAGTGCTAAAAAGAGCCGTAACAAAGAGCTTAATACGCTTATTTCACGTGCAGAAGTTTTCAATGAGGCCATTATTGGTCAAGCCGAGCTTAGTGTTGGAGATTTGTTAGAGCTTAAAAAAGGTGATATTATCAGGCTTAATAGACCAGCGGATGATAAAGCGATTGTAATGATTGATAAAAAAGAGCTTTTTTTAGCTGAAATTGGCTTGCATCGTTTCCGTAAATCGATTAAAATAGAGAGTTTAGTTCGAACTGATAAAGATGAAATTAAGAGTGCTTTAGAAGAGTTAGAACACATTCGAAAATCAAAAATTTCATCATTTGATACAACGCAACAGGGGTAAGGTGTGAATACATTTGTACAATTATTACAACAAGAGGTTGTCTCTACTATTGAGGGCTTAACTGGCATTGCACCTACCGTTGAACTTAACGCTGAAGAGAGTGGTGAGAGTAAACTCAAACTCAGTCCTCCTTTGGCAAAACTTGATGTTACTGTTGGCGGAGAGCTTCACGGAAAAATGCGTGTGACGATGGCAACATCGATCGCAACAGCTATTGGCGACATGATGCTTGGTGGAGAAGGCAATGAAAAAGAGGATATGGACGCGGAAGATCTTGATGCGACCAAAGAGATTATCTCTAATATTTTAAGTTCTTTTTCGCGTTCACTTGGTAGTCAGAAAAATATGCCAAAGCTCGAGTTTGATATTGATAATGTCGAATACATCGATGCAAACAACACAATTGATTTTAAAGGGTTTGAGAAGCTTTTTATCTATAACCTAGCAGTTCACAATTCACATGATACGATTGCTTTTGCTATTACACATGAGCTAACACCTCTTATTGGCGAAGATGGTCCAGCACCTGTTGTATCGGCACCAACCCAAGAATTTGTTTTTGAAGAACCTAAAAAAGTTGTTACCAATTTATCGCCAGAAGAGCTCAGTAATATTGAACTTATCAAAGATGTCAGACTTCCGATTCGCGTCCGCATTGGCTCTAAAAAAATGCTTTTAAAAGATGTGTTAAGCATGGATATTGGTTCTGTTATAGAGCTTGACCAATTAGCCAATGATCCTTTGGAAATTTTAGTCGGCGACAAAGTGATTGCCATGGGTGAGGTGGTCATTGTAGATGGTAACTTTGGCGTACAAATAGGTGAAATTGGCACTAAACGCGAACGTTTAGAAAAATTACGATAGTAGATTGAATGGAACAGCGAAAACATATTAAAGATACAGAACGCTCAAATGAATGGAGTGTTCTTCGCATTATGTCAGATTTTGTCAAAGGATTTGACGAACTTCAAGATTTAGGACCCGCCGTAACTTTTTTTGGCAGTGCTCGTTTTCATGCCAATAATCGTTACTACAAAGATGCGCATGCTCTTGCAAATAAGCTTGGTAATAAAGGCTATTCAATTGTTACAGGCGGCTCGAAAGGCATTATGGAAGCCGCCAACAGAGGTGGATTTGATTCTAAGAATTGTCAGTCTATTGGGCTTAATATCAATCTTCCTCATGAGCAATCCGGCAATAAATACACCACCAAGCATCTCAATTTTGACTATTTTTTTGTTCGTAAAGTCATGCTTGTTAAATACTCTTTGGCTTATGTGATTTTCCCAGGCGGTTTTGGAACACTCGATGAGTTTTTTGAAGCTTTGACCTTGACGCAGACAGGAAAAATTACCAAAATTAGTATTTTTTTGTACGGGAAAGAGTATTGGGAGAAGCTTGTTGATTTTATTAAGACAACGATGGTTGAACATCATACGATTCGCCCTGAAGATATTGAGCTAATTACATTAACAGACGACTTGGATGAAATTGTGGCTAAAATAGATGAGCGCTTAGTACTTTATATCAATGAGCTTAAAAATGAAGGTTTAGAGCATAGTCGTTACTATCAAAAAGCCGTAGAATTTTTATCGAATCAAGAGTAAGAATGACAAAAAAATTGTATTACAAGCGTTTATTGAAAAAACATTTGCCACTTTTAGGAGCAATTTTACTGCTCAGTTTTGTGCTGTATGAAATCAGTTTTTATATTTTTAAGACCTACCGTGCCTTTTTTAATTCCGATGCGGCTATTGCCAATATTTTAGCGGAAGAAATTATTGTTGCGGGTACTTTTTTCCCTAGCCATTGGTGGTATGTCAATAATGATCTATGGGTTTTTTATAAGCAACTGCTTGTAATTCCTTGGGTACTTGCGGGTAAAAATGGTTATTTTGCGCACGCTTTTACGGTTTTTGAAGTCAGTGTTTTCATGATTGTTTTTATCTACTTCTTCTTGCGCTCTTTAATGCTCTCACGCGCTTCCTCTATTATGGGTGGCGTGGTTGTTTGTATTGGCTATTCGCCAATGTATCTAAGAGAGCTTTTCGGCGAAGCCGCGTACACGTGGTATTTTCTTTTTATGATCGCATTTATGTTTATTTTTCGCAAACTTAGCCCTCATGTGATTAGCAAAAGTACCCAGATTAAGGCTTTTATCTTTTTTATGATGTTGCTCTATTTGCTCGTGCTTGCAAACCCTGTGCGTTTTTTTGTCTATTATGTGGTTCCGTTTTTTGGAGCACTTGCCCTTTCGATCTATTTTGCACGGGATAGCCTCAAAACATTTAAGCATGTCTTGTATCGACTTTTCTCTGTTAAAAAAGTGGTTATTTTTATTTTTGCTTGTCTTGTTATGGGTCTTGCGGCAATGGCGCATTTCAATCTTTTGGAGAGTTTACACCTAGCAGGAGGTGCTAATAACGCCAACCTTGTTTCGCTTGAAATTCTTCCTGTTCATGCGGCACACGCACTTTTAGGATTGCTTAATTTTATAGGAGCAGAGTGGAATGAAGGGATAAGAGCGGCTTCTGTAATGGGCGCTGTGTCGCTTTTGAAACTAGCACTGTATCCTTTGGTTTTAATTATTCCTGCCTTACATGTAAAAAAATCTTTTTATCAGATGAGCTCAACTGAACGCTTTTTTGTACTTTTTTCCTATGTCGGGTTTGCTGTTATTTATATACTTTATTCAACCACAAGTTTGCATGAACACGCATGGGCAGCACGTAACAACATTCGTTACATCTCACCTTTTGTCATGATGATCCTCATTTGTAATGTCATCATGTGGCGCTTCTTTACGCCTTTGGCAAAAGTTATTTTAGCGTTTTGTTTAACAATGGCGATGGGATTATCGTGGAATTATGTCTCTCCAAAAGAGTGGCGTGGTATAGTTGATGAACGAATTGCTTTAGTCGAAGAGCTTAAAAGCAGAGGGCTACATTTTGGTTATGCTTCCTACTGGGATTCGCATATTTATACGGTCTTTAGTGATGGTGAAGTTGATATTCGCCCGATTGAAATTGATGAGAAAGGTGTTTCGCTTGTCAAATGGTTGTCAAGCGATAGATGGTATCAGAAAGATTCAACCGATGGAAAAGTCTTTTTTCTTGTTGAGCATGAAGACATTCCTGATCTTGAAGTAGGCATTAAAAACCTTAACATGCCAGACCCTATTGAGCAATTTGAGTTTGGTAAGTACACCATTGTTGTTTTCGAAAAAAATCCGCTTTATGTGAAAAAAAGTAAAGCAGAACCTAGGAAGAAAAAGCGTATAATGACGGCTCCCTAATTTACATGTAAAGGTGTCGCGTGGAGTCTGTCAAGATTAGTGTCGTTTCTCCTATATATGGCTGCAAAGAGTGTCTCTTTGAGCTGTATGATCGTTTGGTTAAAACACTTAGCCAAATTACAGATAATTTTGAAATCATTTTGGTTAATGATGCCTGTCCCCAAGCTTCTTGGGAGCGTATAGTGATGTTGTGTGCCAAGGATGCACGTGTTAAAGGGATAAACCTTTCGCGTAATTTTGGTCAACATTATGCCATTACCGCAGGACTTGATCATGCCAAGGGTGATTGGGTTGTTGTGATGGATTGTGATCTTCAAGATAGACCTGAAGAGATCATCAAGCTCTACAACAAAGCATTGGATGGTTATGATATTGTCTTTGGTAAACGCGTAGAGCGTCAAGATAGTTTCTTCAAGCGACTTGGCTCACAAATGTTTAATAGAGTTCTGGAGTACTTTACCGAGACCAAACATGATAATAGTATTGCCAATTTTGGCATCTATGCTCAAAAAGTGGTTGAGACGATTAATCGCTACCGCGAACACAGCCGAGATTTTCTTCTGTTTGCGCAAATGGTTGGTTTTAAAAAAGCTGAGATTGAAATCGAGCATGCCCCGCGTGCGTATGGAAAGTCTTCATACAACCTCTCCAAATTGATCCGTTTAGCCATTGATTCGATTGTTTCGCACTCGAATAAACCTTTGAGACTCTCTATTCAATTAGGTTTTTTCATCGCATTAGCCAGTCTTATCTATGCATGTTGGCTTGTTATTCGTTACTTTTTCTATCATACGCCAGCTGAGGGTTGGACAAGTTTGATGGTATCCATGTTCTTTATGTTTGGTCTACTGTTTGCGATTATCGGCATTACAGGGCTTTACATTGGCAAGATTTTTGATGAGGTTAAGAGACGACCTCTTTATATTATTCAAGAGACAATCAATTTATGAAAAAAATAGCAATTTTACAATCAAACTATATCCCATGGAAGGGGTATTTTGACATTATTGGCAGTGTGGACGAGTTTGTTTTATATGATGATATGCAGTACACCAAAAATGATTGGCGTAACCGCAATAAAATCAAAACGCAAAATGGGCTTCAATGGCTCAGCATTCCTGTGCGCCAAGAGAGTTTGCACCAAAAAATCAATGAGACGAAAATTACTGATCCAAAATGGAATGTAAACCATTGGAAAAGTATTGCTCAA
The DNA here is from genome assembly GCF_025770725.1 of Sulfurospirillum oryzae. Classification (NCBI taxonomy): domain Bacteria; kingdom Pseudomonadati; phylum Campylobacterota; class Epsilonproteobacteria; order Campylobacterales; family Sulfurospirillaceae; genus Sulfurospirillum; species Sulfurospirillum oryzae. Next base: position 552,409 of record NZ_JANZKZ010000001.1, on the reverse strand, counting down.
AATTATGCGAAAGCACCTCATTTCAAAGCGTATAAAGAGCAATTTGAAGCACTATATATGAGTGCTACTATGGAAACTATCAGCGAGATCAATCGTCATTTTATTGATGCCATCTGCGCGATGTTAGAGATCAAAACGGTTATTAGAGACTCACGTGAATTTGTCTTAGCTGATGGTAAGAGTGAGCGACTTTTAGCACTCTGTCAAGACTTGGGAGCTACGACGTACCTCAGTGGTCCAGCGGCGCGTGATTATCTTGATGAGTCCATCTTCAAAGAAGCGGGAATAGCGGTTGAGTGGATGGATTACAGTGGTTATCAAGAGTATCACCAACTTTTCCCTCCGTTTGAGCATGGTGTAAGCGTGATCGATCTGATCTTAAATGAAGGCGAAAATGCCAAAAATTATCTTAAAAGTACAGGTGGTAAATAAAAGCACCAAAGGTGCGCGGGCACTCTGCCGAAGAGAACTCAGCGTTAGCGTAGCGTGAGAAGCTTTGCTTTGATCGCGTGTAAAGAGTTTTTAATAACTCTATAAAACTTAATTTAAGAGTCAATAATGATCCATTTTAATAAACCCCCACGAACGGGAAATGAAGAAAAATATGTATTAGAAGCGATGAGCAGCCTTAAAATTTCAGGGGATGGCCCATTTGGTAAACGTTGTCAAAAATGGTTTGAAGAGCGCTATCAATGTCCTAAGACACTTTTAACACCTTCATGTACGCATGCGCTTGAGATGGCAGCTTTACTTTTAGACATCAAAGAGGCTGATGAGGTCATTATGCCTAGCTACACTTTTGTAAGTACGGCTGACGCATTTGCGCTAAGAGGTGCAAAGATTGTTTTTGTGGACGTTAAGCCAGAGACTATGAACATTGATGAGCGTTTGATTGAAGCAGCAATTACCCCTAAGACCAAGGCGATTGTCCCTGTGCATTATGCGGGTGTGGGATGCGATATGGATGTGATCATGGATATTGCAACACGCCATAATCTATTTGTGGTTGAAGATGCCGCGCAGGGTTTTGAGAGTACTTATAAAGGAAAACCACTAGGCACCATAGGGCATTTAGGTGCGTTTAGTTTCCATGAGACCAAAAATGTCACCAGCGGCGGCGAAGGTGGACTTTTACTGATTAATGACGAACGCTTTTCGCATCGCGCGGAGATTATTCGTGAAAAAGGAACAAACCGTAGCCAGTTCTTTAGAGGCATGGTGGATAAATACAGTTGGGTGGACATCGGAAGTAGCTATCTTCCAAGTGAACTTCAAGCCGCTTACCTTTGGGGTGAACTTGAGATGGTCGATGCCATTCAAACACACCGTATGTCAAGTTGGAAAGCGTACTATGAAAGACTTGAACCCCTTGCGAAAAAAGGGTTGATCGAGCTTCCTTATATTCCAGAAGGGTGTGTTCACAATGCGCACATGTTCTATTTCAAGGTGAAAGATTTAGATGAGCGAACAGCACTTTTAGAGAAGTTTAAAGAGGCAAATATTGGCGCTGTTTTCCACTATATTCCTCTTCATAGCGCGCCAGCGGGACTCAAATTTGGAAACTTCTTTGGCGAGGATATTTATACGACAAAAGAGAGTGAAAGACTTGTTCGCTTGCCGATGTATTATGGTTTAACGATTGAAGAGATTGATGCAGTCTGTGAGATTTTGATGAAGTGGAGTGTACGTTAATGGCGCATTTATACATTTTTGGAACAATTTTCTTTACGGTGTACGGACAGCTGGTCATTAAGTGGCGCATACCGTTTCATGGTCATTTGCCTGATGCATCAGCAGAAAAATTGATTTTTTTATTGAAGCTTTTTTTAGACCCTTTTATTTTGAGTGGATTTATTTCCGCATTTGTTGCCTCTTTGTGTTGGATGGCGGCGATGACAAAGTTTGAGTTAAGTTATGCGTATCCGTTTATGGGGCTTACATTTGTTGTCGTGTTTATTTCATCGGTCTTTTTGTTTAGCGAGAGTGTGACGCTTTATAAAATTCTTGGTCTTGCCTTGATTGTGCTGGGGATATTTATATCAAGTCGAGGCTAGGAGTTTTGGTGGCGAGCGTAGAAGAAAAATTATTAACAATTTTATTTGAAGAGGTTGTCCCAGCTCAAGGATGCACGGAGCCGATCGCTATTGCGTACACAGCGGCAAAAGCCAGAGAGATTTTAGATGAGCCCATAGAGCGCGTGGAAGTGCGCATCTCAGGTAATATGATCAAAAATGTCAAAAGCGTCGTTGTCCCTAATAGCGGTGGAATGGTGGGTATTGAAACCTCCGTTGCAATGGGTTTAATCGCAGGAGATTCCAAAAAAGATCTTATGGTCATTAGTGATATTGATGCCGATGAGATGCAGCATGTCAAGGTATTTTTGGAACGCAAGGTGATCGAAGTTTTACATGTAGAGAGCGATGCAAAGCTTTATGTGGAAATCAAAGTGTTTAGTAAATCGCATTGGGTGAGTGTTGAGATTAAACATACTCACACGAACATTACCCGTATTCTAAAAGATGGTGAACTTATTTTAGATCGTCCGTGTAACGATGCTGATTTTAACTCTAGTTTTGAAGACCGTGAAGTCCTTAGCATTGCCGTCATTTATGAGACAGCACAAACGATTGATCTCTCAAAAATAAGACCCTTATTTCTCAAAGTCATTGAGCTTAACTCTCGCATCGCGCATGAGGGATTAGAAGGGCATTATGGTGTGAACATCGGAAAGATCATCTGCGATAACATCAAAAAAGGGTTTTACGGCAATGATGTGCGTAACCGTGCCGCTGCTTTTGCGAGTGCAGGTAGTGATGCAAGGATGAGCGGATGTGCTCTTCCTGTGATGACCACCAGCGGTAGTGGCAATCAAGGAATGACCTCCTCTTTAGCACTAATCGAGTACGCGAATGTTTTACATGTAAACGAAGAAAAACTTCTTCGTGCCCTTTTCTTCTCGCATTTGGCAACGGTGCATATTAAAAGCAACGTGGGAAGACTCTCGGCTTATTGTGGCGTCATTTGCTCTGCGGCAGCGGTGAGTGGAGCATTAGCCTTTTTGAACGATGAAAGTCTGGAAGTGGTTTCGCATTCTATTGGCAATACGCTGGGAGATGTTTCAGGCATCATTTGTGATGGTGCCAAGTCTTCGTGTGCTATGAAGATAGCCACTACGCTATACGCCGCATTTGATGCGTATATGCTTGCTTCTGCTGGGAGATTTCTTCAAGGAGGCGATGGCATTATCGCGCATGACATTGAAAAAACTCTTAAAAATATTGGCGCACTTTCTCAAGATGGAATGTATATCACCGATAAAGTCATTATTGATATTATGAGTAAAAACCACGCCAAGAGGTAGAACCTCTTGGCTTTATTTATCGAGAACGCATGCGAGAGAGTTGCCCATCTCGGTACTCTTCTTTTGTGATTTTGCCATCTTTATTAGTATCAAAAAAGGTAAAATCAGGTGAATTGGCAGCGTTCCTCATTGGCATTCCTGCTTCTGCTTTTGCGCTCATACGCTCCGCTTTTACAGCATCAAACTCCTCTTGAGTAATAACGCCATCTTTGTTTTTATCGTACGTTTCAAATGCAACAGGTCCACGCGTTGCATCTGCGGCGAAAAGATTTAAACCTACAAGGCTTACCATTGCTAAAAGCATAAGTGCTTTTTTCATCTTGACTCCTTTATTGGGATTTTTTGAGTAATTCTAAGAGTTCAATAGGCTTTACATGTAAAGCTTCTGCACTCTCTTTTATCGTTGAATTCTCTGTTGCATTAAAGCCTTTTTCATGGATAATTTGTAATGCTTCCTCAAGCTCAAATGCCTGTTGAATACTCGCCTCTTTGAGGGTTAATTTACTGTATCCACCGTCTTCTTTTAAGGTATTGTTTTGAGCTTTAGCGTTAATGATGTCAAAAAGTTGAGCGGGAGATTTGCCATTTTCTTTAGCGATTTGCGCAACGGTTTTTGAAAGGGTTACACCTTGAAGTTTATACGCATTAAGTTTTGAAATGATGGTAGAGACGTTACTATTGGTACGCTCTGCAAACTCCCCAAGTGTTGAGAGTTCAGCATGTCCATAAGGAGCTTTATCGACTTTCTTCTCCCATGAAGCTTTTATCTCGTATTGGAAGTCTAAAAATTGATCAAAAGGTGTCCAGTAATAAAGTGTTCCAAAGAGAAAAAGAAGGTTAATGCCTAATGCCAAAATAAATTCTTTTGTAAAGAGTGAAAATTCTCTCGCTTTGTTGCTTAGGTAGATAAAGAGCGCACGCCAGTTAAGATAAATGTGAAAAAGCATACCAACCAAAAAGAGCACCATAAAGGTTACATGTAAATTGGTGTATTGTGTTTTATCAAGTCCTAAAAGCTCCCAATTTGTCCAGTTGGCGACTCTGCCTTTAGGGGAAAGAAAAAGAATGATACCCGTATAGCTCATCATTAAAAATGCCAAGAGAATCTCTAAAGAGATAAAACGTCTGAGTGAATACATAAGATTTCCTTTATTTACTTATAATATAAATAAATCATAGTGATATTATGGCACTTTAATGTTAAAAGAGTGTTAACGCTATCTTAAGTCCCCTTTGGATAAAATAGAGAACTTTTTGATGTAAAGGATATTCAATATGAGAGGCTATAAAGTCTTTGCAGGAACGGCAAATCCAGAGTTTGCAAAACGAGTGGCGAAACATCTTTCTCTCCCTCTTTCAGCAGCTGAGATTAAGACCTTTAGCGATGGTGAGATCAGTGTTCAAATCAGTGAGAGTGTGCGTGGAAAAGATGTTTTCATCATCCAATCAACCTGTGCTCCTGCGAATGTGAATTTGATGGAGCTATTAATTTTAACAGATGCACTAAGACGCAGTTCTGCCAATAGCATTACGGCTATTATGCCTTATTTTGGTTATGCACGACAAGATCGAAAAGCGGCACCTCGTGTTCCTATTACGGCAAAACTTGTTGCTAACATGATCCAAACAGCGGGAATTGATCGTGTTGTAACGATTGACCTTCACGCAGGACAAATCCAAGGTTTCTTCGATATTCCTGTTGATAACCTTTACGGTTCTATCATCTTCAACGACTATGTAAAAGCCAAAAATCTTAAAAACCCAATTATTGCAAGCCCTGATATTGGTGGCGTTGCGCGTGCAAGAAGTTTTGCAAAACTTTTGGGTGTTGATATGGTCATCGTTGATAAACGTCGTGAAAAAGCCAATGAGTCTGAAGTGATGAACATCATTGGTGATGTTACAGGCAAAGATGTTATTTTAGTCGATGATATGATCGATACAGCAGGAACAATTGTCAAAGCGGCTGAAGTCTTGAAAAAAAGAGGTGCTACAAGCGTTATGGCATGTTGTACGCACGCAGTTCTCAGTGGTCCAGCGTACGAGCGTATCGCTAAAGGTGAGTTAGACGAATTAGTTGTAACTGACACCATTCCTCTTAAAGAAGCAAACCCAAAAATCAAAGTTCTAAGCGTTGCACCTGTTTTTGCGGAAGTCATTCGTCGTGTTTATCACAATGAAAGTGTAAATGGACTCTTTATTTAATGCAGAAACATATTCGTAACTTCTCAATTATTGCTCATATCGATCACGGTAAAAGTACGCTAGCAGACCGCCTTATCCAAGAGTGCGGTGCGGTGAGTGAACGTGAAATGACCACACAGATGATGGACACTATGGACATCGAAAAAGAGCGTGGCATTACCATTAAAGCTCAAAGTGTACGCCTTACGTATGTGAAAGATGGGCAACCTTATATTTTAAATCTTATTGACACTCCAGGTCACGTTGACTTTTCGTATGAAGTGAGCCGTTCTTTGGCTTCCAGTGATGGAGCACTTTTGGTGGTTGATGCCTCTCAGGGCGTTGAAGCACAAACCATTGCAAATGTCTACATAGCGCTTGAAAATAACTTAGAAATTATTCCTGTCATCAACAAAATAGACCTTCCTGCTGCTGATCCTGAGCGTGTGAAAGATGAGATCGAACATACCATTGGGCTTGATTGTTCGGAAGCGTTGAACGTGAGTGCAAAAAGTGGTATTGGTATCAGAGAACTTCTTGATACCCTTGTCGATAAAATCCCTCCTCCAAAAGGCGATGAAAATGCTCCTACCAAAGCGCTTATTTACGATAGCTGGTTTGACAATTATCTAGGCGCACTCGCACTCGTTCGCGTCTACGATGGCGCAATCAAAAAAGGACAAGAAGTCTATGTTATGGGTACAGGTAAAAAACACGAAGTTTTAAACCTCATGTATCCGCATCCCCTTGTTCTTGAAAAAACACCGATGATTAAAACGGGCGAAGTGGGCATTGTCGTACTGGGTCTTAAAAATGTTGGGGACGTTAAAGTAGGCGATACCATTACGGATTTTCGTAACAAAACGAAAGAGCCGATCGCTGGTTTTAAAGAGGTCAAACAGTTTGTTTTTGCGGGACTTTATCCGATTGAAACCGATAAATTTGAAGAACTCAGAGACGCGTTAGATAAACTTAAACTCAATGACTCAAGCATTTCGTACGAGCCTGAAACCTCTGCAGCATTGGGCTTTGGCTTTAGGGTTGGTTTTTTAGGTTTACTTCACATGGAAGTTATCAAAGAGCGTTTGGAGCGAGAGTTTGACCTTGATCTCATCGCTACCGCGCCTACGGTTACGTACAAAGTGAAAACCACTAAAGGAACTGTGCTTGATATTCAAAACCCAAGCCAACTTCCTCCTGTCAATGAATTTGAAGAGATTCAAGAGCCTTACGTCAAAGCAACCGTGTTAACACCGACTGAATTTTTGGGCAACATCATCATTTTAATGAATAACAAACGCGGTATGCAAAAGAAAATGGACTATCTCAGTCCTGAGCGTGTACTTTTGGAGTATGAAATTCCTCTCAATGAAATTGTGATGGACTTTTACGATAAACTCAAATCCGTCTCAAAAGGGTACGCAAGTTTTGATTATGAGCCGATTGGGTATCAAGTGGGTGACTTGGTCAAACTTGATCTTTTGGTTGCAGGTGAGCCTGTGGATGCACTTTCTATCATTGTGCCACGTGTAAGTGCGCAAACCAGAGGTCGTGACTTTGTTAAAGCGATGAAAGAGATCGTTCCACGACAGCTTTTTGAAGTGGCGATCCAAGCGAGTATTGGCACAAAAGTCATTGCTCGTGAAACCGTCAAATCCATGGGTAAAAACGTGACCGCCAAATGTTATGGTGGCGATATTACCCGAAAACGAAAACTCCTCGATAAACAAAAAGAGGGTAAGAAACGTATGAAATCCATCGGTAAAGTTCAATTACCGCAAGAGGCGTTTCTCACCATTCTCAAAATCGACTAATCTTTACATGTAATGCGTTGCCATCTTTGTTTAAATCTAAGTTGGCAACCACTTTGTAAAATGTGCCTACAAACGATTTTAGCCCCAACTCCCGCTTTTAGGGTGTTGGAAAGTGGGCTGAAAGTCTACTCTTTTTACAACTACAATGACATAGCCCCACTCCTTCATACAAAGCACACTTACATCGGCGCTAAAATCTTCGCGCAACTTGGAACGCATACTTTCTTTCAATTTTTAAAAACGTTTGAGTTACCCAAAGGAATTTGTGCAATTCCTATCGACGATCATGTGCGACATGGCTATTCGCACAGTGCGATTCTAGCAAAAGCAACCAAGCCTTATTTAACGCCAATGTATGGAAGTTTAAGAGCGCAGAACCATGAGAGTTATTCAGGTAAAAGCAGAGCCTACCGACAAGCCAATAAACGTGATTTCATCTTTACATGTAAAGATGAAGTTGATGCCATTTTGATCGATGATATTGTTACCACGGGAAGTACTTTGGAAGAGGCGCATGAGACACTTAAACAGCATGGGGTAAATGTACTGTTTGCGCTTGTTTTGGCAGATGCTAGAGAGAATTAAGCACATCCGCCTTCTTTTAAGTCTAAAATGTCACTTATGTGTCGTAACCGACATAGTCTCAAAAGCGATATAATTCAAACAAAATTCTACGGAGAAACCAATGATTATTAAAAACCTAAGGTTAGAAAATGGTTGGTCACAAGAGCAGTTAGCCGACATAACAGGATTGAGTACAAGAACCATTCAGCGAATTGAAAAGGATGATGAAGTCAGTTTAGAGTCTTTGAAATTACTTGCAAATGCATTCAAAATAGACATAAAAAATTTACAAGAGTTGTTAAACAATAAAGGAAAGCCAATGCCAATTCGCGAGAAAATAGAAAAAAATACGGGAGTCATCACTTTTATAGGGGTGAATTTGCTTTTATTTATTATTAACATACTAACTAATCCACATCATCTATGGTTTATTTATCCGTTGTTTGGCTGGGGTATAACGCTTTATTTTAGGCGCTATAAACGTCAACTAAAGCAGAACTAAGTGAAGAGAGTAAAATTTTTACTCTCTTTGATTGTAAAATTAGATATCCTCAGCTAACTCTTTTTCTTTACGGATAATATACCAGCCAAGAAGTGCACCAAATACAAAGACCCCCATCACATAAAAACCTGCGGCGTATTTGCTGAAAAAGTTGGCAAGAATAGGGATAAGAAAAGCGGTTAAAGCACCTGTGATAGCGTAGGAGATATTAAACGAAAAAGCGACACCGCTGTATCTGACTTTGGCAGGAAAGGCGCGCACCATGTAGTAAGGAAAAGCCCCAACAATGCCAATGCTAAAGCCAACAATGGGATAAGTGATGTAAAGCATTTCACGACCAAAAGAAAGCGATGCGAGAAAAATTATTGTTGCAATGAGAACGAAGATACACCCTAGGGATATAATTTTACCAATGGAGAATTTATCGGCGAGGTAACCGTAAAAGACACACCCCAGTGCTAAACCAGCAGTGGCTAGAAGTCTTGATATGGAAACGTCAATTTCTGAAAAGCCAAACTGCCCTTGCAAATAGACATGTGCTGTGACGATAATGACCATAATGCCAGCGGATAAAACCCATGTTAGTAAAATAGAAATAGTCGTTTGTGGTAGATGATTTGATAAAACATTCCAAACCGGTAGTTTTTTGGAAATATCCTCTTTTTCTCTTTTTTGCATTTCAAGAAAAATAGGTGTCTCTTTCAGCCAACGTCTAAGATACATCGCGATAAATCCAAAAATACCACCCACAATAAACGGAATTCTCCATACCCAACTGTTCATCTCGAGCGCATTAAAATTACTTTGCATCATAATCGAAACCAATGAGCCAAGAAAGATGCCAAGCGTTAAGCCAGAAGTCAGCGTTCCACACGCAAGTCCTACTTTGTTTTTGGGAACGTGTTCGGCTACAAAGGTCCAAGCACCAGGGATTTCACCTCCGACAGCAAGACCTTGACAGACTCTAAGAATGAGAAGTAAAATAGGTGCTAAATAACCGACTACCGCATACGTTGGTAAACAACCAATGAGAAGTGTGGGGATTGCCATCAGAAGAATACTAAGCGTAAACATACGTTTTCTTCCAAACAGATCACCAAAGTGCGCCATCACAATGCCACCAAAAGGGCGCGCTAAATAGCCCGCTGCAAAGATGCCAAACGTTTGAAGTTGACTAAGCCACACAGGCATATCAGCAGGAAAGAACAAAATCCCAATGACTTTGGAAAAAAAGACAAAAATAATAAAGTCATAAAACTCTAACGCTCCACCAAAAGCGGAAAGGGAAAGTGTTTTATAGTCTTGAGAACTGAGCAGTCTTTTATGCTTTGTTGTTGTATGTTGCTGTGCCATTGCATATCCTTGAGTTTGTAAAACGTGAAGTATAACAAAAATTTGTGTGACTAAATCTTCATGTGTGTGTAAAATTTAATACCAAAAGAGCGTTTACATTCTAGAACATGAGGCGTCATAAATGGGTGAGGGGCTATTTTTTTCTACATGTAATTTCATCATAAGCAGGAAGATTTGGTACATATCTTTATCGTTGTATTTGGCGATCGTTTTTAATGTATCTTCAACATTTTCAATTTTGACATGGTTTTCTAAAAGTTTTTGTTGAAGAAATGAAATGTCAGAATTAAACCATAAGCAGAGTTGCGCAAAGGTTTGATTTTTTGTATTGTGAATAATAAAATCGATGTTGTCTTCATGATGAATATGTTTGTTAAAAAAAATCGCAACACACTCTTGTAAAAGTCTTCGTATCGTGCATCTGCGCAACCACGCATGTACACTTAAAAGCCCGATAATAATCAGTGCAGCGAGTTTGTGCAAGATAATATTGTCGGTTGTATAACTACCCAATACAAAAGCAATACCAGTGGTATAAAGAACAAGAAACATCACAAGAACAGCTATAATAATCACGACTTTAAGAACGGTTTCATTAAGATGAGCGAACACAAAAATTCCTTTAAAAGGGGTCAGGGCTAAACTTTTAACTTTTTAACATTCTGCGTTATAATTCTAGCAAAAAAAGAGGGTATTTATGCCACGACGATTGCGCATTGAAAGCTTAGGGTACCATCATGTCTACAACAGGGGCGTTGCCAAAAGCAATGTTTTTATAGATGAAAAAGACAAAGTAAAGTTTATAGAATTGATGGCAAGTACTGCTAAAGAGCATAAGTTCAATATTCATGCGTTTTGTTTGATGGATAACCATTATCATATTTTAGTGCAAAACTCGCGTGAAAATCTCTCTTCAGGTATGCGCCAGCTCAACGCGCAGTATGCAAGTTATTTCAATAAACGGCATGACCGTGTAGGTCATTTGTGGCAAGACCGCTTCAAGTCATGGTATGTCTTGGACAACAAATATCTTTTTACACTTTTTAAATACATTGAATCGAATCCGCTCAAAGCTAAAATGACGAAAGTCATCGGTGAGTACATGTACTGCGCAACGTATAGCATGCTCAAAGATGCCGTGCCACCTTTTTTGCAGAACTCATTTGTTTTACGAGATTACAATACTAAAGAGCTATTTGAACTTTTGAGCATTCCTCTAAGTGACTCTGAGCGTTTAAATATAGACGCATTTCATAAAACAAAGTATAAGCAAGAAGAGGGACAAACCCTGCCTTTACACAAAAAAGAGTTAGCCAATTATTTCTTACATGTAAAGAATAAACCGCAAAGAAATGAAGCAATAAAAAAAGCCTATGAAGATGGGTATAGTAAAAGTGATGTTGCTAGAAATCTCTCTCTAAGCGTTGCAGGAGTAAGCAAAATACTCAAAAGTTAAAAGTTTAGCCCTGACCCCTATTGAAACCAAAGGAAAAGTAAAGTACAATCAAACAATTTTACATTGCAAGGTTAATGAATGGATAATATTTTTGATTCGAACCAAGACATCAAGACGATCAGTATTGAAGAGTCGATAAAGACCAGTTATCTTGATTATTCGATGAGCGTTATCATCGGGCGTGCGCTTCCCGATGCACGAGATGGACTAAAGCCCGTACACAGAAGAATTTTATATGCGATGAACGATCTTGCGATCTCTTCACGCAGTCCGTACAAGAAATCGGCACGTATCGTCGGTGATGTTATCGGTAAGTACCACCCTCATGGTGACACTGCGGTTTATGACGCACTTGTTCGTATGGCACAGCCGTTCTCAATGCGTATTCCGATGGTTGATGGACAAGGAAACTTCGGTTCAATCGACGGTGACAACGCGGCTGCGATGCGTTATACGGAAGCTCGTATGACACCATTGGCGGAAGAGCTTTTGCGTGACCTTGATAAAGACACTGTTGATTTTGTACCCAACTACGATGATAGTATGATTGAACCAGACGTACTGCCAAGCCGTGTACCAAACTTGTTACTTAACGGATCAAGTGGTATTGCGGTTGGTATGGCAACAAACATTCCTCCACACTGCTTAGATGAGCTTTTGGATGCATTGCTCCTTTTGATTGAAAACCCAGAAGCAACACTGGATGAGGTAATGGAGTTTATTAAAGGTCCAGACTTCCCAACAAGCGGCATTATTTTTGGTAAAAAAGGTATTTTAGAGGCGTATAAAACAGGACGTGGTCGTGTTAAAGTACGTGCAAAAGTGCATATTGAGAAAAAAGGTAATAAAGACATCATCGTTATTGATGAACTTCCCTACCAAGTAAACAAAGTTCGTCTGATTGAGCAGATCGTGGCACTTGTTAAAGAGAAGATGATCGAAGGTATTAGCGAAATCAGAGATGAGAGTGATAGAGATGGTATTCGTCTTGTCATCGAGCTTAAACGTGAAGCGATGAGCGAGATTGTTCTTAATAACCTTTACAAATCGACCAATCTTGAAGTAACATTTGGTGTTATCTTACTTGCTATTCATAATAAAGAGCCAAAAGTATTTACACTGATTGAGCTTTTAAAACTTTTCTTACGTCACCGTAAAACGGTTATTATTCGCCGTACTATTTTTGAACTTGAAAAAGCCAAAGCCAAAGCCCACATTTTAGAGGGTTTAAAAATTGCACTTGATAATATTGATGAAATCATCGCTCTTATCAAAGGCAGTGCTGATACAAAAAGTGCCAAAGATGGTTTGATCGAACGATTTAACCTGAGTGAAGTTCAAGCAGGCGCAATCCTAGATATGAGACTCCAACGTCTTACAGGACTTGAGAGAGATAAGATTGAGAATGAGCTTGCAGAGTTACTTCTAGAGATTCAACGTCTTAGTGACATCTTACGTAGTGAAGCACTTTTAAATGCTCTCATTAAAGAAGAATTGCTCGAGATTAAAGATAAATTCAAATCAAAACGTATTACTGAAATTGTTGATGATTACGATGACATTGATGTGGAAGATTTGATTGCGAATGAGTCAATGGTTGTGACCATTACTCACAGAGGCTACATTAAACGTGTACCACTCAAACAGTATGAAAAACAAAAACGTGGTGGCAAAGGCAAAATTGCCGTAACCACATACGATGATGACTTTATTGAGAGCTTCTTTGTCTCCGATACACACGATACGTTGATGTTTGTGACTGATCGCGGACAACTCTACTGGCTCAAAGTGTATAGAATTCCAGAAGGAAGTAGAACCGCTAAGGGTAAAGCTGTTGTCAACCTCATTCAGCTACAAGCGGATGAGAAAATTATGGCAATCATTCCAACAACAGACTTTGATGAGACAAAATCATTGGCATTCTTTACGAAAAATGGTGTCATTAAACGTACAAATCTCAGCGAATTTAAAAATATCCGCTCAGTTGGTGTTAGAGCGATTACATTAGATGATGATGATGAATTGGTAACCGCTAAAGTTGTCACACACGATACTAAAAACCTTTTCATTGTAACGAAAAAAGGTATGTGTATTCGTTTTGAAGTAGGTGATGCAAGAGAGATCGGCAGAACAGCACGTGGTGTTACAGGTATTCGCTTTAAAGAAGAGAATGACCGTGTTGTAGGTGCAGCTGTTATCTATCATGATCAAGAAGAGTTGTTGACTGTGACTGAAAAAGGTATTGGAAAACGCACAACCGCTGAAGAGTACAGATTGCAAAATCGTGGTGGTAAAGGTGTCATTGCTATGAAACTTACACCAAAAACTGCCGATCTAGTTGGTGTTGTCATTGTTGATGAAGATAAAGACCTTATGGCGCTGACCAGTAGCGGTAAAATGATTCGTGTCGATATGGAGACAATCCGAAAAGCCGGACGTAATACCAGTGGTGTTAAAGTAGTTTCTGTTGATGGTAAAGATGTTGTTCAAAGTCTTGCTCGTTGTCCGAAAGAGGAGATCGATGAACTTGATGGCGAAGGTTTGGAAGATGATGAAAGCTCAACTGAGGGTAGTTTGATTATCCCAGATGATGCACCGAGTGATGAATAATTGGAATGGTAGTTGCTTAAAGATAAAAAAATATTAAAGGTGTAGCTATGAATAGATGGTTTGTAACACTTTTGGCAAGCATAGGGTTGTTGCTTATTGTTTCGGGTTGTTCTGCGAAAAAGGATGAACCGCCTAAAGATCCAAAAGCTGCAGCATATGATTTCAGCAATGAAAAATCATTTGTTGTTTACGGTGAAGGTATTGCTCCTTTGCATACAGTGTCTCCTGCGCAAGCAGTTGCTCTTGCAAAACGTGCCGCAATTACAGATGGTTACCGTCAGCTTGGTGAAAAACTTTATGGTGTGAAAATTAATTCAACAGAAACCGTTAAAGATGCTATGTTGAAAGATTCTCGTGTTACTGCACAAGTCAATGCTCTTATTAAAGATGCTGCTATAACAGACGCAACTTTTAAAGACGGGTTATACAGTGTTAGAATGGAAATTACAATGAGCGCACGTAGGTGGCACGAACTCTTTTCCTATTAATTTTTGGACTATCGCAAACACTTTTTTGCAGTGATCTTTTTTGGTTTTCATACAAAATTGTCACTGTAAATAGTGTTGTGATTCATGAAGAAAAAAACATTGCTCTTGCCATGATTCCTTATGAAGGCAAGAAGCAAGTTTTATGTGAACTTCCCCTACAAAACAGTACCAATCTTTCTAAAGAAGCTTTCTTGCGAAAGCATTTCGATAAAATTCTTCCTTGCTTTTACCCACTCTCAACGCGTCTTCGTTCATGGGACGACCAATATTTAAGACATAGCAATGATAGAATAGAGTTAGTCATTGAGCCGGTGCGCTTTACAGTAGACTTTAAAGATGAATTTGCTACCATAAATGCCATTAGGTAAAACTCTTTTTGGCAGGATTAATTAAAAATGCATGTCGCAATTGTAGAAGATGATATAAATATGAGAAAATCCCTAGAGATAGCACTTGGGGAGTATGAAGAATTTAAAATTTCTACCTACAAAAGCGCATTGGATGCACTTAAAAAGATTGATTCCAGTGTTGATTTGATTGTGACAGACATTAATATGCCTGGAATGGATGGCATTGAATTTATTAAAAAGCTTGATGGTCAGTATGATATTATCGTGATTACGGGTAACGCGACACTAAGCCGTGCCATTGAGTCTGTTCGATTGGGTGTGAAAGATTTTTTAACCAAACCTTTTGAAATCGAAACACTCGTTGAAGCGATCAAGCGACACGATAAAATTCGTACTAAAGTAAAAGAGAGTTTTGAAAAGATCGATAGCACTAAAGAGGAAAATGGCGATTTTATCGCTACTTCTCCTGAGCTTGAAAAAGCACTAACGATTGCAAGAAAAGCGGCAAAAACAGATGTAAGTGTGCTTCTTTTAGGTGAAAGTGGTGTGGGAAAAGAGCTTTTTGCCAATTACGTGCATAAAAATTCCCCACGCGCTAAAAATCCTTTTGTAGCGATCAATATGGCAGCAATTCCTGAAAACCTTTTGGAAAGCGAGCTTTTTGGCTATGAAAAAGGTGCATTTACCGATGCGATTGCGGAGAAAAAAGGTTATTTTGAAGTTGCCAATGGTGGAACACTTTTCTTAGATGAAATTGGTGAAATGCCAATGACACTTCAAGCAAAGCTTTTAAGGGTGATTCAAGAACGTGTCATGGTTCGAGTAGGTGGAACAAAAGAGTTAACAATTGATGTGCGTATTGTTTCTGCAACGAATGCCGATATTAAAAAAAGCATCAAGGAAGGTCATTTTAGAGAAGACCTTTACTATAGGCTCAATACGATTCCTATTGAAATAGCACCGCTTCGACAACGTAAAGAGGAAATTTTACCTATTTGCGAGGTGATTTTAGAGCGTGTGACGAAGAAATATGGTTTGCAAAAGCGTTATTTTTCAGAAGAGGCAATCGAATCTTTAATGACCTATCGATGGCCTGGAAATATTAGAGAGTTGATCTCTGTCGTCGAGCGTGCAGTGATCTTGAGTGATACCGAAGCGATCAGTAAAGAAGATCTTTTCTTAGAGAGTCGTAATTGGTTTAGTTCGTAGTAAACAGACAAATAGACTTTTTTGATAACTTAATACCAACTCTATTGGGTTATTAAAAAAGTCTCACATAAAAAATAAGGTAAGAGAAATGAAAAAGTACAATGTAGCAATCGTTGGAGCTACTGGTGCGGTTGGCGAAGAGCTGTGTAGAGTTTTAGAAGAGGTTGACTTTCCTGTCAATAATCTTGTTCCATTAGCAAGTAGCAAAAGTGCAGGACTTGAAGTTGAGTTCAAAGGTAAAGCCTATAAAGTGCTTGAGCTTACTGAAAAATCTTTTGAGGAGAATGATGTCGAGATTGCATTTTTTAGCGCAGGTGGTGACATCTCAGCACACTATGCTCCATTTGCAGCAGAAGCTGGTGCAGTCGTCATTGACAATACAAGCCATTTTAGAATGGACCCCGATGTTCCTTTGGTTGTTCCTGAGTGTAATCCTGCGGATATTGACCAATGGCAAAACAGAGGCATTATCGCTAATCCAAACTGCTCAACCATTCAAATGGTGCAAGTGTTAAAACCACTTGATGATCTGTTTAACATTACACGTGTCGATGTTGCAACTTACCAAGCGGTCAGCGGTGCTGGAAAAAGTGGTATGGAAGAACTCGTCAATCAAATGCAAGATTTTTTTGCATTCAAACTTGATCAATGTGAGCCTAAAACGTTCGCACATCAAATTGCGCTTAATGTTATTCCTCATATTGACGTATTTATGGACAATGCGTACACCAAAGAAGAGATGAAAATGGTCAATGAGACTCAAAAAATCTTGGGTAAAAAAATGGAAATCAGCGCAACATGTGTTCGTGTGCCTGTCATGAGAAGTCACTCTGAAGCCATTACTATTCATTTTGAAAAAGATGTCAATTTAGACAAAGCGATTGAAGCACTTAAAAATGCTGAGAATGTTGTGGTTATCGATAATCCAGCGAAAAAAGAGTACCCAATGCCAATTATCTCAACTGATACCAATGAAACTTATGTGGGAAGAATTCGTAAAGATATCAACCGCGATAACGTACTTCATTTGTGGTGTGTGGCGGATCAAATTCGTGTAGGAGCGGCAACAAATGCTGTTAGGATTGCACAAAAATGGATTAAAAGAGAAGAAGCGTAATGCTTGAAAAATTGTTTGAATCAACCCTATGGTCAAGTAGGTTTATTACACTTACGGCCGTTATTTTTAGTATTTTAGCAGCATTTGCACTCTTCTTTGTTGCAAGTGCTGATTTGTACCATGTGCTCGTAACGACGTATCAGTACTTTTTTGCAGGTATCCATCCTGAAAATTTTCATGAGGATATTGTTGCTGAAATTATTGGGGCTATTGATCTCTACTTGATTGCGGTTGTTTTACTGATCTTTGGTTTTGGTATTTATGAGCTTTTTATCTCAGAAATTGATGTTGCCAAAGATTCTGGTGGCGATAAGATTTTATATGTGAGCTCACTTGACGAACTCAAAGATAAAATTGGTAAAGTGATCGTGATGGTACTTGTTGTTAGCTTTTTTCAACGGGTACTTCACGCTGAATACAAGGGTGCTTTAGAGATGCTCTATCTTTCATTTTCTATTTTAGCACTCTCTCTAGGGCTTTATTTTTTACATAAAGAGGGAAAACACTAATGATTTTTGTGGATGCGTGTTTCGGTAAGAAAACCCCCTATACGCCTGTATGGATGATGCGTCAAGCCGGACGTTATTTGCCTGAGTATATGGAAGTCAGAGCTCAAGCGGGAGATTTTTTATCTCTTTGCAAAGACCCTGAAAAAGCGTGTGCAGTTACCCTGCAACCGGTTGATATTTTAGGGGTGGATGCGGCTATTTTATTTAGCGATATTTTGGTTGTGCCTCTTGAAATGGGAATGGAGCTTCAGTTTTTAAAAGGCGAAGGTCCCGTTTTTTCACACCCTATTAAAAACCAAGCAGACCTTGACAAACTTGATGTGCAAAAAGCCATTGATGGGTTGGAGTATGTCTATGAGACAATTCGACTGATCCGAGGTCGTTTGGCTGCCGATAAAGCGCTTATTGGCTTTTGCGGGGCTCCTTGGACACTTGCGACTTATATGATTGAAGGTCAAGGCACTAAGACGTATGCACTTGTCAAAAAATTGATTTACTCTAATCCTCAATTTATGCACGCCCTTTTGAAAAAAGTAACGGAAGTGCTAAAAGGTTATATGGAGCGTCAAATTCAAAGTGGTACCAATGTCGTGATGATTTTTGACTCATGGGCAGCAGCACTTGAAGAGAGTGCTTATTTTGAATTTAGCTGGTCGTATATGAAAGAGATTAGCGCGTATTTGAAATTAAAATACCCGCATGTTCCTATTATTTTATTCCCAAAAGGAATTAGTGGTTATTTGGATAAAATCGATGGTGAATTTGATGTTTTTGGTGTGGATTGGTCAACGCCGATTGAGCTCGCAAAAGCAAAATTGGGAGGTAAGTATGTTCTTCAAGGCAACATGGAGCCAACGCGCCTTTACAGCAAAGAGGCGATTGATGAGGGAATTGATCATATTATCAATGTTATGAAAAATGAGAGACATATCTTTAACTTAGGGCATGGTATTTTGCCAGATATTCCCGTTGAACACGCTAAATACTTCATCAAACAAGTACAAACTCGCACGAAAATCTAACGGTTTGCCCTTATTTTAAGGGCAAACTTCTTTACATGTAAAGGACTTTGCCATGAGTAACATTGTTTTTGGACCTATTACGTCTAGACGTTTTGGGCAATCTCTTGGCATCGACCTTAGTCCCTTGTCCAAGCAATGTAATTTTGACTGCCTTTACTGCGAACTCAAAGGCGCTAAAACAGTCGATAAAGCCAAAGAGGCACCTTCAACTCAAGAAATTTTAGAGGCACTTGGCGAAGCATTGCATAAGCATCAAAATATTGATGTCATTACACTTACTGCCAATGGTGAGCCTACTCTTTACCCAGAACTGGGTGCCTTAGTTGAGGGTATACTCAAAATAAAAAAAGAGCATAAACTTCTTATTCTTTCTAATGGTGCGACCATTTCCGATCCAGCCATCCAAGAGATTCTCTCAAAACTGGATATCGTCAAACTCTCTTTAGATTGTGTTAGTCCTAAATGTTTTAAAAAGCTCGATCGTGCTCATAAAGGCATTGAGATAGCTGAGATTATTGAAGGGATGAAACGTTTTAGAAAGCGTTACTCAAAAGAACTTGTGATTGAAATTTTGGTGGTCGAAGGATTAAATGACACCGAAGAAGAGTTTCAAGCATTAAGCGCCGTTTTGCATGACATCAACCCCGATCGTATTGATGTTGGCACTATCGATCGCCCACCTGCGTATGATGTAAAAGGTGTGAGTATCGAGCGTTTGATTGAGCTTGCAAATCTGCTTCAAGGCTTACATGTAAACATCGCTTACAAGAAAAACTATATTCCACAAAAGCGCCATTTTAGTAAAGAAGAGATACTTGAACTTCTTAAACGCAGACCACAGAGTTTTGAAGATATAGCGCTCTGTTTTGATGAGCAAAGCCTTGAAAATCTACAACATTTAGTCGATGAAAATGTTTTACATGTAAAGCATATCGCTGGCGTTGATTTTTATACGACACACTAATTTTTATAAAAGTCCTGCTTCTTTAAAAGCTCGAATGGCACCAGGATGTTGGGGTGCACTTAAACCTTCAAGAAGACTTTGTTTTGTAATCGTTTTGTAGGCTGGATGAAGTTCTTTGAATTTCTCGAAGTTGTCAAGAATGGCTTTGGTGACTTGATAGACGGTCTCTTCTTTTACTTTGCTATTGGTTACAAGAACAGCTTTCACCCCAATACTTGGAACATCATTTGGAACACCTCTGTAAAATGTTTTAGAGATAAAGCCTTTTGCGTAATAGGGATATTTTTTCAAAAGAGCATCGATGCTAGGGCCTTCGATAGGAACAATAGAGATGTCAACAACGTTAGCCGCATCTTTAATGTTAGCCGTTGGATGTCCCGCTAGAAAAAAATAACCATCTATTTGATTGTGTTGTAGCAGCGTTGGTCCATCAGATGATTTAAGCTCATTCGTTGGGGCAAGAGCAGAGAGTTTCATGCCAAAAGCATCAAAGACAATATTTGCTGTAAAGCGTGTACCTGAGCCTGGTGAATCAAGATTAATCTTTTTCCCTTTGAGATCAGTTATCTTTTTGATGTCTGATTTTTGACTGACAACAAGGGCTAAAAGCTCAGGATAGATTGCTATAACACTTTTAAGCTCTGGTATCGCAGCAGCTCCCTCAAATTTGCCTTCACCTCTATAGGCTTGATAAACAGTATCGCTTTGTGCAATGCCAAAGTCAAGTTCACCTGCTTTAATTGTATTGACATTATAAATAGAGCCAGCGGTGGATTCTACAGAGCATCGAATATTGGTCTCTTTTTTATTTTTATTCACCATTTGGCAGATTGATCCACCTGTTGGGTAGTATGTTCCCGTTACACTACCTGTTCCAATAGTAATAAATTCTGCGGCAAACATAGAAAGACTGAACGTTCCGACAAGTGCTAGTGTAGCAAGTTTTCTATGCATACCAACTCCCTGAAATCAAATATCACACATATCGTACAACCTTTTTTCTTACCTTTTCTTGAATAAATATGTATTACTATGTAAGATTTATAGGTCTTGTAAAAATTGTTTGTACAAACTCTTTTTGGTGTATTTTTGAAATACATCTTGACAATAAAGTATTTTTTGACTATAATTTCGACCTCATTCAAAGTGTTCCGAATTAGCTCAGCGGTAGAGTAGGTGACTGTTAATCACTTGGTCGCAGGTTCGAATCCTGCATTCGGAGCCACTCTTTTTTTAAATCTCCTAAAGTCCAATGTAACAAATCAACAAAATTTTTCAGAGTAACTAAAATTTTAGTAATGATTTATAATTTATTTACTAATGGTTCATATCTTATTTATTATAATCGTTTATACTTTCATTACCAAGACAAAAACCTCCTTTTTGTACATAATCTCCAATTTTATACATAACGCTCAGTCTACCCAACCTGAGCGTTATGTTAGTTTTTTAAACATTCAAAATGTGAAAATCCCAAAACAACTCTTTAAAATGCCAAACCTCTAGCTTTTTAATCATTTGTTTATATTTTATTGCACCGCTCTTATTATTTCAATCCAAAAAATACTCAAAAAAATATTTCCAATTAAAGCAAATTGACTAGATTTATTAGATAAAGTTACAATACTAACAACAATTAGGATGATAATATATGTCTGTACTTTGGAATGCTTTAAATGATGTCAGCGCTCTTACGATAGCCTTATTGCTTTTATCGTTAGGGATTGCTTTATTTTATGAAATGATTAATGGTTTTCACGATACTGCGAATGCAGTCGCAATGATTATTTACACGCACTCGATGAAGGCGAAGTATTCTGTCATTATGTCTGGTATTATGAACTTTTTAGGTGTTTTAATGGGCGGTATCGGTGTTGCTTACGCCATCGTTCACTTGCTTCCACTCGACATTATGGTGGAAACAAATCAAAATGCCGCACTTGCGATGGTTTATTCACTTCTTATTTCTGCTGTTATATGGAATTTTGGTACATGGTATTTTGCTTTGCCAGTATCAAGTTCTCATTCACTTATTGGCTCTATTATTGGCGTTAGTGCCACATTTGGTATTGTTAATGGGTTTGATCTTTCGCATAGCGTGAATTGGAAAGTTGTTTATACGGTCTTAACGGGCTTGGCTTTATCGCCAGTTATAGGATTTGTTTTTGCATTAGTGCTTATGAAATTAGCAAGAAAATATATTGACAATCCAAAACTTTTCAAGTCTCCCAATGATGAAGATAAAAGAAAACATCCTAGTTTCCTAGCGCGAATGGGAATCGTCGCAACAGGGGCAGGTGTTAGTTTTGCGCATGGTTCAAATGATGGACAAAAGGGTATAGGTCTTATTATGATCATCCTTATTGGTATTTTGCCAAATTATTATGCGTTAGATATGAACTCACATCACTATAAGATTATTCAAACCAAAGATGCTGCCAATAACTTAGCACGGTTTTATGCAGATAACAATGAAAAAATTGCACAGCTTGTCAATGAAAAGCGTCTCATTAGTGCGTTAAAAACAAAGAATACGATTGCAGAATGTAACGTAGACCAAGTTGCCGCTACCACATCTCTTGTTGCTTCAAAACTTGATGGATTAAGTTCGTATTCACAGCTTTCTCCTAAGGATAGATGGAGCATTCGTACCTCTATTTTATGTTCAGATAACTTCTTTGCTCAAGCTGAAAAAATTTATCTCTTAACAGACAAAGATAAGTCTGATTACATAGCCAATCAGCGAAAATACCTTGTCGCTTCTATTGAGTATGCCCCTTATTGGGTTATCATGGCGGTTGCTTTTGCTATAGGAATTGGCACGATGATAGGATACCAAAGGATTGTACATACCATTGGTGAAAAAATTGGTTCAAAGCCGATTAATTATATGCAAGGAACTGTCGCACAAGCGACTGCGATGATTACAATTTTATTGGCGAACTTTGCGCATGCTCCTGTTAGTACAACGCATATTCTCTCCAGTGCAGTCACAGGCTCCATGGTAGCAGAACCTGATGGCGGTGTGCAAAAAGGCACGGTAAAAGTCATTGTGCTTTCATGGCTCTTCACGTTACCGGTTACAGCATTACTCGGTTCTGGGATATATTTAGGGCTTAATTTTTTCCTAAAATAAGATGATTATTTTTTAAGACACCCCTTGCTCCAAAGGATGTTATAATTTTGCATTATTTCAAAGGAAATGTATGCGTGTAGGAATTATCGGAGCGGGTGGCGTTGGTGTTGAGTTAGTGAATTACCTCTTAACGCTTGGCAATATGAGTGAAATCACTTTGGTCAATCGCAATAAAGAGAAAGCTTGGGCAGAGATCGAAGATTTTTCGTATGTCGCTTCTTTTACGTATGCACGAAACACACGCTTGCATCATGGTGACTATGCCGATTGCAAGGAGTGTGATGTTATTGTCATCACCGCAGGTGTTCAACTCAAAGGTAATCAAACCAGAGATGAACTCTTAGGTGAAAACGCTTCACTGATTAAAAGTATGGTGCGCGAACTTCATCACTATGCCCCCAATGCTATTCTTATCATGGTGACCAACCCCGTAGATGTTTTAACGCATATCGCTTTTAAAGAGGGGCTTTACCCAAGAGAGCGCCTTATCAGTGCGGGGACATTGGTTGATACGGCACGTTTTATGAAAATTGTCAGTAAAAAAGTAGGGATAGACCCTAAAAATATTTATGGTTTTGTTTTGGGCGAACATGGAAAAGGAAGTACGATTCCTTGGAGTATTTGCAATATTTGTGGTTTAGACGTCGATACGTTTTGTGAACTCAATGGCTTACCACCGCTGGATAAAGAACAAATTTACCACGATGTCATCAATGCTGGCTTTGAGATTTTCCACAAAAAAGGCAATACCAATCACAGCATAGCGGCAAGTGTTTTTCGCATCATTCGTGCGATTGCCAACAACGAACACTCTGTACTTCCTCTTGGTGTTTACTTAGAAGGTGAGTATGGGCTTCGCGATGTCGTGCTTAATGTTCCCGTTGTCGTAAACAAAGCGGGGGCTAGTAAAATCCTCAATTACAAACTTTTACCTGAAGAGCTTGAAGCGTTACATGTAAGCGCAAAAGTCATGCAAAAAATGGCGCGCGAGGTGCTTTAAAGCGACCTCGTCCACTTCCAGTTTAAAATCTCCGGCATATCTTGACCGTACGCTTCAATGTATGTTTTATGCTCAAGCAGTTTTGCGCGCATTTTTTGTCTAATAGACTCTGCATGAGCGTGCATTTTAGGTACGCGATCCATCACATCCATAACCAAATGAAATCTGTCCATATCGTTGAGTACAACCATATCAAAGGGCGTTGTGGTCGTTCCCTCTTCTTTATACCCTCTTACATGTAAATGGTCGTGATTGGCTCTTCGGTACGCCAAACGGTGAATCAACCACGGATAACCATGATACGCAAAGATGGTAGGGGTATCTTTAGGAAAGAGGGCGTTAAAGGCTTCATGTGACAGTCCATGAGGATGCTCTTCTTGGGGTTCAAGTGCCATAAGGTCAACAACATTGATAAAACGAATTTTGAGCTCAGGTGCCAAGTCGTGTAAAATACTCACCGCTGCGAGCATTTCTAACGTTGGGACATCGCCACAACATGCCATCACCACATCAGGCTCGTCCCCTTTATCATTGCTTGCCCACTCCCAAATACCAATGCCTTTTTCACAATGTTCTATCGCTTCTTTCATACCAAGCCACTGTAATTCAGGCTGTTTTCCCGCAACGATGACATTGATGGAGTCACGACTTTTAAGACAATGTTCCCCAACCCATAAAAGTGTGTTGGCATCGGGTGGAAAGTAGACATTGACGATGTGTGCTTTTTTGTTCACGACGACATCGATAAAGCCAGGGTCTTGGTGTGAAAAACCGTTGTGGTCTTGACGCCAAACGTGTGAGGTCAAAAGATAGTTGAGCGATGCAATAGGTTTACGCCATGGGATTTCACGACTGGTCACTTTAAGCCATTTTGCATGTTGGTTGAACATGGAGTCGATGATGTGGATAAATGCCTCATAACACGAGAAAAAGCCATGACGTCCCGTGAGTAGATAACCCTCTAACCAGCCTTGGCAGGTATGTTCGGAGAGAATTTCCATGACTCTACCATCTTGGGCAAGGTGGTCATCTGTGTCGTAATGCTCTGCCATCCAAACGCGGTTAGTCACTTCAAAAAGCGCACCTAGGCGATTGGATGCCGTTTCATCGGGTCCAAAAACGCGAAAATTTTGCATATTAGAAGCCATCACATCACGCAGGTAATTTCCTAAAGTACGTGTGGATTCGCAGGTGACAAAACCTGGGGCTTTGACCTCTACTGCATATTTTTTAAAATCAGGCACGTGTAACTCTTTGAGTAAAGCCCCACCATTGGTATGAGGATTTGCTCCCATGCGTTTTTCGCCTTGTGGAGCAAGAGATGCGAGCTTGGGAATAAGTTTTCCATTTTTATCAAAAAGCTCTTCGGGTTTATAACTTTTCATCCAGTTTTCAAGAATGGTAATGTGCTCAGGTTTTTTATCAAGCTCGGAAAGTGGCACTTGGTGTGAACGCCATGAACCTTCGGTTTTGAGTCCATCAACCTCTTTAGGACCTGTCCAGCCTTTGGGACTACGTAAAATAATTATAGGCCAGCGAGGACGCTTTGTATTGCCTTTATTTCGGGCTTCATGCCAAATGGTTTTAATTTTGAGGGTTATGGCATCCAAGGTTTCTGCCATTTTTTGATGCATCGCCATGGGCTCATCGCCCTCAACAAAGTAGGGTTCATACCCATATCCCACAAAGAGTTTTTCAAGCTCATCGTGCGAGATGCGCGCAAGTACGGTTGGATTGGCGATTTTGTAGCCGTTGAGGTGTAAGATGGGAAGCACTGCGCCATCACGTTTTGGGTCTAAAAATTTGTTGGAGTGCCACGCTGTAGCCAGAGGTCCTGTTTCAGCTTCGCCATCACCGACTACACAACACGCGATAAGTTCAGGGTTGTCAAATACCGCACCATAAGCATGCGACACCGCATACCCAAGCTCACCTCCCTCATGGATGGAACCGGGTGTTTGGGGCGCGGCATGGCTTGGAATGCCGCCCGGAAATGAGAATTGTTTGAAGAGTTTTTGCATACCTTTTTCATCTTGTGAGATTTCAGGATAGACTTCACTGTAGATTCCCTCCAAGTAAGTGTTGGCAACCACAGCAGGCCCTCCATGCCCAGGCCCTGCGATAAAGAGCATGTTAAGATCATCTTTTTGAATGATACGGTTTAGATGCGCGTAGATAAAATTAAGCCCTGGTGTTGTGCCCCAATGCCCAAGAAGGCGCGGTTTGATATGTTTTAATGTCAAAGGTTGTTTAAGCAGCGGGTTATCGAGCAGGTAAATTTGCCCAACAGAAAGATAATTGGCTGCACGCCAATACGCGTTAATGTGCTCTAGTTCAGATGATGAAAGCGGTTCATGTTTCATGGTATCCTCCAGCGAAGATGAGTCGTAAGGTTATGCTACTTCAATTTTACTTAAAGCACATTGGTGTTGTGTTATCATTTTATCTTTAACTGACACAAGGATCTTTAAATGCTTATGGCGATTACCCATCTTCCATCTCCAAATTTACAAAACTGCGAGCTTACGTTTTTAGAAAGTGAAGCGATTGACATTGAAAAGGCCAATGTTCAACATCAAAATTATCGCTCCATGCTGGAGCGTTGTGGGGCAAAGGTCATTACGTTAGATGAAAATATCGCACTGCCCGATAGTGTTTTTGTGGAAGATCCCATCATTGTTTTTGATGAGGTCGCCGTGTTGACCTCTATGGGTGTGGAGTCACGCAGAGCCGAGAGTGCATCTATGGGAAAAGTCTTTTCGCAGTACCGCAAAATAGAGCGAATCACATTACCCGCAAAAATTGAAGGTGGCGATGTTTTGAAAGTAGGTAAAAAAATCTTTGTAGGTGAGTCATCACGTACCAATCAAGAGGGCATTCAAGCACTCGAAGCGATCATCAAGCCTTTGGGTTATGAGGTCATCGCGGTGAAAGTTTTTGGATGTTTGCATCTCAAAACAGGCGTTACAGCATTGGACAATCAAACGATTTTTATCAATTCTAACTGGGTGGATGTAGAAGCATTTAAAGGTTTTTCTAAAATCGAAGCACTCAGCGATGAGCCTTTTGGCGTCAATGTGCTGAAAATCGGCAACATCCTTTGCATGAACGAAGCATTTCCTAAAAGCATTGCGCTGGTAAAATCGCTGGGCTACAGGGTTGAAACAGTCAATATCAGTGAGTTTGTAAAGGCTGAGGCAGGGCTAACCTGCATGAGCGTGCTGTTTAAAAGTTAAATCTCAATTTTTTCAATTATTTCTAAGTCTTTTCCAAAAATTTCTTGATAGGCATTTAAAAATTCATCTTTATCTCTATAAGCTCTGAATAGAGGCCATTCCTCATACGCATGTTCAGGTAATTCTTGATTGTCTTTTCCAATTGTTTTCATTAACTTATAAACTTTTTCATCGTTTTCTTGAAGTACAGCGACAGCTAACTTGAATGTTATACTACAAGAACTCCAATCATCTTTTGAAATAACTTCTTTACACTTTTCATGGTCTCCACTTAATTTATATGCTAAAGCTCTATTAATAAGTAAGACTCTTTTGTTAACATCACTGTGATGACTTTTAAGTATTATTAATGAAAAATCAAGAAGAATTTTTGCTAAATCATATTGTTTATTAGCAAGAAGTTCATAAGTAGTATCTATTAAATTACTGTCTGCATTTTCTAAATCATCTTTCAAAACTTTTCTCCATAAAACATGAGCTAACTTAAAGCCTAATTCGTACAAGCATAAATAAACATTTTTCAAATAATGTTTATTAACCTGAATAATATTATTTACCTTTTCTTCTGTTTGGATATTATTTAACTTACATGTTTTGAGATATTGGTTTGAAACAATACCATCATTATGTACTAATAAATTTCTTCTTTCAGTAATTTCAATAAATTCTGGCCAAATTTTTAAATCTTTTGTTAGCAGTATATTGAATTTGTTTTCCATATATTTAAATTGTTCGGCATGGCTTTTTCTTAAAACAGATTCAATCTCTTTTTCCAAAATATACTCTCTTGCATCATTAATGGACGCAAATTCAATAAGCTCTTTAAACTGTAATTCGCGTTCACTTGAATTAAGTAATTCGGGATGTAAG
This sequence comes from Sulfurospirillum oryzae, assembly GCF_025770725.1. Taxonomy (NCBI): domain Bacteria; kingdom Pseudomonadati; phylum Campylobacterota; class Epsilonproteobacteria; order Campylobacterales; family Sulfurospirillaceae; genus Sulfurospirillum; species Sulfurospirillum oryzae. The sequence goes on along the minus strand of NZ_JANZKZ010000001.1, from coordinate 524,664 downwards.
GTATATAATGCTCTTAATAATTTTCCTAAAAAAGCGTCATATGCAGAAACATAAGAAACTAAAAAATTTTTTGGTAATTGCGATAAGGCGATTTTTAAATGATCAACTCTCTTTTTCTTTCTATTTATGTGTTTTGAAAATTTTATAGGAAGATTAAAGCTTTTGTGTCCATCATCATCATCAATTTCTTCTCCATATTTTTCAAGAAATATTTTGACGCCGTCATTTGCTAATTGAGTAGCATCAATTGTACTTTTCATAACTATTGGTAATGAATAATAAATAGAGTCAAGTTGATTGATATAAGATTCAAGAATCTGATTAATACTAGTCAAATAATATCTCCTCTAAATAAATTATAATTTTGAACAATATAATAACTTAAAATTATTAATTTTACTCTTTTTTGTAGATTGGTTAAGTTATTAGGTACTTAAAATTGAAAGACTCGTTAACTTTTTACATTGCCTAGCACATTGGCATTAGCTCATTAGCGACTTTGATGATGTTTCCCATCGGGGGTCACGAAAATAGACAGAAAGTCAGTAAAGTAGTTCATGTCTAGCTCTATTTATTTTAAAGGTCATTCAATACAAACAACACCGCAATGATGTAAATACTCTAAAAACTGCTCGATTGGCATGTGCGTGATCAAGCATAGATCGGTTGAGTCTGCGGTTGGATGTATGGTTTTTGGTTTAAACTCATGCCTATTTCATCCAAATTGATTTTGCTGTGTCCAAATTTGAGTGCTTTGAATCTTTTAAAAGCTATCTTTTCCATCTGTAAGACGTTTGTGTAAAAAGCACAACTTCGCTTGATACTTGCAACCGTTAAGACAAGATGGTCTAAGTGCGTAATGAGTGACATAATATTTCCTTAGAAAGTGAGGAGTAAACTTACTCCTCACTATAGAAGAAATTTTAAAGCGTGATTTTAGTTCCCAAAACGACTAAGAATTTGGCGATCCATTGTGGATGAGCAGGCCATGCAGGAGCGGTGACAAGGTTTCCATCAACAGCAGCTTCAGTCACTTCGATGGATTTGTATGTTCCTCCCGCTTTGGTGACTTCAGGTGCGCACGCAGGGTAGGCGGAACAACTTTTGCCACCTAAAACGTCAGCGGCTGCTAAGAGTTGTGCTCCATGGCAAATCGCAGCGATAGGCTTATTTGCTTTGGCAAAATGGCGTACAATGTCAAGCACTTTCTCATTCAGTCTAAGGTACTCAGGAGCGCGACCACCAGGGATGACAAGGGCGTCAAACGCTTCAGCTTTGATGGCATCAAATGTACCGTTAAGGGTAAAATTGTGTCCCGGTTTTTCGCTATAGGTTTGGTCACCTTCAAAGTCATGCACCGCCGTGCGGATAAACTCACCTGCTTTTTTGTTAGGGCAAACAGCTGTGACGGTGTGTCCCACAGCTGCCAACGCTTGAAAAGGCACCATAATTTCATAATCTTCTACATAGTCTCCGACGATAAAGAGAATTTTTTTTGGCATCATGACTCCTTAATAATGAGATATTTTTCATTATAATATTTTGAGATTACATAAAGAGCACTGTTTTTTACTTTTTTCATAAATGAAAGAATGTTTTAAACATACTCAGATACTAAAGCCCTGGTATGCCATAAAGGTAACCAACGGGTGCTTGAAATTTATCGATTTTAGGGGCAACTTTAATTTGAAGCACCTTGTCCATGGTTTTGATAAAATCACCTTGATGTTGGGCGTTGCTCATGATGTACGCATAGCCGTTTATATTTTCAACCACTTGCAATCCTGTTGACTCCGCACCTGCTGGGATAGAAAGAATGCGTGAAAGTTTTTTCGTGTCGATGTTGTATGCCCACAAGTAGTTGTTCACATGTGCGCCACTGTCTTCACCGATGAAAAGCGTACGCATTGCTGATGAGTAAAAGAGGTTGTCTGTGTTGGCAATTTTGTCAACTGCGCAGGTGTTCCCAAAAAGATCGGCAGGGACTTCTTGTCCTAAAAGAGGAGCGGGGACATACATTGAGGTTGGGACAAATTCACTTTTGATAGCTTCTCCATTCGTGTCAGAAACCCCAGATGCTAGCGATAACTCGTAAGTTCCACCACAACGATTTTTAGCAACTCTAATGTCATCTTTGCCAAAACTTGCATCTTTAGTCATACCTTTTTCGATGTAAGACATGGCGATGTAGAGTTTTTTATCTTTTTTGTTAAAGGCAACACCTTCCATTTTGTTAAACTCGGTTGTTGCTCCAAGGTAAGCGGCATAACGTCTGGTCTCTAAAAAGGCTGCGGCACGTTCCATATTTGGTTTGAGTTTGATGTACTCAATTTCAGAGTGACCCGCTTTGATTGCTTTAAATCCTTCATGCTTTTGAGGGTCATACTCTGCGGGCGAATACGCCTCAAAGATGTCATCAAAGCTTAGATTTTCTTTCCATCGCCATACCTCTTCGCTACTGGCGTGTCCTAGTTTGATCCAACTCAGAGTTGCTTGACCGCCATCTTTGGCATTATCTTCATTGGTTTGATTCCAGATTGCTGCGTAGAGTGTACCGCTGTCGAGTTCTTTTTCGCCATCTCCTATGTACATGTAAAGACCAACTTGTGTGCCATCATCGCCAAAAAAGGCGGTTTTCTTGTCACTCATGATTTTAGACATTTCCCATGTGGCTCGACCCATCGCATAGTGTTTTTTAACAGAGGTTTTGCCATTGGGTTTGACAGTGACTTCGGTGATGTAGCCATAGTCATAAGCTTTCGCCTCTTTTTTACCTTCAAAGTAGAGCTCACTCATTGCTTTGAGCCCTTTTTGTGCTCGTTGATACTCTTTTCCACTTGCCTTTGTAAAGAAAAGATCATAATCTTCTTCGCTTCCTAAGTGAGTGTTCCACGGTGTTTGAGAACCTGCACATGGTATCCAGATGCCACCAACCTTTGAAAAATCGATGGGGTATTGATCGACAGCTTTGAGCTTGCCATCCACAGGATTTTGACGAAGAGATGTGAGTGTCATGCTCATCGGTGCTCGCTCATGCCAAACATCTGTTTTCTCAGCCGAAGAACCATTGCTTAAAATCCAGTCGTATTCATAATGCGTTACAAGGTAAAGTGAGCCTTCAACATTTAAAAGCGAGTTGCTATCGGGAGTCTCAGCGATGAGGGGCTTACCAAAAGGGTCGAGCAGAGGTTTCATGGAAGCGGAGTAAAGCTGTCCAGCAGGGTTTTTGCTTGTGCCAACTTTATCTTTAACACCAAAAAGCGTTTCATACGAAAGCGCTCTTTCGATCTTGCCACCACTTTGTGTATGGATGATGACTTTAGCTTCCGAGTAGGTTTTTGCCATCTGTTCAGGCGTTGTTGGCGCATTCATGCCGATGAATTCTACGCTGGTGCCTGCGCATAGGCTTGATGCAACTAAAGAAAGAGAGATACAGAGTGTTTTGAGTGATTTCACGAGAGAGCCTCCACTAAAAATTTTAATAACACAATCGTAGAGAAGAAAAGTTACAAGCATGTTACAATCTTAAAAAATAGCGTTAGATCAATGATGCCATAGAAAACTTGAAGAAAGCTGTTTTACAATAGTGAAATTATACCCTAAGGAGAAAAAGATGAAAAATTTTTTACTGGCGACAATGATGTTATGCCTTGCAACATGGGGTTTTGCTAAAGAAGGCTTTGTTTCGTACGTGGTGGATGGCAAAACGTATGAGGGTTACTATACGACACTCTCTAAATAGGTATGTTTTTTGCTTGTATCTTTACATGTAAAAGGAGTTTTCCATGGATAACAGACTATTTCAAGTTGATCCCTATGCCGGTATCAGTTATGGGCTTTATAATTCGATCAAGGGTGATAAAGGAAGCTTTGAGGATTTCTTACTTCATTATGATTCAACAGGGGCAAACAAAGATGATAGTTCATGGCTGACAAAACTCATTAAAGAAGACACCAACAATGCGCTTAGTTCTCCAGAAGTCTGGAATGCTATGAATACGCTAGGCATAAATGGACTGGATCTTTTAGGTGCGGGAAGTTCATCTGATTTTTTTGACACCCAAGCAAGCGCGCTTAAACTTCAACTGATGCAAGCCTTTAGTAAACGAGAAGACTATGCTAAAATGAAGCCTCTCCTTGAACAATTGATGGGTTAACGACAAACGTAATTAATAATATCTAGCTCAACGGTACCCATCGTTGGTTGGTACCATTGGGATGGATTTGCGGGTTGTATTTCCCTTGCCGATCTCGTGCTCGTTCCCAGTTGTCTTATATAGCGTGAAGGACAATTGACTTCGGCTTTAATATATAAAATTGTGTCAAAACTTTGACGTCTTAATATAATGTAATTTGTTGTTGCTTGTTTTCCTTCTTCTAAAACATAGTATTTATAAATATCTTTATAAGCGATGCGCGGGATTTCAATTTCTTGAGATTTACTCATAGCGTAGGTGTTTAAAAGTACCATAAATCCACAAATAAGCAGAAATTTTTTTTGTTTGAACATACGCTTCCTCCTCTGTTAAATCTCATTTTATTGTAGCAAAAGCAGACTCAATCTGACATTAGAGTGTTATTTTTAGCAATGAAAGTGTCACAATTTTACAATTTATTAATCTTTGGATACAATGGTTAGTACACATTGTCACACGTTTGTATAAAGGGCTTTGCATGGAGAATAGCATAGAAAAAGAGCAAGAACAAAAAGATAAGATCAAACTTCTCTCTAATGAACTCAAAAAAGTTCAAAAAAATCTTGTAGAACAGTTTTATACTGACCCACTGACTCGTTTGCCGAACCTTTATAGATTGCGCCATGATCTTGAAGAAATCAATAACTTCACACTCATTATCGCCAATATTGATAACTTTAAATTACTTAATGATTTTTATGGTTTTGTCGTGGGAGATTTCATTTTAGAGTCATTTGCTAAAACACTTAAAGTTGAGCTTCAAGATGTTGCAGTATACCGTATTGCTGGCGATGAATTTGCTATTTTAGTGCCTGAGCGAATGAGCTTTTATCTGCTTAAAAATTATCTCATACACCTTTCCAAACAGCTCACACATTTGAAATACGCCTATGCTCAAACAGAGATTTATGTAGATTGTACACTCTCTTCAAGTGCGAGTTTCACGAATGATGACATCTTTTCTAAAGTGAGTATGGCTTTGAAATATGCCAAAAAAGAGCAGTTGAAATTTTGGATCTATGAAGACACAATGAATTTTTCGCAAGAGTATGAGAACAACCTCAAGTATGCAACAAAAGTGCGTAAAGCTATTGTTGATTATTCAGGCATCGTGCCTTATTTTCAGCCGATTATCGACAATGAAACCAATGAAATTATAAAATTTGAAGCGCTCTCCCGCTTGATTGACGAAGAGGGGGTTATCCACTCACCGCACAACTTTATTCCGGTTGCGAAGATGATTAAAGTGTATGACAAGATCACGATGACAATCATTGATAAAAGCTTTAAGGTCTTTGAAACACATCCGTTTGACTTTAGCATCAACCTCTCGTTTGAGGACATTATTAACCAAGAGATTTACGATTTTATTATCCGAAAATTGCGCGACTCAAATATGGGACATCGAGTTACTTTTGAGCTTTTAGAGTCCGAAAAAGTCAATGACTTTAATAAAGTAATGCACTTTTTCAATGAGATTAAACGTTATGGGGCAAAAGTAGCCATCGATGATTTTGGAAGCGGGTTTTCTAACTTCTCCTACATAACCAAACTCAATCCTGATTTTCTTAAAATTGATGGCAGCCTCATCAAAGACATTGACCAAGATAAAAATGCACAAATTATCGTTGAGACTATTGTGAATTTTTCTAAAAAACTTGGCATTCAAACTGTTGCTGAGTTTGTACACTCTAGCACCGTTCTCTCTACGGTTAAACAACTGGGTATTGACTACTCGCAGGGCTATTATATCGACATGCCATCCCCTCAAATCGTCATGTAAATATTTTTACATGTAAGCTTTAGGCAACTTCCATATCCCAAAGTATTGAGACGCCATATTCGAGATCGGGGATGATGTATTTAAAATACTCGCTCGTTCCTTTCCTGCCATGCAAACGCACAGCAATTTGCCCCTCTTTTAGAAGTTGCTTCATCTCGTATTCGCTGAGGCTTCGCTTGTTCCAGCGTAAAAAAGTGTTGGAGTAAACCCGAAACCGACACGTTGCATCGCTACTAAAAACATAGTCATCGTTAATATCACGCTCTTTTTTCGCATGCTCACAACGGTAAAGATTGACCTTTTGACCTTGAATGGTCAGCTTTTGCGACATCACCGCTCCGCCACAATACGGGCACTTGCCAAGAACCATCACACACCTCAATGTTGATTTATGAGTATATGGTAGCAAAGTGGGAAAAGAGGGGTTGAAAATATTGCAATTTGAAAGATTTTATTTTTTGGGAGTAGTTAAAGTAAGTAACTTTTTTGGAAAGATTAAGAGAGGTTTTACAAAAACCTCTCCACAAAACGATCCAAACCTTCATGATTCATAGCTCCGCTAACGCGCTCAATCTCTTTGCCGTCTTTAAAGACGATAAGCGTTGGAATGGAGCGAATTTTAAAGCGCGAAGCGAGGAATTGCTCGGCTTCCGTGTCAACTTTGGCAAATAAAACACGAAGCGGGTAAGCGCGTGCGGCTTGTTCATAGATGGGGGCGAACATTTTGCACGGTCCGCACCAAGGCGCCCAAAAGTCCACGATGACGGGAACATCGGTACTCTCTAAGACAGCCTCAAGGTTATCGCTTGTAAGCGCTAGTGGGTGTGGGTCAAGCAAGGAAGCTTTGCATTTACCGCAGTTTGCTTTTTTATAGACTTCTTGTTTTGGGACATTATTGGTTGCGAGGCAAGAGGGACAAATCACTTTCATAGGTTATCCTTTTGTTGCATAGTCTTTAAGTGCTTGGAGAATTTCAGGCTCCAACGACCACTCTTTACCATCGACGGACATAACAGATTCTCGTTTGATGCCATCGACTGAGCCTTTGGAAACAATGAATTCGAGGTATTTTTCAACCTCTTCAAAACTTGGTAGAACATTTATATGTAAAGATTTTTCAAGCTCTGCAATGAATCCATAACCTCCCCAGTTAGAAACCGAAGCGATCATTGGGTAGTCGCAAGGAATGACACAGTAGTCGTAAAAAAACTCTTTATTTTTGAGTATTTCTGCAAAGCTTCCCATGCCCACTTCATTGCCGCCATCACCTATGCCAAAGCTAGGGGCTGTTTTGCTTCCTTTTTTAAAAAGTTCATCCACTGGAGCAGTAAATTCTTTGATGTCAACACCGCGAGCGTTGAGGTAACGCCCTTCATGGTTTTGTCCGCATCGTTCGATGGAGAGGTGGCAAATAGGCTTATAGGTATTTAAAATCATCGTGCTCTCTTCATCACTTAGTCCGGAAAGTGGAATGTAGAGTGTTTTGACATCGGGGAAATAGTCTTCGCAAAAAGAATCGGTGATAATGACAGGCGTATAACCCAGTTTTAAAAATGCTTTGGCTAAAAAGTATGCGCCCAAAGGTCCATCGGTCTCGGCATAGCCAGCAACGTAAAAGCCAGTATAGATGAAAACAACGCCTTTTTCGAGCTTTAAAAAAGCATTAACAGCATGTTTGGTGTGTTCATTGGGAAAATGTGCCTGAATTTTGTCCATATTGCGGGTTGAGTGTTGGAGAACGATCTCTTCAATGGTATGAAAATTATGCATGAAAGCCTTTACATGTAAAAAGTTAACTGGAAAAATTGTATCTAAAATTTGATACAATTTAACCAAAAAAAGGGATTAAAATGTGTCCAAAAGAGTTGCGCTCTAAGATTGCTAAAGGCGAATTTACAAGACCGACCGCGGGCGAATGTCCTGGTTACATCCAGATGAATATGGTAGCCCTTCCAAGGGAGTACGCCAAACGTTTTGAAGCGTTTGCCAAAGAAAACTCCAAAGCTATTCCAGTACTTGAAGTGATTCACGAGGGACATATCTCCAAAGTGCTCGCTCCTGGCGCTGATATCTTAAAAGAGATTCCAAAATACAACATTTTGCGCGATGGTGTTTTGGTCGAGACCGTGACAGACATCACCCCTTTTTATACACCTGATTTGGTTTTTTTCTTGATCGGTTGCAGTTTTTCATTTGAAAATGCACTCATTGAAAATGGTATGCCGCTTCGCCATGTTGATCAACAAAAGAATGTGGCAATGTATAGAACCAACATTAAACTCAAGAGCGTTGAAGGTTTTGAGGGTGAAATGGTAGTAAGTATGCGCCCGATTAAAAAAGAAAAAGTCGCCGATGCGTGTGTGGTTACGAGCCATTACCCGCGTATGCATGGCTCGCCGATACAAGTTGGCTACCCTGAAATGATCGGCATTAATGATGTTGCGCACCCTGATTACGGTGATGCGGTGGAGATCAAAGCAGATGAAATTCCTCTTTTTTGGCCGTGTGGTGTCACACCTCAAAACGTCATTACCAGTATGAAACTTCCTTTTGCGATCACCCACTCACCGGGGCATATGTTTGTGACCGATAAAAAAGACAGCGAGTACTACGAATAAAATCTTATTGGACAAATGCTTCTTGAATAGGCTTAAATCGGTAGGTTTTGAGCACTTCAGGAAGCTTTTTCTCCAGCATCTCTATGCCTTGAGGTTCATTTTTATTGCCATGAATAAGGATGAAGCTTCCCGTTTTGATAGGCTCATTTTTAGCAACCCACGCATTAGCCCCCAATGGAATTAAAAAGTAGGTTTCCCTAAGCTCTCGCATCAATTTTTCATCGGCAATAAGTCCGGGAAAGCGAAAGAATACGGAGGGCGTAATGCCAACTTCAAGCAGTTTTTTCTCTACACCAAGGATTTCACTTTTGACATTGGTGTTTACATGTAACATAAAATTTTCACGATCAGGAAGGTTACGGTCATAAAAATGGGTATGCGTGTGGTTCACCCAAGTGATCTCTAAGAGTGGATTGTGAAGAAGTGTTTCAAACTCTTTTTCATGGTGCTCTTTCCACGCCGAACTGATGGCGATTGCGATGGGTGTTTTGCCATTTTGTTTTGTAAGATGCTCTATAAACTCACTCTCATACCCTTTTTTCTGTGAAGGGCAAAGATCCATTGTAAGGTATATTGCTTTATCGTTTTGCGTTGTCGCATGCGTCGCACCACCTTTTACATGTAAAGATGTAGCGTCACTCAGTTGTTTTGCAAAGGGTGTTTTTGCAAAGTTTTCATCTAAAGGCATCAGCTTTGAAGCGTCAAGCGAGAGTACTTTTGTTTGCAGGGTTTGTGTGTTTGTGGTAAGGTAAAAGGTGACACCACTCAGTTTAAGGCGGCGTGAGACGAGAAAGAAAGTATTGTTTTCTTGGTACTGTTTTACAAATACTTCGTAGTGCTCAATGTGCTCAATGGCGAAGAGTGGAAGCCAACATAACGCTAGAGATAAAATCACTCGTAACATACAAACTCCTTTTAAAAGAATTTTAGCTCTTTTTTGAAAAAATATGATTATAATTTCGCTAAATATTGTCTAGGCGGTGTTTGAGTTTTCAAACGGATTTGAAGGCGGTAACGCCTAAGAGAAATAATGAGAATGAGAGAATGACGGTCAACGAAGCAGTTTTAGAGATGCGTTATAGTGGAATCCCTGAAGAGGACATCGAAGAGATTCTTGAGATTTGCAAGAAAAAAGGGCTCAGTCCTCAGAACATCGACAAAGAGCTTGAAACCAGAGGCTTGGATAAAGTTTTTGAATTTGAGTACGATGCAAGTGAGAGTTGGTTTGAAGGTGGCGCAAGTGCTGCACCTGCACACAAGACACCTGTAAAACAGGGACTAGAAAAGGAAAAAAAATAGATGGCAAAGCAGATAAGACAACTGATCGAAGAGTACTATGAGGTGCTTTGGAATGAGAAAAAACTTGACCAAGCACACAAATTTTTAGACCCTTCACTGAATTTTAGAGGCTCTTTAGGTATGAGAGTCGATAGCATCAATGGTTTTTGCGACTATGCCAAGATGCTTTTTAGTGCTTTTCCTAACCTTTACCATGTCATTGAAGACATTGTTATTGAAGGTGATAAAGCCGCTGTAAGACTGGTGTATACAGCAACACACTCTGGAAAACTTTTTGGATTTGAGCCAACGGGCAATCGTATCCGTTACTCAGGTGCCTGCTTTTTTAAATTTGAAAATGAAAAAATTGTCGACGCGTGGGTTTTAGGTGACCTTAATGCGTTGTACGGACAGCTTAACGCGGCTGAGCATCATTAAATTTCGCCTCTTTATACGCCATCATTGAGTGAACGACCAAAGTCACAACGATGATGGCTCCTCCTATAAGAGTATTGATATGCGGTTTTTCATCCATTAAAATCCAGACCCAAAAGGGTGCTAGGACGGGTTCAATAATCGTCAAGAGTGCCACTTCCACCGAAGGTAAAACTTTCGTCCCCATGCCAATAAATGCCCGTGAAAGCGGCGTAAGCAACGCTCCCATAAAGACAATAATCCAAAGTGAATAGCTATCGGGAACAATAATCGGAGCTGTAAGAGCTGCTAAAAGTGAAGCGATGAGTGCTCCCGTTCCAAAACAGGCAAGGCGGTTAGCCTCTTTATCTCGCTCCAAAACCGAGAGCATCGACACAAAAGCAAACACACAGCCAAAGGCGTAGAGATTTCCTTCCATATTACCCAGTTCTAGGTCATTGAACAAAATAATAGCAAGCCCTATGAAAACAAAAAAGATTGCCCTAAAGGTACGGCGTGGTGTTTTTTGTTTGAAAAAGATAAATGCGATCATCGCACTCACCAAAGGACCTGTGCTTAAAATAAATACCGCACTAGCCACACTGGTATGTTTGATGGCAAGAATAAACAAAAGATTGCTCAGACCGATGCAAAGACCGCTCCATAAAATAGAAGTGAGATGGTTTTTATAGAGAGTCACAATGCTGTTTTGATGCTTTGAGTACAAGGTAATGTTCATCGTTAAAAACATGCACAGACCAAAGTAAAAGGTAAAGTTCTGAGCAGGCACATGCGTCATTTTAATCAGTGGCGATTCAAAGCTCATAAGAAGCATGCCTAGGGTGGTAATTCCAAAGGCTTTGGAGTAGCTCATGGAATTACTTTGTATGATTTTTACGAAAGTTAATGTAGAGTTTTTCGATTTTTTCGCGTGCCCAAGGGGTCTTTCGGAAAAACTTTAGGCATGAGTTGATGCTAGGATTAACATGAAAACAGTTCATCCGCATCATTTCATCCAGTTTTTCCCAGCCATAATGCGCTTGTAATTCTGTGATGAGTTTCTCTAGCGTGACACCATGAAGGGGATTGTTGTTGTGTTCGTTTTGATTCATTGATTCCTCAAAAATGGGTTTACATGTAAGGAAAAATCCTTACATGTAAAAAGATTTAATTGTTGCGCTCTACACTAAGACCTGCATAACTTTGAACGGTTGGCATGATCTCGATACGGTTGACATTCACATGGGAAGGAAGTTCCGCAAGTGTGAAAATAGCGTTAGCGATGTCCTCTTTGGAAAGCGGTGTGGTGTTTTGATACACAGAGTCCGCTTTTGCTTTATCGCCTTTAAAGCGTACATCGGAAAATTCGGTGAGTGAAAAGCCCGGTTCTATGTTGGTCACACGAACGTGTGTGCCTTTAAGATCGGTTCTAAGGTTAAGTGAGAACTGTTTGACAAACGCTTTGGTCGCACCGTACACATTGCCACCTTCATAAGGCCAGCTACCAGCGGTTGAGCCAATATTAAAGATGTAACCCGTTTTGCGCTCGACCATAATAGGAAGAACCGCTTTGGTAACGTAGAGCAAACCTTTGATGTTGGTGTCAATCATCTTCTCCCAATCATCCAAACTGGCTTCATTGGCATGTTCTAAGCCCAAAGCAAGACCCGCGTTATTGACCAAAATATCAATGTTTTTATACTCTTTTGGCAAAGACGAGATCGCATTAAATACCTCTTCTTTTTGGGTCACATCAAAACAAAGAGGCAGTATATCGCAGGTGGACAAACGCTCTTTAAGTGCCTCCAATCGTTCTTTGCGACGACCTGTGACGATGACTTTATAGCCAGCTTTAGCGAACTTTTCAGCGGTTGCTTCTCCAAAGCCTGAAGTAGCACCGGTAATCAAGACGATTTTTGACATGCGCATCCTTTACATTTTTTTCAATTATAGCAAAGTGAGTTGTAATGATACCTTTGGTAACTTGGTCAAAAAATGTTTTCAGGACTCAATACACTAAAATTTGCCTTAAAATGGCTCTTATGAATGGGTGAATTCAAGAAATCATACGCTTTGTTTAAAATTTCATCATCGAAATTTGAGTAAATTTCACAAAAATGTATTAAGATTTCCTTGTTGAACAAAAAGTACTACTTTTAGTATTCCTAAAATTTACTAAGGTGAGCGACGTGGCAAAACAGAAATTTGGCAGAGAGATTATTCAAAGTGTGATTGAAAAAAATCAGACCAAGAAACGTGAGATTGCGCAACTGACCATCAAGATTGATGCGAAGCTCGACATCGCCCTTGGTAAACTCTCCAATTCACTTAATATCTCAAAAAACAGACTCATTGAAGACATCTTAATGGAAAGTGGCATTATACAAGAAGTTGAGGAAAACTATTATGAGTAATTTTCCAGCGCAAACCGTTGTTGTGCAAGCCATTTTGGATGGTATCAGTAAAGCGGAACAAAACTTTCTTTTTTGGACGAACAACAGACTTTCACTCTCTAACGGTCCTCAAAAAATTCTCTCCATTCATGTCGCACAAGCCTTGAGCTGTATTGAAAATGCGCCTGAAGTTTTCATCGATGCTACGGTTTCAGATATTTTGCGTTGTTCTCTGCCCAATCGTAAAGCCTTTAAAGCTTTTATGGAAAAAAATGCGCTCTCTCAAGGTGTTTTTAGCATTACGTTAGATGAGAGGTCTGTGCATCAAAACCACAATGACTCCATTTCAAGAGTGATTATAACACTGAAAAATGGTGTGTGCAATGTAAAGGCTGAGTATAGTTTTGAGATAGAACGTTTGTGCAAAATGCTTCAGCGAAAAAGCAAGGAAGACTCAACGCTTGATTATGGTGTGTTTGCATTTTATTCAGACCTTTCACCCCAAGCACGAAAAAAGCTAACAAAACGCGTTCCTGAGATCATTGCCAGTTTTGATGAGGTGGTGAGCCATTTCCCAATGCTTCAGTCTAAATGGATCGCAACGCCAATACGCGAAGTTGAGGAGGTGGGTGAGTGGATGGCAGGATGTTATGTGATAGAGCCTAAATAAAGTCTGATTTCACTGCTTTACATGTAAAGTGCTGAAATGAGATTTTAAAATTTTAAAAGGAGTGAGAATGAAGAAAATGTTTCCAAAGTTGACTGCTTCTTTAGCAGTATGTTCGGTGCTTGTCAGTGCAAGTATTGCAGCAGATGTGATTAAAATTGGTGTTCAAGCACCCATTACGGGGCAGTATGCCAATGAAGGTCAAAGCATCGACAACGGCGTTAAGCTTATCGTTGATCAATACAATGCCAAAGGTGGCGTTTTAGGCAAAAAAATCGAAGTTGTAACGTGCGATGACCAAGGTACCGCACAACAAGCAGCGATTTGTGCGAAAAAACTGGTCAATGAAGGCGTTAAAGCGGTCATTGGTTCTTACACTTCAGGTGCAACCGAAGCGGCACAAACGACCTATAACAGAGCAGGCGTGCTTCAAACCAGCGATGGTACGAGTGACTCTTTGATCGCACACAAATACTGGACATTTTTCAGAAATTCATTCCCAAACAGTGCTGAAGCAGACTACACAGCGAAATATTTTGTGGACGGAAAACAGTACAAAAAAATCGTTATTCTCTCAGACTATTCAAGCTATTCAACTGACTTAGCCGATGCTACAATCAAAGCGCTTAAAGCTAAAAATGCCAACATCATTTATGAAGGCAAAATCAAATCAGGCTCTCAAAACTTTACAGCGACTTTGACAAAAATCAAATCAATGGATCCCGATGTTATCTATTTTAGTGGCTACTACACAGATGGTGGATTATTGCGTGCGCAACAAATTCAGCTTGGCATCAAAGCGGACTTTGTTGGTGGTGACTCCAATGACAACCCTGATTACATGAAACTAGCAGGCGATAGTGCCAAAGGAACACTCCTTATCAACGTTCCAACGCCAGATCTTTTACCGTATGACATCGCTAAAACCTTTTTAGTGGACTACAAAGCAAAATTCAACATGATGCCAGCTTCTATCTGGTCACTTATGAATGTTGATGGTCTTCGTGCGATTCTCCATACAATGGAGCAAACCAAATCAGAAGATACTAAAGTCATCGCTGAGAACTTGCACAAACTCAAAGATTTCCCAGGCATTACAGGCCCTGTGACCTTTAGAGAAGATGGTGAGCGCATTGGCGGAGGCTACATGACTTATGAAGTTCAAGCAGATAAGAGCTATAAGATCGTCTATCAATAAGTATTTTGCGGATATAACTCGCATTGCCAAGGAGAAAGTTTCTCTTTGGCATGCAATTACATTAGGATAAGGTTATCTTATGGATATTTTCTTACAACAAATGGTCAATGGCCTTACGATTGGAAGCCTCTATGCGCTTGTAGCTCTTGGGTACACAATGGTTTATGGCGTTATGCGACTGATCAACTTCGCGCACGGTGACCTCGTTGCTTTTTCAGCCTTTATAGGGCTCAGTGTTTATGCCCAAATTTTTGGAGAGAGTGTTACTTCATTGATTGCGGTCATCACAGTTTTTGTTTTTACGGCTGCTATCGTTGCTTTTGTGGGTGTGCTTCTTGAACGTCTCGCATACAGACCTTTACGAACAGCACCACGTTTAAGTGCCGTGGTTTCAGCTTTAGGCGCAGGATTGGTGATTCAAAATTCCATTATGCTCATTTGGGGACCCAATATGAAGATATTTCCTTCCGACCTTTTCCCTTCAACGATTTGGGAGATCGGTGGCATTGTCATTACCTTTACGCAAGTGATGATTTTGGGGCTTTCATCGGTTTTGATGGTAGGGCTTTACTTTTTTATTCACCAAACAAAAATTGGCACGGCTATTCGAGCCGTCGCGATTGATCAAGACGCGGCAAAGCTGATGGGCATTAATGTGGGTCGCATTATTATGATTATCTTCATCATAGGCTCAACTTTGGGAGCTGTAGCGGGGCTTTTCATAGGAACGTACTATCGAGGTGTTACGTTTGATATGGGCTGGATGTATGGACTCAATGCCTTTGTTGCGGCAATTATGGGAGGCATTGGCAATATTCCTGGTGCGATGCTTGGAGGTCTTCTTTTGGGACTTTTTAATGCCATGATTACAGGCTACATCTCAACCCAATGGGCAGAAACGTTTACATTTGTGCTTCTCATTGTGATTCTTGTCTTTAGACCAACGGGCATCCTTGGCGAAACTGTGGCGGAGAAAGTATGATGAATAAAACCAGTCTTATAGCGATGACGCTACTTATTTTCATGGGCTTCTTCCCACTCTTTGTGGACTCTGCATGGTTGGCGGTAGGAACAACCTTTTTGGTCTTCTCTGTCGTGGCACTTTCTCAAGACATCATCTTGGGGCGCGCGGGTGTTTTTCACATGGGCCATGCGATGTTTTTTGGACTTGGAGCCTACACAACCGCTATTTTGAATGTTCACTTTGGACTTCCCATTTTAGCAACATGGGCGCCTGCGGTACTGGTTCCTATGTTGGTTGCTTTTATTTTGGTATTCCCCATCATTCATCTTCGAGGAGACTACTTATTGGTGGCAACCATTGGCTTTAACATCATCTTTATTCAAGTGTTGCAAAACGATGTTTTTGGCTTAACCGGAGGTCCAAACGGTCTCTTTGGCATTGATGTTGTAAGGGTACTTGGCTTTGACTTTTCTTCTCAAACGCACATGTATTATATGGCGTTTATCCTTTTGGGCATAACACTGTTTATCATGCGAAATTTAGATCGTAGTAAATTTGGGCGAGCGATGTTTTACATTCATAAAGATGAAATTGCCGCGCAAAGTATGGGGATCAATGTGCGTTACTACAAACTCTATGCTTTTATTTTGGGCGCAGGTATTGCAGGGGCGGCGGGTAGTATGTTTTCGGTGCAGTACTCAGCGGTCAGTCCAGAAGCGTTTAATGTCACACAGTCCATTATGTTCTTTACGATTGTTTTGGTAGGCGGTTCTGCTTCCTTGCCGGGTGTTTTAATCGGTACTTTTGTCATGTTTGTATTGCCTGAAATGTTTAGAGAGTTTGAGACAGCGCGTTACTTGGTCTTTGGTATCGCGATGATTTTGACGATGATTTTAAGACCGCGTGGTATTTGGCCTGTTCGCTTTGGTAACATTCCAAGCTTCCTTAAAAAGGAGGAGGTCAAATGAGCGAGTATATCTTAGAAATTAGCCATGTGAGTAAGTATTTTCAAGGACTCGTTGCCATTAACGATCTCTCTATGAAGGTCAAAAAAGGGCAGATATATGGCATTATCGGACCTAATGGTGCGGGAAAAACAACTTTGTTTAACTGCATAACAGGCATTTATCGCCCTGAAATTGGGCAAATTTTGTGGAAAGGTCACGATATTAAGGGCATTAATCCTTATAAAATTGCGGAACTTGGCATTTTGAGAACTTTTCAAACCATTCGTCTGTTTGCTGAGATGAGCGTGGCAGAAAACATTATGTCAGGTCGTCACATCAAGTCTAAACAGCGTTGGTACAACGGGGTGATTCCTACTCCTGCGTATTACAGAGATGAAAAAGAGAATTGGGAAAAAGTAGGCGAATTGATGGCGTTTTTCAACCTTTCAGAGTATGCCTCAACCCCTGCGGGCGATCTCTCCTATGGCATTCAGCGTCGTATCGAGATGGCAAGAGCGCTTGCGGCAGAGCCTGAGCTTCTCATTTTGGATGAACCTGCTGCGGGTCTGAATGAAAACGAGACGTTGGAGCTTACCCAAACCATTCGCAAAATTCAAGCGATGGGTGTGACCATCATGATGATTGAACATGACATGGAGATGGTCATGAGTTTGACCGAATACATCACGGTCATTAACTTTGGAGCAAAAATAAGCGAAGGTGTACCATCCTTTGTTCAAGACGATCCTGTCGTTATAGAAGCGTACATTGGAAGTGATGAGGATGACGAAGATGAATGAGAAATTACTCGAAGTAAAAGGCTTACATGTAAACTATGGAGCCATCGAAGCGATTAAAGGCATTGATCTTTACGTCAATAAGGGTGAAGTGGTTACGATATTAGGTGCTAATGGCGCAGGGAAAACCACAACGCTTCGTACCATCAGCGGACTTTTGAAATCAAGTTCTGGAAGCATTCTTTTTGATGGCAAAGAGATCACGCAAACACCTGCGCATGAGATTGTGAGTCTTGGCATGAGCCATTCACCTGAGGGAAGACGTGTTTTTGGGACACTCAGTGTGGAAGAGAACTTAATGATGGGTGCGTACAGTTTGAAAAAGTACGATGAGCAAACGCTTGAATGGATTTACCAAATATTACCTCGTCTGCATGAGCGCAAAAAACAGCTTGCGGGAACGCTTAGTGGTGGCGAACAGCAGATGTTAGCCATCGGTAGAGCCATTATGAGTAAGCCAAAACTCCTCATCCTTGATGAACCAAGCCTTGGGCTTGCGCCTGTTTTGGTCAAGGTGATTTTTAAAGCGATTAAAGAAATCAGTAAGTCAGGTGTTACCGTATTGCTCGTTGAGCAAAATGCCAAAGCGGCACTCAAACTTGCCAATCGCGGCTATGTTTTAGAACTTGGAAAAATAACACACAGTGGAAACAGTGAGGAGTTATTGAACTCAGAAATGATACAAGAGGCGTATTTGGGTAAGAAAAAGTAAGGTTACATGTAAAAGCCGTCTGCCGTTTTGGCAGGCGGTTTTTTTTGCCCAATTTTTCTATGACAAAAAAAGTACTACTTTTAGTACTACTAAATTAATATAAAAAACT
Source organism: Sulfurospirillum oryzae (assembly GCF_025770725.1). NCBI lineage: Bacteria > Pseudomonadati > Campylobacterota > Epsilonproteobacteria > Campylobacterales > Sulfurospirillaceae > Sulfurospirillum > Sulfurospirillum oryzae. The sequence continues at coordinate 506,588 of NZ_JANZKZ010000001.1, read as the reverse complement.
CTAGAAGGAGAGACAATGAAAAATCAAAATGAGGTGATGAGTCGTGCGATAGCCTTGGCTGAAACGTGGCAAAATAGAGCCAGCGAGTTGGTGAGTGACTTTGATAAAAAATTCCACATCAAAATGAATAAAATGCTTTCACACCCCAAAGATAAAGTCTTTTTGATCGAACTCATGGATCAGAGCTTTCGAAGTAAAAATCCTACGCGTGTTGCCAATCAGATCGAGTATCTTTTCTCAAAATACGACATGGCATCATTTTTTACAACCTCGGAGCGCTTTTTAGTCTTCTTATTTCTCAACGCAGGTATTTACCTGCCTCAAATCTCCATTCCACTGTTTGTCAGCACCATCAGAGAAGACACCAAAACAGTGGTCTTAAAAGGCGAAGATGAGCCATTTAACGCTCACTTGGCTAAACGTAAAAGTGAGGGCACACGTGTTAATATCAATCTCATCGGCGAAGTCGTGTTAGGCGAAGAAGAAGCAGAAGAGCGCATCGAAAAGTACCTTAAAGTGCTTGAAAATCCTAATGTTGACTATATCTCTATCAAAATCTCAACGCTCTTTTCGCAGATTAACGCCCTAGCGTATGAAGAGACCGTTTCGGAGTTGGTCAAGCGGTTGAGTCGCATCTACGCACAAGCAAAAAAGTACAGCTTCACCAATGCCAAAGGTGAAAAAGAGAACAAATTTATCAACCTTGATATGGAAGAGTACCGTGACCTTTCTCTTACGTTTAGTGCCTTTACCCAAACACTCGATCTTGCTGAGTTTCAAGATTTCCGTGCGGGGATTGTGCTTCAAGCCTACCTTCCTGATTCTCATTTATGGCAGCAAAAATTGGTCGAGTGGGCTAAAAAACGTGTTGAAAATGGGGGTGTTCCGATCAAAATGCGCCTCGTTAAGGGTGCTAATATGGAGATGGAAGAGACAGAAGCGGGGCTTCGTCACTGGGAAATGGTCACCTTTACTCAAAAAATTGACACCGATAGCAACTACAAAGTGATGGGCGAATTTGCTCTAAGGGCTGAAAATGCGAAGTATGTCAACATCGGCATGGCTTCACACAATCTGTTTGAATTGGCGTATGGGTATGAGCTCTCACGTGAGTATGGCACGACCGAGTACTTTAGCATGGAGATGCTAGAAGGCATGTGTGAGTCGGCACGCCTTGCGATTAAACAGATCAGCGGGGAAGTTATTTTATACGCACCGATTGCGAAAAAAGAGCAGTTTACCAACGCCATAGCTTATCTGGTCAGACGTTTGGATGAAAATACGGGGGTTGAAAATTTTATTCGCTACTCTTTTGGTCTTAAAGTGGGCACACCCGAATGGGAAACACAAAAGCAGAAATTTATGGCCTCTTTTGAAAACGCCAAACATATTTTTATAGGTGCTAAACGTCAGCAAAACAGGCTTACGGAGAAGTGGGAAAATTATGAAGGTGGAAGTTTCTTTACGGGGTACTATCATGGTGAAGCCGACACCGACTTTATCTTGCCACCGAATAAAGAGTGGGCGAGAGGTATTCGTGCAAAATGGAAGAAAAAAGCGGGTGAAGCGCTTGGCATTGCGCCTGTGGTGGTGGGGGGTGAGTTGATTTTAGAGCGTGAAGTCAAAGAGGTCATCGACAAGTCTCAACTGGGAGAGGGCGTGATATGTGGCAAATACGCCATCGCAACCAAAGAGGATTTAGAAAAAGCCATCGCGGTTGCCGTAGAAGATAAAGACGGTTGGAGAAGTCTAAGTGTGAGTGAGCGCCAAAAAGTCCTCTGTTTGGTCGCCAATAAAGTACGCGCTAAAAGAGCTGATCTGATCGGTGTCGCTGCGGCTGAAGTAGGAAAAGTCTTTAGTGAAACCGATGTTGAGGTGAGTGAAGCCATCGACTTTTTAGAGTTTTACGGTCACAGTGCGCGCTATTTTGAGGGCTATAAAAATCTTACATGTAAAGGCAAAGGGGTGGGTGTTGTAACACCACCTTGGAACTTTCCGATTGCGATTCCCGTGGGTGGCATCAGTGCGGCATTAGCGGCTGGAAACTGTGTTATCATCAAGCCAGCCAGCGCAGCAGCGCTTTGCGCGTATGAGCTTTGCCAATGTTTCTGGGAAGCAGGAGTCAGTCAAAATACACTCCAATTTGTACCCTGCTCGGGAAGTTTGGCGGGTGAGCATCTCATCAAAAACGAGAAAGTGGATTTTGTCATTTTAACGGGCGGTGAAGAGACCGCGTATAAAATGCTAGAAAGTCGCCCCAACCTTCTTCTAAGCGCGGAGACGGGTGGAAAAGACGCCACCATTGTCACCGCGATGAGTGATCGCGATCAAGCGATTAAAAATGTGATTCACTCCGCTTTTTCCAATAGCGGTCAAAAATGTTCCGCAACGTCACTTTTGATTTTAGAAGAAGAGGTTTACAATGACCCACACTTTAAAGCAGGGCTGATTGATGCGGCTAAGAGTTTACATGTAGGCTCGGTGTGGGACTTTACCAATCGTTTAGGAACCCTTGCCAATCCGGTGAGTGGAGCGCTAAAACATGCACTTGAAAACCTTGAAGTAGGCGAGAGTTGGGCGTTAGCACCTTCGTATGCAGACGAAAACGAATACATGCTCAAACCGTGCATTAAATGGGGCGTAAAAGAGGGCAGTTTTTGCCACATGAACGAGCTTTTTGGCCCCGTACTCTCTGTGATGTGTGCAAAAGACTTGAAGCATGCCATCGAGATTGTCAATGCCACAGGATACGGGTTGACTTCGGGCATTGAGTCATTGGATGAGCGCGAAGTGGCGTATTGGAAAAAACATCTCAAAGCGGGAAATCTTTACATCAATCGTGGCACAACGGGAGCTGTAGTACTACGTCAACCTTTTGGAGGGTTAGGCAAATCAGCCGTGGGCGCAGGTAGAAAAGCGGGTATTCACAATTACATCACACAGTTTATGGACTTTGAAGAGGTAGCCGTGCCTAAAATCAACCACTCGGTAAGCCATAAATTTATCCATCTTATTGAGGGCTGGAGTGATGGCTGCAGTAAAGGTGCGCATGTTGGGTTCAAAGAGGATTTTGAAAAACTGAGCCTTGCTCTTGGAAGTTATTTTGAAAATTACGAAGAAGAATTTAGTAAAGAGAAGGATTTTGTGAAAGTAAGAGGCGAAGACAATCTCTTTAGGTATCTCCCGCTTTCAAAAATTACAATCCGTGTAAGTAAAGAGGATGGGCTTTTTGATGTCATGAGCCGTATTTTAGCGGCTAAAATTGCTAAAATAGCTTTACATGTCAGCATTGATATGAGCGTTGAAGACAGTGTGGTTTCATTCCTTTATGAAAACAAAGAGAGCATTCTTGAACCACATGATACGCTTGTACGTGAAGATGAAATGAATTTCACGCGCTCCTTTGATCGTGTGGATAAAATTTTCTATGCGCATGAAGCACTGATTTCGGCTTTTGTCTATCAAGAAGCGGCAAAAAAAGCGAAGTGTATTGTAAGGTCGAAACCTTTAATGGAAGGACGCGTAGAGTTGTTGCACTATTTCGCTGAACAGAGTATTTCGCACAGTTATCATCGTTACGGAAATCTAGGAGCCAGAGGCATTAAAGCCTAAAACTACGACAGGGGCGCCTTGCCCCTGAAATTTGAGCCTATAGTGTGCTATTAATTTTAAGGTTATAATGTCTAGAATGTAACTTACATAAACAGTTAGATATAGGCGTTACTCAAAATGGAATGTAAAGAACTGTAAACTTTTGCCCCATGCTTATAAAGATATTTGCACGACATCGACCATTCATGCTTTTAAATACAGTAGGTTACATGAAAGAGATCGACCATGTTCACTCATCAAAAAAGTTATCAAACACATTACAAAACAGAGCCTTTCTCCTATAAAACATTTCAGTGTTCTTACTTGGAAAAAGAAAAAATGCGTTACTACTTTGTGGCTGGAACACAAGCACCGTGTTGTTACATGATAGATGTTTCAAAGGTGTTGCCAACCAAACAGATACAAGCTCTCTTAGTCCAAAAGAATGTTCCTTCTTGTTGTACACAATGTGGTGAACTAACAGGGGTAAAACGGCTTTACATGTAAAGATATAAATAACATCAAAAAGGGCAAAAGATGATGAAAAAACTAGGATGGCATGAGCTAGGAAAAGCGAAAGAACATAAGGAGGTGGTATGTTGAAACGGTGGAGAAAAGAGCAAGAAATATCTTTACATGTAAAGATTAAAAATGGAGGAAAAATCCAATGCCAATGATTTTAGGCGCAGCTTTGCTTGTTTATATTTTAGTAGCGATAGGTATCTATAAATTTGTTAAACAAAAAACAGATAACAAGTGGATAAAAAGAGGTGCGTTGGCTTTTTTTATACTATTGCCAACCTATGACATCATCATCACCAATACATTAGGGGCTTATTATTGTCTTACGACACCATCGACTTATGTCAATAAGAAAGTGGAATACCCAATAAGCATCTACTGGGAAGACAATGTTTATCCAGGATTTGACAAGAAAGATAGAGAGTTGATGGTTAAAAACTATCTTAATGATATTCGTCTAAAGGTTATGGCTCTCAATGCACCTGATGGTAAAGTTTATGTTTACCAATACAAAGATGTATCACAAGAATATTATCAATTAGCAGAAGAGTACGCCACCTTTTCCAAAGAACTTCAGAAACTACGCCAAGAGTTCAAAAAAGCTACCGACTCATACCCTCCAAACTGGAAAGAGACGAGAGACAAATATCTTAGCATGGACAAAGAAAATGATGTTTTGAGAAATAAATTAAGTGCTCTTTTAAATAGCTTTGAACTCCAAGAAACCATCTATGATGACAAAAACGCTATGCCTCAGATGAACTACACGGTCACTTTCAATGAAGTTAGGCTGAACCCTTTTTCAAGGAAGTTCCTCTACTCAGATGAGACAAAAATCATAGAGAATCAAACGGGTAATACTATTGCTTATAATAGATCAGATTCCCCATTTTTTTACAATATCGCACCTGATTTTGCATTGGGGAATAGATATTATAGTCCATGGGGCTGGGAAATATGTGAAAGTCAGAGTTATCTCTATTACAATGGAGATGGCTTTAAATATATTGCATCCTACGGTTCAGCAAAACACGCAGTTGATTTAAACATAAAACTTTACAACAAATATATAAAAGGAAAAAAATAAATAAAGGGGTCAGGGCTAAACTTTTAACTTTTTATACCCTAAGTGTTAAGAGGACAAACGAGTTTATCCTCTAGGAGTTACTCAATTATTTGAGTTTTTCTATAATGCTTTGATTAAGGTCGAGTTTTTCTTTGTTTTTAGCAACGCCCTCTGCTGTTTTTTCGATTTTTTCACGGTTTTTGGCGATGTCTTTTTTGTTGGCGTTAATCTCTTCACGGTTAAGCTCAATGAGTCTGGTCAGTTCATCAACTCTTCGTTCATATTTATTGATAAGATAATAGATGGCGTAAATCAGTATGCCAATAACGATCCATTGTAAAACAGCCATAACGTTTCCTTCATATGCAAATTTGACGTTATTGTATCTTTTTAATTCAAATCAATCAATAATGTCAAAGACATATTCTCGTTTGAGTTTTTGTTCTATGATTTCACGGATGCGAAGCCCACTAAAGCTGATGTTTCCAAGCTCTTTTTCATCGCGAGGTTTTACAAAAGCAACTTCACGCAGAACTTGCCCACGATAGGCTTTTGCAAAGTGACTGACAATCTTGCCATTTTTGAGAAATTTCATCGTAACGTAAGGTCGTTTGAGGGTGTAGAATTTCTCATAAAAGCCAGCACGCAAGTCTAAAACACTCTCTTCTCCTATCCATTCGTCTATAGCGTTACTAAAATGTTCTTTATAGAAAAGCTCGCTCTTAAAACCATCCAAACTTTGACCTTGCTGGAGTTTATATTCTGGGATCATATCGCCCGCTAAAATAGGACCAAAAAGGTTGGAGAAGATCATAACATTTGTTTCAAGATACATTTGTGCGTTCTTATCTAATGTGTCAAAAAGCAGATGATCGTACGCAATGCCTGTATAACGCTCAATGGCTTTACATGTAAAAGTGGTAAAAATATTTTTAGAGGCTTGTAAAAGTATCTTTTGTTCATCTTTAAGCCCAAAAAGTTGCTCCAACTTCTCCAAATGATGTTCCTCTAAAAGCGTTTGATAGCGCGCTAATACATGATAGCGTTTTTCATATAAATAGGAAAAGATAAAGCTGTTTTCATTGATAGAATCGGAGGTCTGTTTAGGGCTTTTGGTTTCACTTGGAGAGAATAAAATTTTCATGATAACCCTTTGATTGCGAACATAAGAGGCTATTTTAGCGAATATTTAAGTAAAATATCTAAAAAAGTATTGACTTTGGAAATCTTTTGAGATATAATTTCACCTCACAATCAAGGGTGCTGGTGTAGCTCAGTTGGTAGAGCAACTGCCTTGTAAGCAGTAGGTCGGCGGTTCGATTCCGTTCACCAGCTCCATTTTTGTTTGTGAAAGACAGTGTTTGACCAGCAATGAAAATGGTAAAAATACGGTGAGATACTCAAGTGGCCAACGAGGGCAGACTGTAAATCTGCTGACTATGTCTTCGAAGGTTCGAATCCTTCTCTCACCACCATTGCGGGAGTAGCTCAGTTGGCTAGAGCATTAGCCTTCCAAGCTGGGGGTCGCGGGTTCGAGTCCCGTCTCCCGCTCCAAGATTTTATAAGCAAACTGGGAGCTGTTGAATTTCTTCTGCTTTAGGGCACTACAGAACAAGTTCAGTAGTCTTACCTTCCTTTCTTAATAAAATCAAATCATTATTATTGTTTCGGTACAATTTGGTTCACCCTTTTGTAGTCGGCTCATATGGCTCAGGGGTAGAGCACTTCCTTGGTAAGGAAGAGGTCGAGGGTTCAAGTCCCTCTATGAGCTCCATCACTCAAAAAGTTTTAAATAACTTTGACAAATTGAAATGTATTAAAAAAAACAAACTCATTACGGAGGAAAAAATGGCAAAAGAAAAGTTCTCTAGAACCAAGCCACACGTTAACATTGGAACCATCGGTCACGTTGATCATGGTAAAACTACGCTTACAGCTGCAATCTCAGCAGTTCTAGCGACAAAAGGTCTTTGTGAATTTAAAGATTACGATGGTATTGATAACGCTCCTGAAGAGAGAGAGCGCGGTATTACTATTGCAACTTCTCACATTGAATATGAAACAGAAAATCGCCACTACGCTCACGTAGACTGTCCAGGTCACGCGGATTACGTTAAAAACATGATTACTGGTGCTGCTCAAATGGACGGCGCGATCCTTGTTGTTTCTGCAGCAGATGGTCCTATGCCACAAACTCGTGAGCACATTCTTCTTTCACGTCAAGTAGGTGTTCCTTATATCGTTGTTTTCATGAACAAAGCTGATATGGTTGATGACGAAGAACTTCTTGAACTCGTTGAAATGGAAATTCGCGAACTTCTTTCTGTTTATGACTTCCCAGGTGACGATACTCCAATCGTTTCTGGTTCAGCTCTTAAAGCACTTGAAGAAGCAAAAGCTGGTACTGTTGGACCATGGGGTCAAAAAATTCTTGATCTTATGGCAGCAGTTGATGCTTATATTCCAGTTCCACAACGTGAAACTGAAAAAGATTTCTTGATGCCAATCGAAGACGTATTCTCAATTTCAGGTCGTGGTACCGTTGTTACAGGTAAAATCGAAAGAGGCGCTGTAAAAATTGGTGAGACTATTGAAATCGTAGGTATCAAAGACACAAAAACTACAACTGTAACTGGTGTTGAAATGTTCCGTAAAGAGATGGAGCGTGGTGAAGCTGGTGATAACTGTGGTATCTTGCTACGTGGTATCAAAAAAGAAGAAGTTGAGCGTGGTATGGTTCTTTGTAAGCCAAAATCAATCACTCCTCACACTGACTTTGAAGCTGAAATCTATGTTCTTTCAAAAGAAGAGGGTGGTAGACATACTCCATTCTTTAACAACTATAGACCACAATTCTATGTTCGTACAACAGACGTAACAGGTTCTATCACATTACCAGAAGGTACTGAGATGGTTATGCCTGGTGATAACGTAAAAATTAAAGTAGCACTTATCGCACCTATCGCTCTTGAAGAAGGTACTCGTTTTGCAATCCGTGAGGGTGGTAGAACTGTTGGTGCGGGTGTTGTTTCTACAATCATCAAGTAATTTTAACATGTAAGGGGGAACCCTTACGTGTAATTTAGTCAAGGAAATATTATGACCGTTAAAATCGGACTAAAGTGTTCTGAATGTGGTGACATTAATTACACTACAACCAAAAACAGCAAGACAGTTACTGAAAAAGTTGAACTTAGCAAGTATTGTCCAAGACTGAAAAAACACACTGTTCACAAAGAAGTGAAATTAAAAAGTTAAGTCTCTAATACAGACTTAACTTAATCATGTAGGGTAGTAGCTCCAACGGTAGAGCGTCGGTCTCCAAAACCGCAGGTTGGGGGTTCGAGTCCCTCCTACCCTGCCACTAGTCGAGGTAATACAATGGAAAAATTAAGAGCTTATTATCATCATTCTAAAGCTGAATTGTCAAAAGTTATTTTTCCGACTAAAGAACAGATTCGAAATGCTTTCATTTCTGTTTTCGTTGTCGTAACCGTAATTTCACTCTTCTTAGCGTTGATTGATGCTATTATGTCTTTTTCTTTATCTTCTTTAATTTAAGGAGAAAGAATGGCACATAGATGGTACGCAATTCAAACCTATGCAGGTAGTGAGCAAGCAGTCAAAAAAGGAATTATTACTCTTGTCAACGATCATGGTATCGCTGAGAAGTTGGAGCAAATCGTTGTTCCAACCGAAGATGTAATTGAAGTTAAGAATGGTAAAAAAAAGATTAGTGAGCGAAGTCTCTATCCTGGTTATGCGTTTGCAAAACTAGATTTAGACACCGCACTCTGGCATCTTATTCAATCTTTGCCAAAAGTCGGAAGATTCATCGGAGAGGCTAAAAAACCTACACCTTTGAGTGAAAAAGACATTGCATTGATCTTGGAGAAAGCTGAGAAAAAAGGTGCGCCAAAACCAAAAATCTTCTTCGAAAATGGAGAGAGTGTTAGGATTACAGAAGGTCCTTTCGCAAACTTTACAGGTTCAGTTGAAGAGTATGATATGGTTCATGGCAAACTCACACTCAATGTTTCAATCTTTGGTAGAAGTACCCCAGTTGAGATTCTCTATTCTCAAGTTGAAAAAATAGTTTAAGCGTAAAGGAAAAGAAATGGCAAAAAAAGTCATTGGCGAAATTAAATTGCAAATTGAAGCTGCTAAAGCAAATCCATCACCTCCAGTAGGACCAGCCCTAGGTCAACGTGGTGTTAACATTATGGAGTTTTGTAAAGCATTTAACGAAAGAACAAAAGAGATGGCAGGATTTAGAATTCCTGTAGTTATCACTGTTTATGCCGATAAAAGTTTTACATTTGTTACAAAACAACCACCTGCTACTGATCTTATCAAAAAAGCAGTTGGCCTTAAAAGTGGTTCAAGCAACCCTTTAAAAAACAAAGTAGGCACACTTAACAAAGCTCAAATCCTTGAGATTGTTGAGAAAAAAATCGCTGATCTTAATACAACAGATAAAGAAGCAGCTGCAAAAATTATTGCGGGTTCAGCTAGAAGTATCGGTATTAACGTCGTCGATTAATCCTTACCCTTTACCGTCAGGGTTTTAAAGGCGGAAGCAAAATTATGCGGAGATAAAGAATGGCAAAGAAAGTAAATAAAAGATTTCAAGAACTTCTAAAAAAAGTTGACAAAGAAAAAAAATATTCAGTTGATGAAGCTTTAGGCAATATTAAAAACCTAGCTTCTGCAAAATTTGACGAAACAATCGAAGTAGCGCTTAAACTTAATGTTGATCCAAGACATGCTGATCAAATGGTAAGAGGCTCTGTTGTTCTTCCTGCAGGTACTGGTAAAACAGTTCGTGTTGCTGTTATTGCAAAAGACGAAAAAGCAGATGAAGCAAGAGCGGCGGGTGCTGATATTGTTGGTAGCGATGATTTGATCGAAGATATTCAAGCTGGTAAAATCAATTTTGACGTTTTAATTGCAACACCAAATATGATGGGTTTAGTGGGTAAAGTTGGTCGTATTCTTGGACCAAAAGGTATCATGCCAAATCCAAAAACAGGTACTGTAACAATGGACGTTGCTAAGGCTGTTGAGAACAATAAAGGTGGACAAGTAAACTTCCGTGTTGACAAACAAGGAAACATCCACGCAGGTATTGGTAAAATTAGCTTCACATCTGAGCAAATCAGAGAGAACTTTGAAGCATTTATCAAAGCAATTAACAAAAATAAACCTGCTGCTGCAAAAGGTAAATATATTAAATGTGCTGCATTGTCACTTACAATGAGCCCATCAATTAACCTCGAGAACCAAGAGCTTATCGATCTTAGATAAGACTCTTAAAACTATTTTACGTACTTAATCTTATGATTGGAGAGAGTAGAGGCGAAAGCTTAATTTGAGGCAACTCATCTCTACTTGAAATCGCCAGTTGGAAAGGAGAAAAATTGACAAGAAAAGAGAAAGCTGAATTTATTAGTTCTCTAGCTGAAGAGTTCAAATCTTCCGACGGTTTAATTGTTTGTGACTATAAAGGTCTTAATGTTAAAGCGATCGAAGCATTGAGAAATGCTTCAAGACCAGAAGCTGTTAGTGTTAAAGTTATTAAAAATACTTTAGCATCAATCGCTATGAAAAATGCTGGTATTGAAGGACTTGAACTTAAGGACACCAACATTTTTGTTTGGGGTGCAGATCAGTTAGCAGTCACTAAAATTGTCGCTACATTCGCTAAAACAAATCCAAATTTTGTAATTAAATCTGGTTTTGCTGGTGGTATTGTTGTTGACGCCGCTAAAGTTGAAGCACTTTCTAAAATGCCATCACGTAATGAGCTTATTGGAATGCTTCTATCAACTTGGATGGCACCAATTACAAACTTTACCATTGGTCTTGATGCACTACGTGCTAAAAAACAAGAGTCTGAATAGAGTGTATTTGTAAGGCTCAAGTCTTACGTGTAAGGTGCAAGAGCAAGACTCTTGTAAAATCATTATAACTATAAAATAATCAGGAGATTTGAAATGGCAATTTCAAAACAAGACGTATTAGAGTATATTTCAGGTCTTAGTGTACTTGAACTAAGTGAATTAGTAAAAGATTTCGAAGAGAAATTCGGTGTATCTGCTGCTCCAGTTATGGTTGCAGGCGCTGGCGCAGCTGTTGCTGCTGAAGCTGCAGAAGAGAAAACTGAGTTTGATGTTATCCTTAAAGATGGCGGCGAGAAAAAAATCAACGCTATTAAAGTTGTTAGAGAAATCACAGGTCTTGGTCTTAAAGAGGCTAAAGATGCAGTTGAAGGCGCTCCTACAACAATTAAAGAGGGTGTATCTAAACAACTCGCTGAAGAGATCAAAAAGAAACTTGAAGAAGCTGGCGCTGTCGCTGAAATCAAGTAATTTTATTACTTTAAGAGAAGCCTTTGGCTTCTCTTTCAAAACTTTTTTTCTGGAAATTTATTAGTCGTTATAACATCTATCAAGCGATAGATGAACCCACTGCCCTTTTCAAACAACTACACGAGGTAGACTCATGTTAAATAGCCTAAAATCTGGAAATCGCTTACGAGTTGATTTTTCCAAAGTCCCAAAAAAAATTGATGTACCAAATCTACTCCAACTTCAACAAAAGAGTTACGAACAGTTTTTAAATGTTGAAAATCTCAAAGAAGAGAGTGGCGTAGAGAAGGTTTTTAAATCTATTTTTCCTATTCATGATCCCCAAAATAGACTTACTTTAGAATATGTTGGATCAGAAGTTGGAAAACCTAGATATACCGTCCGCGAATGTATGGAGCGTGGACTTACGTATTCTGTCAGCTTAAAAATGAACATTCGTCTTATCCTTTGGGATAAAGATGAAAAATCCGGTGAAAAAACGGGTGTAAAAGATATTAAAGAACAAGCAATTTTTATCCGAGAGATTCCATTGATGACAGAGCGGACTTCGTTTATCATCAACGGTGTTGAGAGAGTTGTTGTTAATCAGCTTCACAGAAGCCCTGGTGTTATCTTCAAAGAGGAAGAGAGCCCAACGGTTGCTAATAAACTGATTTACAATGCTCAAATTATTCCTGATCGTGGTTCTTGGTTATACTTTGAGTATGATGCAAAAGACACACTTTTCGTTAGAATTAACAAACGCAGAAAAGTTCCTATCACTATTCTTTTTAGAGCACTTGGATACAGCAAACAAGATATTTTAAAACTTTTTTACCCTGTGCTTAACATTATGATTCGTGAGAACAAATTTTTAATTGAATTTTCAGCGGATAATTTCCTTGGTCGTGTTGACTTTGACCTTAAAGATGAACATGGTAACCTTCTTTTAGCTGCGGGCAAACGTCTCGCACGTAAAAAAGCAGAAAAATTTATTGAAGATGGTATCAAATTTATCGAATATCCTGTTGAAATTTTGGTCAATCGTTTCCTCTCTTCCCCGATTATTGATCAAGAGAGCGGTGAAGTACTTTACGATACCCTTACACAGCTTGACGAAGGCAAATTAGCAAAAATTATTGAGCAAAAATGCGAAGTGATCGAAATTGCCAATGATCTTGCAAGTGGTGTGGATGATGCGATCATTAACTCATTTATTGCAGACACCGAAACGCTTAAATTACTCCGCCAAACTGAGAGTATTGAAGATGAGAATGACTTAGCTGCTATTCGTATCTACAAAGTTATGAGACCGGGTGAGCCTGTTACCAAAGAAGCTGCAAAAACATTTGTAAAAGACCTTTTCTTTAACTCAGAAAGATACGATTTAACGAAAGTTGGCCGTATGAAAATGAATCACAAATTAGGACTTTCAGTGCCTGAGTATGTGACGATTATGACGAGTGAAGATATTATCAAAACAGCGAAATACTTGATTAAAGTTAAAAATGGTCAAGGTCATATCGATGATCGTGATCACTTGGGTAATAGAAGAATTAGAGCTATTGGTGAATTACTAGCGAATGAACTTCATGCTGGTTTGATCAAAATGCAAAAAGCGATTCGTGATAAATTTACAGCTCTTAGCGGTAGTGTTGAAGAGTTGATGCCACATGATTTGATTAACTCTAAAATGATTACTTCTGCGATTGCAGAATTTTTCTCAAGCGGACAATTGTCACAATTTATGGATCAAACAAATCCACTCAGTGAAATTACGCATAAAAGAAGACTTTCAGCTCTTGGTGAGGGCGGTTTGGTAAAAGAACGCGCTGGCTTTGAAGTACGTGACGTTCACCCAACACACTACGGAAGAATTTGTCCGGTTGAAACGCCAGAGGGTCAAAACATCGGTTTGATCAATACTCTTTCAATGTATGCAAAAGTAAATGATCTAGGTTTTGTGGAAGCTCCTTACCGTAAAGTTGAGAATGCAACCATTACAGACGAAATCATTTATATTACCGCAACCCAAGAAGAGGGCTTAGTTATTGCTCCTGCAAGTACTAAGATTAATGAAAACAATGAAATTGTTGAAGATTTGATTGAAGTTAGAATTGACGGTGAAACCGTATTGATTGAAAAAGAAAAAGTTGATTTGATCGACCTTTCTTCGATGATGATTGCCGGTGTTGCAGCTTCACTTATTCCATTCTTGGAACATGATGATGCGAACCGTGCATTGATGGGTTCAAACATGCAGCGTCAAGCCGTGCCACTCGTTAAATCTGATGCGCCATTAGTCGGTACAGGTGTTGAAAAAATTGCGGCTCGTGACTCATGGGAAGCAATTAAAGCAAAACGTGCAGGTGTTGTTGAAAAAGTTGATAATAAAAATGTCTACATTCTAGGCGAAGATGAAGGTGGTGCATTTATCGACCATTACGCACTTCAAAAGAATCTTAGAACCAACCAAAATACAACCTTTACTCAAAAAGTCATTGTAAGAAAAGGTGATATGGTTGAAGCGGGTGGCGTTATCGCTGATGGTCCAAGTATGGATCAAGGTGAACTTGCTATCGGTAAAAACGCAATGGTTGCCTTTATGCCTTGGAATGGATATAACTACGAAGATGCGATTGTTATCTCTGAGCGTATGATTCGTGAAGATGCTTTTACCAGCGTTCATATCTATGAAAAAGAGGTTGAAGCACGCGAACTTAAAGACGGTGTGGAAGAGATCACTAAAGATATTCCAAACGTCAAAGAAGAAGAGCTAGCGCACCTTGATGATAGCGGTATTGTAAAAGTAGGTACTTACGTTTCTCCAGGTATGATTTTAGTGGGTAAAGTGTCACCAAAAGGTGAAGTTAAACCAACACCGGAAGAGAGACTTTTACGCGCAATTTTTGGTGAAAAAGCAGGACATGTTGTCAATAAATCACTTTATGCAACACCTTCGTTAGAGGGTATCGTTGTTGATGTTAAAATCTTTACGAAAAAAGGTTATGACAAAGATCCACGTGCTGTTCAAGCTTATGAGCAAGAAAAAGAGATATTAGACCGTGAACATCATGATAAACTTTTGATGTTAGATAGAGAAGAGATGTTACGTATTAATGCGTTGCTTCTTAGAAATCCATTGAATGAAGATCAAGAAATCAGTAAAACAAGCTATAAAAAAGGCGGTTTTATCAAAGCTGAAGACCTTCATAATGTTAATCGTTTCTCAATCAATTCAATTGTAAAAGCATTCTCAAATGAGATCCAAGATGAGTATAAAGACCTTAAAGTGTACTTCCAAAATGAGAAGAAAAAACTCAAAGAAGAGCACGATGAGAAGCTTAATATCATTGAAAAAGACGATATTTTACCAAGCGGTGTCGTCAAGCTTGTTAAAGTTTATGTGGCAACAAAGCGTAAACTTAAAGTCGGCGATAAAATGGCTGGACGTCACGGTAACAAAGGTATTGTTTCTAATATCGTTCGTGAAGTTGATATGCCTTACCTCAAAAATGGTGAGATTGTCGACATCGTTTTAAATCCACTGGGCGTTCCAAGTCGTATGAACATCGGACAAATTCTCGAGGTTCACTTAGGTCTTGTTGGTAAACGTTTGGGTAATCAAATTGAAGAGATCTTCAAAGAGAAACAAGGTGATTGGATTAAAACACTTCGCGAAAAAATGATTAGCATTGCTGATGTTGCAAAACTGATGGATGCAAAGAAATTTATTGATAAAGTGGATGATGAACAATTATTGATTTACGCGAGAGACTGGAGCAGAGGTGTTAAATTTGCGACACCAATTTTTGAGGGTGTTAACGTTGAAGAGTTTGAAAAACTTTTTGAAATGGCAAAAATTGATACCGATGGAAAGACTGATTTGTACGATGGTATGACCGGTCAAAAAATGCATGAAAAAGTCAACGTGGGCTATATGTATATGTTAAAACTTCACCACTTAGTTGATGAAAAAGTTCACGCAAGAAGTACTGGACCATACTCATTGGTTACACAACAACCAGTTGGTGGTAAAGCACTCTTTGGTGGACAAAGATTCGGTGAGATGGAGGTATGGGCACTTGAAGCATACGGTGCTGCACATACTCTAAGAGAGATGTTGACCGTTAAATCGGATGATGTTGAAGGACGTATTTTAGCTTATAAAGCACTCACAAGAGGTGAAAATGTCCCTCAAACTGGTATTCCTGAAACATTCTATGTTTTAACGAATGAGTTGAAGTCTTTGGCTTTAGATGTTGAGATTTATGACGAGGTGGAAGAAGATGAAGCGACTAGAACCAATTGAGATTCACGAAGAGAGCAGACCAAGGGATTTTAAAGCATTTCAGTTAAAACTTGCTAGTCCTGAGAAAATTCGCTCATGGAGTTATGGTGAGGTCAAAAAGCCTGAGACCATTAACTATCGTACGCTCAAACCTGAGCGCGATGGCCTTTTTTGTGCGAAAATCTTTGGACCCGTCAGAGATTATGAATGTCTGTGCGGAAAATACAAAAAGATGCGTTACAAAGGCATCAAGTGTGAGAAGTGTGGTGTTGAAGTAACCAGCACAAAAGTTAGACGTTCACGTATGGGTCACATTGAGTTAGTAACTCCTGTGGCGCATATTTGGTATGTTAACTCACTTCCAAGTCGTGTGGGAACACTTCTTGGCGTTAAGATGAAAGATCTTGAGCGCGTACTTTATTATGAAGCATACATTGTTGAGCATGCAGGTGAAGCTTTTTACGATGCTGAAAATAAAAACAAAGTAGCTATATATGATGTTTTAAATGAAGAGCAATACCAAGCATTAGAGCAAAAATTTGGGGATACTGGTTTTGTGGCTAAAATGGGTGGTGAAGTTATTCGCGATTTATTAGCGAGCCTTGATCTCGTTGAAATTCTTGGACAACTTAAAGAAGAGATTAACCAAACGAGTTCAGAAGCAAAGAAAAAAACGATTGTAAAACGTTTAAAAGTTGTTGAAGCATTCCTTAACAGCGGCAACCGCCCTGAGTGGATGATGATTACAATGTTGCCAGTTCTTCCGCCAGATCTTAGACCACTTGTGGCACTGGATGGTGGAAAGTTTGCGGTAAGTGACGTCAATGATTTGTATCGTCGTGTTATTAACAGAAATGCTCGTTTGAAACGTTTGATGGAACTAGATGCTCCTGAGATTATTATTCGCAATGAAAAAAGAATGCTTCAAGAAGCTGTCGATGCGCTTTTTGATAATGGACGTCGTGCGAATGCGGTAAAAGGAGCTAATAAGCGTCCTTTAAAATCGCTTTCTGAGATCATCAAAGGTAAACAAGGCCGTTTCCGTCAGAACCTACTTGGTAAAAGGGTTGACTTTTCAGGTCGTTCAGTAATCGTTGTTGGACCAAACTTGAAAATGGATCAGTGTGGTCTTCCAAAACAGATGGCATTGGAGCTTTTCAAACCACATTTGTTAGCGCGTCTTGAAGAAAAAGGCTATGCGACAACGGTTAAACAAGCGAAGAAAATGATCGACATGAAAACGAATGAAGTTTGGGAGTGTCTAGCAGAAGTGGTTAAAGGTCATCCGGTTATGTTAAACCGTGCGCCTACACTTCATAAACTCTCAATTCAAGCGTTTCATCCTGTTTTGATTGATGGAAAAGCGATTCGTTTGCATCCTCTTGTATGTTCTGCCTTCAACGCGGACTTCGACGGTGACCAAATGGCGGTTCACGTTCCATTATCACAAGAGGCAATTGCTGAGTGTAAGATTTTGATGCTTAGTTCAATGAACATCTTGCTTCCAGCTTCTGGTAAAGCGGTAACGGTTCCAACACAAGATATGGTCTTGGGTCTTTACTATCTAACCTTAGAGAAGCCAAATGCAAAAGGTTCAAATAAGATTTTTGCCAATATCAATGAAGTGCATATTGCCATTGATGCAGGATTCTTGGATATTCATGCAAAAATTAAGACACGAATTAACGATAGAGTACTCTTTACAACAGCAGGTCGTTTGATCTTAAAATCAATCTTGCCAGAATTTGTTCCTGAAGAACAGTGGAATAGAGTGTTGAAAAAGAAAAATATCGGTGGTTTGGTTGATCATATCTTTAAAGAGGGTGGTATTGGTATCACTGCAGGATTCTTGGATAACCTCAAAAATCTTGGTTTTAAATATGCAACACAATCAGGAATTTCAGTCTCTATTGATGATATTCGTGTTCCTGAAACAAAAGTGAAAAAGATCAAAGAAGCGAAGAAAAAAGTACGTGAAATCCAAAAACAGTTCAGTTCTGGTTTATTAACAGAGCAAGAGCGTTATAACAAAATTATTGATATTTGGACGGATACAAACAACGATGTGGCTTCTGAGATGATGAAGCTTACAGAGAGTCATAAAGGTGGATTTAACTCTATTTATATGATGGCGGACTCTGGTGCTAGGGGTTCTGCTGCTCAAATCAGACAGTTAGCTGGTATGAGGGGTCTTATGGCGAAACCGGATGGAAGTATTATTGAAACACCAATTATTTCAAACTTCCGTGAAGGTCTAAACGTTCTTGAGTACTTTATTTCAACGCACGGTGCTCGTAAAGGTTTAGCTGATACCGCTCTTAAAACAGCGAATGCGGGTTACTTGACACGTAAACTTATTGACGTTGCGCAAAACGTTAAAGTTACGATGGATGATTGTGGTACACACGAAGGTGTTGAGATTACCGAAATCAGCGAGAGTGGTGAGCTTGTAGAGTCATTGTATGAGAGAGCAACAGGTCGTGTTCTTGCAGAAGATGTTATTGATACGATTACCAACGAAGTTCTTTTCACAGAGGGAACATTGATTGATGAGAAGAGCGCACAAGCCCTTAAAGAGGCAAGCATTAAGTCGGTTGTTATTCGTACACCGATTACATGTAAAGCTAAAAAAGGTGTTTGTGCTAAATGTTATGGTACGAACTTGGCTGAGGGCACATTGGTTCGCCCTGGTGAAGCGGTTGGTATTATTTCAGCTCAATCCATTGGTGAGCCAGGTACACAGTTGACACTTCGTACATTCCACATCGGTGGTACGGCATCAACGGAATCTCAAGATCGCCAAGTTATTGCACAAAAAGAGGGTTTCATTCGTTATTACAATGTAAAAACCTATGTGACTAAAGAGGGCAAAAATATCGTTGCTAACCGTAGAAATGCGGCTGTCTTACTTGTTGAGCCAAAGATCAAAGCACCGTTTAAAGGTACGATTGAGATTGATACAGCGCATGAAGAGACAGCGATTACGATTACAAGTGCAGGCGAGAATATCCGTTATACACTTCGTAAAAGTGACTTTGCTAAACCAAATGAGCTTGCAGGTGTTAGCGGTAAAATTGAAGGTAAATTCTACATCCCTTACGTCAGTGGTGATGTGGTTGAAGCCAATGAAAGCATCGTAGAGGTTATTAAAGAAGGCTGGAATGTTCCAAGCCGTATTCCTTATGCGAGTGAGCTTAAAGTAAAAAATGGTGAGCCGATTATCCAAAAAATTCATGCTGAAGCAAAGGGTGTTGTCAAATACTACAAGCTTCGCGGAGATTATTTGGATCGTATCCATGAGATCAAAAAAGGCGATCCTGTTAAAGAAAAAGGTATTTTTGCCGTTATCGCAGATGAAGATGATAGAGAAGCAATTCGTCACTACATTCCTCGCGATTCGATTATTGATGTCAATGACAATAGCATGGTTGATTCAAAAACATTGCTTGCGTATCCATCAACAAGTGAACAAATTACAATTGCTGAGTGGGATCCGTATTCAACACCAATTATTGCTGAAGATGCGGGTACGATTACGTTTGAAGATATTGAACCAGGCATTAGTGCAACAGAGCAATTCGATGACATGACAGGTCAAAGTAGACTTGTGATTAACGAATATTTACCAAGTGGCATGAAACCAACGATCATCATTGCGAATAAAAATGGTGAGATTGTTAAGTACCAATTGGAGCCAAAAACAGCGATTTTCGTTCAAAATGGCGTTACTGTTGGTTTAGCTGATTTGATCGGTAGAACACCTAAAGCGATTGCAAAATCGAAAGATATTACCGGTGGTCTTCCACGTATTAGTGAACTTTTTGAAGCACGTCGTCCTAAAAATGCAACCGTTATTGCGGAGATTGATGGAACGATTCGTTTTGGTAAGCCACTACGTTCTAAAGAGCGTATTATCATTGAAGCCAATGATGGTACAAGTGTTGAGTATCTTGTTGATAGAAATACGCAAATCCACGTTCAATCGGGCGAATTTGTGCATGCAGGTGAGAGATTAACAGATGGTGTTATTTCAAGTCATGATATTTTACGTATTATGGGTGAGAAAGCACTTCACTATTATCTTATCAGTGAAATTCAACAAGTTTACCGTGGACAAGGTGTTGCGATTAACGATAAACACATTGAGGTTATCGTTTCTCAAATGCTTCGTCAGGTAAGAATTGTCGATAGTGGTGACACGAAGTTCATCATGGGAGATTTGATTAGCCGAAGACGTTTTAGAGAAGAAAATGAAGCGGTTATGAAAATGGGTGGAGAGCCAGCCATTGCTGAACCAACACTTTTAGGTGTTACGCGTGCAGCGATTGGTAGTGATAGTGTTATCTCTGCAGCTTCATTCCAAGAGACAACAAAAGTTCTTACTGAAGCGAGTATCGCTGGTAAGATGGATATGCTTGAAGATCTTAAAGAAAATGTTATCTTAGGACGTATGATTCCAGTAGGAACCGGTCTTTATCAGAACAAACAATTTAATATCGAATTAAACCCAAGTAGAGGTTAAGTTAAGGTTCCCTTAACTTAACCTTTTTTTAAGCTATTTTTAAATAAAATTAGCACCTATTTTTTACAAAATAAAGGAAATAATGTGCCAACCATTAACCAACTCGTCAGAAATGAGAGAAAAAAGGTGATTAAAAAATCAAAATCACCTGCACTTGATAAGTGCCCTCAAAGAAGAGGCGTTTGTACAAGAGTTTATACGACAACTCCTAAGAAACCAAACTCTGCTTTGAGAAAAGTTGCCAAAGTCAAATTGACTAGCGGTTTTGAAGTCATTAGCTACATCGGTGGCGAGGGACACAACCTACAAGAACACTCCATTGTATTGGTACGTGGCGGTAGGGTAAAAGATTTACCAGGTGTTAAGTACCATATCGTACGTGGTGCGCTTGATACTTCAGGTGTTGCAAAACGAACGGTGTCTAGAAGTAAATACGGTACAAAAAGACCAAAAGCTAAATAAATTTAACAGCAGGTGATGTCCTTTGTTTTGACATCATTTGAGTAAAATTTTCAAAAAATTTGAAGGAAATATAATGAGAAGAAGAAAAGCTCCTGTAAGAGAAGTATTACCAGATCCAATCTACAATAGCAAGATTATCACAAAGTTTATCAATGCGTTGATGCTCGATGGAAAAAAGAGTGTTGCTACTAAAGTATTTTACGGTTCATTAGAACTCGCTGAAAAAAGAAGTGGAACTCTAAAAGGTATTGAAATTTTTAATGCAGCTATCGATAACGTTAAGCCTGTTATGGAAGTAAAAAGCAGACGTGTCGGTGGAGCAACATATCAAGTTCCAGTCGAAGTTAGAACAACTCGTCAACAAGCATTGGCTCTTAGATGGTTGGTTTCTTACTCACGCAAAAGAAGTGAGAGAACCATGATCGAGAGGTTGGCCAATGAACTTTTAGATGCGGCTAATAGTAGAGGCGCTACCTTTAAGAAAAAAGAAGATACTTATAAAATGGCAGAAGCAAACAAAGCGTTTGCTCACTATCGCTGGTAAAATGGTGATGGGAATGTTCGTCTCTATGACGCACATTCCCTCTCTTCACGAACTACACTCCTAATATAACAAGGAAATTATAATGGCAAGAAATACCCCTATTGGAATGGTTAGAAACATCGGTATTGCTGCGCACATTGATGCAGGTAAAACCACAACAACAGAAAGAATCCTTTTTTACACCGGTATCTCTCACAAAATTGGTGAGGTACATGATGGTGCTGCAACAATGGACTGGATGGAGCAAGAGAAAGAGAGAGGTATTACCATTACTTCTGCTGCGACAACATGTACATGGAAAGATCACCAAATTAACATTATCGACACTCCGGGCCACGTTGACTTCACCATTGAAGTTGAGCGTTCTATGCGTGTTCTTGATGGCGCTGTAGCTGTATTTTGTGCAGTTGGTGGCGTTCAACCACAATCTGAGACAGTTTGGAGACAAGCCAATCGTTACCAAGTTCCAAGAATGGTATTTGTTAACAAAATGGACCGTGTTGGTGCAGACTTTTATAATGTTGAAGCGCAAATTAAAAATCGTTTAAAAGCGAATCCAGTGCCAATTCAAATTCCTATTGGTGCAGAAGAAAACTTCAAAGGTGTTGTTGATCTCGTTGAGATGAAAGCACTTGTTTGGGATGATGATGCAGCAATGGGTTCAAACTACCAAGTTGTTGAAATTCCAGCTGATCTTGCTGATAAAGCGAAAGAGTACCGTGAGAGAATGGTTGAAGCCGTTTCTGAGACCAGTGATGAGTTGATGGAAAAATATCTTGGTGGCGAAGAACTCACCAAAGCTGAGATTAAAGCAGGTATTAAAGCGGGATGTCTTGCAATGACATTTATTCCTATGATTTGTGGAACAGCGTTTAAAAACAAAGGTGTTCAACCGATGTTAGATGCTGTTATTGATTATATGCCAGCTCCTACTGAAGTACATGCGATTAAAGGCGAGTATGATGATGGACGCGAGTGTGTTGTTGATTCAACTGATGAAGGTGAATTTGCCGCTCTTGCATTTAAAATTATGACCGACCCATTTGTTGGTCAGTTAACATTCGTTCGTGTTTACCGTGGTTCATTGGAAAGCGGAAGTTATGCTTACAACACAACCAAAGATAAAAAAGAGAGAATTGGTCGCTTACTAAAAATGCATGCGAACAAAAGAGAAGAGATCAAAGTTCTTCACTCTGGCGAGATTGGTGCGGTTGTAGGTCTTAAAGACACACTTACTGGTGATACACTTGCTAGCGAAAAAGATCCTGTAATTCTAGAGAGAATGGTATTCCCAGACCCTGTTATCTCTGTTGCCGTTGAGCCTAAAACAAAAGCGGATCAAGAGAAAATGGGTATTGCACTTCAAAAACTTGCTCAAGAAGATCCAAGCTTTAGAGTTGAGACAGATGAAGAGAGTGGTCAAACCATCATTTCTGGTATGGGTGAGCTTCACTTAGAGATTCTTGTTGATCGTATGTTACGTGAGTTTAAAGTAAGTGCTGAAGTTGGTCAACCACAAGTTGCTTACCGTGAGACAATTCGTGCATCTGTTAACCAAGAGTACAAATACGCAAAACAATCTGGTGGTCGCGGTCAATACGGTCACGTTTACCTCAAAATCGAACCTCAAGATGCAGGTGCTGGTTATGAATTTATTAACGATATCAAAGGTGGAGCGATTCCAAAAGAATTTATTCCAGCTGTTGATAAAGGTATCAAAGAATCACTTCAAGCAGGTGTTCTTGCTGGTTATAAAGTGGAAGACGTTAAAGTTACACTTTATGATGGAAGTTACCATGATGTTGACTCATCTGAGATGGCATTTAAATTGGCTGCTTCAATGGGCTTCAAAGAGGGTTGTAGAAAAGCAAAACCAGTTATTCTTGAGCCAATTATGAAAGTTGAAGTTGAGACTCCAGAAGACTTTATGGGTGATGTTATCGGCGATCTTAACAGAAGACGTGGACAAATCAACTCTATGGATGATAGAAGTGGTAACAAAATTGTTAACGCATTCTGCCCATTGGCTGAAATGTTCGGTTACTCTACAGACCTTCGTTCTCAAACACAAGGTCGTGCTTCTTACTCTATGGAATTCGATCATTATGATGAAGTTCCTAGAAACGTTGCAGAAGAGATTATCAAAAAACGTAACGGCTAATACGCCATTTTTTAGAAGCCGAATGTGTGAAAACGCATTCGGCTTTTTTTTTACTCCATTTTTTACCTTTTGTCCCCATAGCTCAGCAGGATAGAGCATCAAATTCCTAATTTGAAGGCCGTGCGTTCGAATCGCGCTGGGGACACCACCTCATTTTATTAACTCCTCCTTTTCTTTACATGTAAGCTTCTTTTTTGAGGCAATTTACAACTCCTTTTAAATATTATTGGCATAAAGGAGCTTTTATGTTAGCCTACCATGCTCAAACAGTACACACGTATCGCTCTGTTCGCACTCAGTTGCATAGCATTGACTGGGAACATCAACCTCGACAGTATAAGCGTTACACAGAAACATTGACGCGCATTACACTCGATAAACAAAATCCAGAACATCGTTTTTTTTATCTTATTGGTGGTGTCACGGCTCAGAAAAGCTACCCTGGCGTGACGTATGCTTTACGAACAAATCCTAGTGCAGGAGCGCTTTATCCTACGGAAGTCTATGTGCAAATACGTGGTGTTAAAGGCTTTAAGGATGGCATTTACCATCTTTCACCTTACGAATCAGCACTTGTTTTATTACATCCTTTAGATGAAGAAGAAGGGGTTGAGCCCTTTTTACATGTAAAGAGAGTAATAGGTTGTGTGTTTCTTTTCTCAGCACTTTACTACCGCTCTTCATGGAAATACCGTGATCGTGCTTTTAGGTACTGTTTACACGATACGGGGCACATGATAGGCACGCTTGAAGCTTCATGCACACTCAATAATACGCCTTATCGCATTCTTTATGCCATTGAAAAAAAAGCTCTCAATAAGCTTTTTGGTTTTGGCTCAGAGGAGTTTTTTCTCTCATCAGCCATTGTAGGAGAGGAAGATAAAACCTTTACATGTAAAGCACTATTGATGCAATTACCCTATGTCGATGGTACAGGTGGGTTTGAAAAAAATAGGTTCATTGAAGATAGTTACGCCATGACATGTGAACTTACCCCAAAGTTTCAAACGAAGATGGCGTTGTTTGATGTGGATAAAGAGCGTTTAAAACAAGCCATCTGGAAGCGACGTTCGATTCGTGAATTTACCCAAAAGCCACTTTTGGAAGAGGAGTTTTTAGAAGCAATTGCCTACATAAGCCAACCTATTGTTTCTGATTGTGATGTCGATGTTGAAATTTATGCGATTATTAATCGCGTTGAAGGGATGGGGCAAGGCATTTGGAAAGAGGGAAAATATCTACAAAACGGTGATTTTGCACGCAAAGCGGGTTATCTCTGTTTGGAACAAGCGTTGGGAGAGAAAAGTGGGGTAACCTTTTTTTTAGTGGGACATGATGCACAAAATTACCAAGCAATGATACAAAAAGCAGGCATTATAGGGCATAGACTTTACCTAATCAGTGAATACATGGGCTTTGGGTGTAGCGGTATTGGCGCGTACTATGATGAAGAAGTAGCAGAATTCCTTCAGAGTGATGGGATGGTTCTTTATGCTTTAGCCATTGGGCGTTGAGGCAATAACTGCATCATTGAGTTTCGTATAGGTATAGTATAAAAAGGCTAGGGCAGAGCTGTAAACAATACATGCAAGTCCAATCCACATCCACACAAATGAGAGCTCAAAGTAAGTGACAATGAGTGTATAAACAAGGCTTGGCGCTAAGATTTGACGGAAAAAACCAACATAGAAAATCATCGTCGGCTTTTTGATGCCTTGGAGTGTTGCAACGCAGGCAAAATGGGTTACATAGCCACAAAAAAGAAAGAGCATCACATAGATATACGTTGTTCCGTACTGAATCACTTCAAGTGTTGGGTTAAATTGCGCCACAAACCACTTACCACTAAGCCATAAAATCATCATTCCCACAATGCTTATCGTGTAACCATACCCAAGTGCGTACAAAAGCGTTTGGCGCACGCGTTCCATTTTTCCTGCTCCCATGTTATTGGATACTAGGCTTAGTACCGCACTGCTGATGCCAAGAGCTGGAAGTAACATCAACTGCTCGACACGGTACCCAATGCCATAGCCAGCCACAGCTTGATACCCATAAAGTGTGACAAAATGAAGTGCAATCAATGAGCCAAATGACATCATTAACATGTTAAGTCCAGGGGGTGTGGCTTGACGTATCAATTCTTTGTAAATGCGTCTATCAGGGTAAAAATGCTTTTTACATGTAAAGTTAATCAGCCCTGTTTGCAGGCTTTTGAAAAGAAGGTAAGCTGCGCCCATCATTTGTACCAAAACCGTTGATAATGCAATGCCTGCAATTCCAAGTGAAGGAATAAATCCCCATCCATAGATGAAGAGTGGATTGAGCACAATGTTGGCAAAAAAGCCAAAGATAAGTGTATTGCGATAACTTTTTGTATCGCCTGTTGCTACAAGAACACTGTTGAGTGCAAAGTTGGCAAAGAAAAGAGCAGAGCCTAATAAAATGACTTCAATGAAGCTAAGTGCTAATGCGTGGTAACGCTCTTCTGTACCGATTAATGTGAGTAACTCTGATGCAAAACAAAACCCTAAAAGCCCCATTATCATGCCTATGCCAATAATCAAAGCAACTCCTTTTTTAGCAATCAATCCTGCTAAAAAAAAGTGTTGCTTTCCATAGGCATGACCGATAAGTGCCGTAAGCGCACTTGTGCCGCCATACGCAAGTCCAATAACAAAAAAGAAAAGAAAGGAGGAGGCAGAAAGTGCGGCGAGCGCTTCAGTAGAAATAAGCCCTGCATAGTAAGTATCGACGATATTGTAGAGTGTATTAAAAAGCATGCCGAGGCTGGAAGGAATCGAGAGTTGACGTAGAAGTGTTGGTATAGGCTGGGTTGTGAGTGACAACGAATCCATATAAACTCTTTTTGATTTTATGATAACGATTTGATGCTTTATGCTTGATTGTATGCAAAATGTGTTGTCAAAAAAGAGGTTACATGTAAGAAAAAATTCTTACATGTAAAGTTTGTTTAGGCTTGTGCGTTTTTTTCCGCAATCATGGCATCAAGAGTACCGAAGAGTATTTTACTCTCGCTCTCAACCTCTTTAAAGTAGTTAATAATCTGCTCTTTTTCATCCAAAAGATTCGATGAGGTACTGCGAATCAGTTTAGCCACCTCAAGCACATGTGTGTGGAAGCTTTGATGTGGTTTGTAAAGCGCTTTAAAGCTTTGCGTATCGCCAAAGATTTTTTGACCATCTTTGAGATACCACTCGCCAAGGCTACACGTTTCATGGTTTTGGAATGCCGCATCTTTGTCATTGACATAAACGGCACTGTACGCATTGGATTTAAAGATAGCATGGTTCATCTTTGCTAAGGTAATAAAGATGGTTTGCTGAATGGTATTGATGTTGGTTGAAGTAGTGTTCGAGTGGGCAATAAGGCTATTAAAAGTTGTGCTTAATTTATCAAGTGTTTTGGTTGACGCATCCGCATCACTTTTCATGGCATCAGCATTGGTTTCTAGGCCTGCGGTCTCTTGTTGGAGCATTTTAATGGAAACAGCAATCTCAGCGGTCGCTTTTTGGGTTGTCTCAGCCAGTTTGCGAACTTCATCGGCAACAACGGCAAAGCCACGTCCATGTTCACCCGCACGTGCCGCTTCAATAGCAGCATTAAGCGCAAGTAAATTGGTTTTATCAGCGATGTCATTAATCATATCAACCACGTTACTGATGTCACGAGTACGCTGTGCGAGTACACCAATGCTTTGCTCATTTTGATTCACAAATTCTACCAAAGAGGTGATTTTAGCAATCGTATCACGAAGGTTTTGGTAACTTCCCTTGGTCTCCTCTGCATAAATTTCACCATCATGGGCGATCTCTTTAAGACGCTCAACAATGGTGGTTAGGTTGGATTGAACGGTCGAAAAGTCATTGGAGCCGCTGCTGATTTGAGCGAGTTCTGCATTGAGTGTGTTACGTGCGATAAATTCATGCGTTTGTTGCATCGCATGAACCGATTGGTTTACCATATTGGTCTGCTCTTTAAATTCACCGTGCATACCTTTTTGCAAAATCTTACGCGTAAAATCTTCGTGTGAAGCGGCTTGAATAGTGGATTTAATCTCTTTCGTGACGAGCTCAAAATTATCTAAAAGTGAGTTCATGTTAGAGCAAAGAGTTTTAAGTTCGCCTCCGTCATTGACATTGACGATTCTACCATGCAGTTGACCTCTGGAACTATCGTGTACGATATCTGCTAATGCGTGAATGGTCTTTTGAACTTTACGAATATTAACAAACATAAACCAGCCAAGCGCAAAGTTGGTCAGGTTGATAATTTGAATCCAGTGGAAACCGTTAAAAGTAACTTCTAAACAAAATGCAATAAAAAAAATAACAAGCGATATAAGGTTGGCATCTTGTACTTTAGCGAGCGAAGATCTATTCATAAGAGAGGATGAAGGCATCATAACTGACCTTTAGTTGAGATAGAGTGTTATCTAGTAGAGTACGAGAAGCTTGAATGCCGCCTCTTGCTTCTGCATCAAGCATTTTTTTATACAAAGGGGCAATCACTTCAATTCCTTTAGCGCTTGGAGCGCGTCTAACAGAGTGATAACCAATAAGTTGCTTGGTTTTAGTATCGATAATAGGGGTAATATAAGCATGGACCCAGTAGTATTGATTGGATTTAGTGCGATTTTTCACATAAGCAAAAACTTCGTTGCCCGCTTGGACGCGTTCCCATAGAATTTTGAAAATAGCTTTTGGCATATCAGGATGACGCAAAATATTATGCGGTGCGCCAATCAACTCTTTTTCTTGATAGCCAGAGATCTGAATAAAAAGATCATTAGCATAGGTAATTCTGCCTTGTAGGTCAGTTTTTGAGACTATAAAAAGATTTTCGTCAAAGTGAAGTTCATCACCTCTTTGGGTAATAGACACGGCAGTAACTCCTCTAAATCCAATTGAAATAAAGAAACAAGTATAACTAAAAAAGTGATAACGCATTACCGACTAAATGATGAATAATCATTCATTTTTCGAAAGATTACCTTTAGTAACAAATGTAACTTTTAAATTTTATTTATCTGTTTTGAATGAAAAAATAGCTCCTTGGCTATGGCTGCTTTGGTTGAGTATAACATTGGCTTGCCAAATCATATTTCCGACAATACATGTAGGAAGCATTCCTTCTCCTTCATAAACACCTTGAGCACTTTTTGTAAGTTTAATCGTATGGAGCCCCATGTTCATGTTGGTTGCAAAAAGCTTAATCTCGATGGTCGGTAAATCGATGGCTGAAGTGACTTTAAAATGCAAAGGTTTCATCAAAGGAATGCTTTTGGGCTCGATATCCAAGCTAAGTTCCGATCCATCACTGAGTAGAGCTTGGCATGCGCTTTCATGCAAATCGCATGAAGCTTTAGCACTGACAAAATTGGTCTCACCTACCCACCATTGGTACACATCTTTTGCATCAATTAGCACATAAGCAGCGATCAAACCAACAGCTAAAATTTCAACGACAAGAATTTTAAAAAAACGAGGTGATGGCATTGGGCTATCCTTTAAAAAAACTCCGTAGAGTTTAACATCTCTTGAGTAAAATTTGCGTAAACCCGAAGCGACAGCTACTTTAAAGTTTATGCTCGCTAGAATTGGAATACTACGTCCAAATGAGGATAGCATTTAATGGCGCATATTACGGTAGATGGCACAGTATTAGAGGTTAAAGAGGGTGCTTTGTTGATTGAGGAGCTTTTAGCGCATAACATCAACATTCCTCATTTTTGTTACCACCCTGCTCTTGGAAAAGATGGGAACTGCCGTATGTGTATGGTTGAAATTGAAGGGCAAAAACGTCCTCAAATCGCCTGTGATACGCCTATTAAAGAGGGAATGATTATTCGCACGAAAGGTGCCAATATCGACCGCGTTAAACGCTCTATACTCGAACTTGAACTCATCAACCACCCCATTGACTGTCCTATCTGCGATCAAGCAGGCGAGTGTTCTTTGCAAAATTATTACATGGATGTTGGGTTGTATGAAAGTCGTTTAAGTACGCCTAAAACGAGAGGGCAGAAGCATGTTGATTTGGGTGCAAATGTGGTACTTGATCAAGAACGCTGTGTGCTTTGCACCCGTTGCGTACGTTTTACGAAAAACATCACTAAAACGAGTGAGTTGGGTGTTCTTTCCCGTGCCGATCACTCGGTTATTACTACTTTTCCAGGCTCCAAACTCTCCAACCCTTATGCGATGAATGTGGTTGATCTCTGCCCTGTGGGAGCACTCACAAGCAAAGATTTTCGCTTTCAAAAGCGGGTTTGGTTTTTAAATACCAAAGAGGCGATTTGCAACCACTGCGCTAGAGGGTGTTCACTCTTTGTCGATCACCATAAAGAAAAATATAAAGACGAGATGATATACCGCTATCGCCCGCGCTTGAATGATAAAGTTAATGGCTATTTTATCTGCGATGAAGGAAGACTAAGTTACCACAAAGAGAATGAAAACGCTGAGTTTATGGCACTTATTCGCGGTAAAATCAGCGAATATGAATACGCAGAGGGAAAACTTCTACGCCTTTTAAAACGTCATCTGGGTAAAACACTCTTTTTGATCTCATCCAATCTTTCGCTTGAAGAGATGGTCAGAGTGCAAAAGCTCGCAAAGCTCTACGAAATCACGCTAAGTGCGTATGAACCTGAGCGTTTTGATACCCATTTTGGCGATGACTTTTTAAAATGCAACGATCGCTCTTCCAATGGCAGAGCGCTTCCTCTTTTGGGGATTGATGATTCCAAAGCAAAATTAGATGAAGCATTGGCAAAAGCGGAGCTTGTGGTTTTGATTGGGCGCAGTGATGCAAACACGGTTAAAGAAGTCGGATACGATAAAAATATTGTCACGCTCTGTTCCTCATGCGACGTTACATGTAAAGAGGTTGAACTGGTTTTACCCATCGCATCGCATACCAAAAGAGCAGGTAGTTTTATCAATGTGGATGGCTATGTGCAACACAGTGCTTGTGCTATTATTGATAACCGTGGGCATAAGACACTACTAGCGATTATTGCAGCAATTTTGGGCGATACAATCTTTACATGTAAAGAGGTTTGGGAGGCGGAACTCTTCTTTTATGAAGTGATGCCAAACATCTCCTTTGACGATTTGAAAAACGCACCAAAGATAACGCTATGAGTACCCTTAGCATTACCGTCATTATCATCAATATTATCCTAGCGCTACTCTTTTCACTAGGGGCTGCGCCTATTTTAGTCTGGATTGAGCGTCGTGTGGCGGGGTTGATTCAAGATCGCTTGGGACCCAATCGCTGTCATATCAACGGCATTCGTTTGGGTGGGCTTATTCAGTCTTTTGCCGACATGCTCAAACTGGTTTTCAAAGAGGACTTTAAAGCCAAAGCCATTCAAGAGGGTTTTTTCTTTTCCCTTGCACCCGTCATCGTTTTTGCCTCAGCCTTTTTGAGCTTTATGGTCATGCCATTTGCGGATGATCTCGTCCTTAACGGCGAGCGGTTCATCATGCAGGGTCTGCCGATGGACTTGGGCGTGCTTTGGTTTTTAGCTTTTGCAGGACTAAGTGTGTATGGCATTATGCTAGGAGGTTGGTCGAGTCGCAACAAATATTCCCTCTTAGGCGCCATGCGTGCGGGTGCTCAGGTCATCAGTTACGAAGCGGCGATGGGTCTTTCTTTGGTTTCAGTGCTGATTACATACGGCTCGATTCACCTAGGTGACATTGTGACGTACCAAGGGCAATTACTGTTTGGGTTTATTCCTGCGTGGGGTATTATTGTGCAACCCATCGCGGCACTTATTTTTATCATTACGGCATTTGCTGAAGCCAATCGTACGCCATTTGACTTAGCCGAGGGTGAGAGCGAAATCGTAGGCGGTTTTCATACCGAATACAGTGCTATGCGTTTTGGACTCTTTTTTGTGGGTGAATATGTTGCGATGAGTGCCTCCAGTGCGCTTATAGTGACACTCTTTTTGGGTGGTTATCATCTCCCATTTCTGAACACACAAACACTTCAAACGTACATGCCTTATCTTTTGAGTTTTCTCATTGTCTCGCTTCCTGTGGCAAGCTTCTATGCGATGCGCTGGATCAAAAAACACAATTGTTGGCATAAAGCAGGCGATATAAGAAACCATGAGAGCGCCTTTTTACAAAAAGGGCTAATAGGCATTAATATACTTGTGATTGTTGGGCTTGGAACATTGCTTTTCTTAGGTCTTAGTGAGACTTCAACCAATGTGGCGACTGCTGTCATTCAAATCGCAACGTTCGCTCTGAAACTTCTTTTTATGAATTTTGTCTTTGTGTGGGTGCGCTGGACATTGCCTCGTTTTCGCTACGATCAGTTGCAATCTCTTGGCTGGAAAGTGCTGATGCCTTTGGCAATTGCCAACATCGTGCTCAGTGCTATCATTGTTGTGGTAAAGGAGCTGTAGATGGGCATAAAAATCGTTCACCGTCATGGCAATACCTTTAAAGAAAAGCTTTATTTGCCTGCCATTTTTGGAGGTATGAAAACAACCCTTTCGCACTTCATCACCAATCTTGGCGATAAGCCAGAGATCAAAACCATCAACTACCCTGAAGAGCAACCCCATGACATCAGTGAACGTTACCGAGGGGCGCATCGCTTGACCAAACGAGAGGATGGGAGTGTACGTTGTGTTGCCTGTTTTATGTGTGCAACGGCGTGTCCTGCAGAGTGTATTTTTATTGAAGCGAAAGAGCGAGACGATGGTGTCGATGAAAAAATGCCAGAGCTTTTTAACATCGACCTTTTAGAGTGCGTCTTTTGCGGTGGCTGTGTTGAGGCATGTCCTTGCGATGCTATTCGCATGGACAGTGGGATTTTTAGTTTTATTGGCAAAAAACGCGAAGATTTTGTACTCACTAAAGAGCAGCTCTTAGCCAATGAGGAGAAAAAAAGATGATGGACATTCTCTTTTTATTGCTGAGTTTTTTTGCCATTCTTGGCGCTGTCGGTATGGTAAGCTTACACCAACCTGTTCACAGTGCGCTCAGTCTTATTTTGACGATTATCGCGATGGCTGGCTTGTTCGCTCTTTTAAGTGCTTCGTTTTTATTTATGGTGCAGATCATCATTTACGCTGGAGCGATTCTCACACTTTTTATTTTTATCATCATGTTTTTAAACATCAAAGAGGCGAATCTTCCCAAAGAGCCCAATAAAAACATTAGCCTCTTTTTAGGCTCACTGGTACTGTTGCCGATAAACTTTTTGATCTTGCGTGCTTTTTACAAAATGCCTTTACATGTAAAAGAGGTTTCGAGTGATTTTGGCAAGATCAAACCTTTGGGCATGGAGCTTTTCACCCACTGGCTCTTACCGTTTGAACTCATCTCTATTTTGCTTCTGGTGGCACTTATTGGTGCTGTTGTCTTTGGTCGAAAGGAAGACGCATGATGATAACTCATAGCATATTTGCCTACATCGTTGTTGCGATGATACTCTTTTCCATCGGTCTTTTAGGTGTGATAAGTCGTAAAAATATCTTTGTGATTTACATGTCCATCGAACTGATGCTCAATGCGATCAACCTCATTTTTGTTGCACTTAGCAATTACCATAACGATATGGGCTCGCAAGTGATGGCAATGATGGTTATCGCCATTGCTGCCGCTGAAGCGGGCGTCTTTTTATCGCTTATTGTTGTGCTTTATCGTCGTAAAAAATCCTTAGATTCGGATCTGTTTAGAACCTTGTCGCAAAAGGAGGCGGTATGAGTGCTCTTCTTGCAGGCATCGTGCTCTCACCTCTGCTCTCGTCTGTATTGATTGGGTTTTTGTATATGATTTCTATCACCCAAATACCATTACACAAACACTGGTTTACCTTGCCCGCGCTTCTTTCACCGTTGATGAGTTTTATTATGGGTGTAATCGCGTTTATATCTGTTGCGACGAATGATGCCCCGCTTCACTTTCAGCCCTATTTGTGGTTAGGTGTTGGCGAATACAAAATCTATATGGGCTTTTTGGGCGATAAGCTCTCTTTGTTTATGGTGCTTTTTATTACCTTTGTAGGTTGGCTCATTCACCTTTACGCCACCGCGTATATGAGTGAGGATAAGGGTTATGGTAAGTTTTTCTTCTACTTCAACCTTTTCCTAAGTTCCATGCTTCTGTTAGTCCTTGCCGATGGACCACTGATTATGTTTATTGGCTGGGAAGGGGTAGGACTTTGTTCGTACCTGCTCATTAGCTTCTATTTTCAAGATAATTCAAACGTTGTTGCGGGCAATAAAGCTTTCATCGTCAACCGTGTGGGCGATCTAGGTTTTTTAATCGGTCTGGCAATTCTTTTCTTTTACTGTGCCGAAGCGGGCTTTAGCTATGAAAATATTGCGCAAAAAATGGCTTCGATGCCACTTTGGATGGTTGAAATTGTAGGCGTGACACTCTTCATTGGTGCGATGGGAAAATCGGCTCAAATACCTCTTTACGTTTGGTTGCCTGACGCTATGGCAGGTCCTACGCCTGTTTCAGCGCTCATTCACGCCGCAACGATGGTCACCGCGGGCGTTTACATGGTCGCTCGCTTTGCTTTCTTGTATGAGCTCATTCCCAACATCGGTCTTTTCATCGCTTACATCGGCGCGTTTAGTGCGCTTTTTGCCGCGGTGATTGCGACCAAACAGAGTGATATTAAAAAGATATTGGCGTATTCGACGATGTCACAACTAGGCTACATGTTTATTGCCGTTGGATTAGGCGCTTACAGCAGTGCGCTTTTTCATGTCTTTACCCACGCCTTTTTTAAAGCACTTCTGTTTATGGGGGCAGGTGCGGTCATCATCGCTTTACACCATGAGCAAAACATCTTTAAGATGGGCAAAATGCGTCGTGTCACACCGGTTGTTTACGCTACGATGCTTATGGCGACTTTGGCGATTAGTGGTATTCCTCCCTTTGCGGGCTTTTTCAGTAAAGATGAGATTTTATTGGTCGCATTTAGTAGCGGTGAGTATCTGATTTGGGCTGTTGCGCTGTGCAGTGCTGTTTTGACCGCTTACTATATGTTCCGACTCTTTTTTGTTGTTTTTGAAGCAAAAAATGCTTTACATGTAAACCACCCGCATGATGTTTCGTGGGTTATGAAAGCACCTTTGGTCGTACTTGCTTTGGGTTCACTCTTTGCGGGCTTTTTAGGCTTGCCTTCGCTTCTTGGAGGCTCTCATCTCATTGGGACTTGGCTAGGCGAGTGGGGTATGAGAGTTTTACATGTAAGCCATGAAACGGAGTTACAACTCTTGGCACTCAATGTAGCGGTTTCACTTTTAGGCATTGGCATTGCGTATAAAAAATTTCGTTTCTACGATCTTTCTAAACATGAAGAGGCAAAAGGCATCATCTATCATAAATTTTATGTGGATGAGGTTTATGACTTCTTGTTTGTGCGCTCCATTCAAAAACTCAGTGAATTTATCGCGGTGAGTTTAGATGTGAACCTTGTAGATCGTTTCATTATGGGACTCAGCCATGGTTTCATCAAACTGGGACACGTGGTTGCCATCGTCCAAAATGCACATGTGCGCTTTTACGCACTGATTATGATGCTTGGCATTAGCGTGGCATCGTGTTATTTGATTTTGGTATTAGGGTAGAACAATGAGTATAGGAATTCTTTCAATCATTATATTTTTACCGATGCTTACAGCCTTTGTTGCGATGTTGTTGCCGCTCAATTCTCGCGCAACACGCAATGTTGCCTTTATGGTTTCGCTCACCATTTTTGCATTGGCGCTTTATGTCTATACCCATTTTGAACTCACAGGAGCGATTCAATTCCAAGAGAACTATGCGTGGATAAAAAGTTACGGCATCTCGTATAGCTTAGGAATTGATGGTTTCTCTCTGATTATTTTAATGCTTATTGCGACACTTATTCCTAGTGCTTACTTACTGTTATGGAAAAATGAACGCTCAAAAAGTTACTGGATTAGTATGCTTTTTATTCAAACAGGTATTAGCGGAACACTTTTCTCTCTGGATCTTTTTCTGTTTTATTTCTTTTGGGAAGCGATGTTGTTGCCGGTCTTTATGATTATCGGTCTTTTTGGCTCGGGCAATCGCGTCTTTTCAACACTTAAAATCACGATCTATACCATCATGGGTTCACTCTTTATGTTTGTAAGCATTCTCTATTTGGGGGTTGCACACTACTATGAATTTGGTATGTGGAGTTTTGCGCTCTCGGATTTGGTCAATATTACAACCATCGCACGTGAGCAAAAGGTACTTCTCTTTTTTGGTTTTATGCTTGCCTTTGCTATCAAAATTCCTCTTTTCCCATTTCATTCATGGTTACTTCAAACGTACTCAAACTCACCAACGGGTGGCGTTTTCTTGCTCTCCTCCATTATGGCGAAATTGGGCGTTTATGCACTGGTTCGTTTTATGATTCCTCTTTTCCCAGAGCTGTTCGTAGAATTCTCAGTCTATTTTGTAGCACTTGGCATTTTTGGTTTGGTTTATTTCGGCATAGCAGCCATTAGTCAGCTCAATATCAAAAAGATGTTTGCCTACTCCTCAGCTTCGCACTTGGGACTGATTACCGCGGGTATTTTTGCGCTCAATGTTCAAGGTATGATGGGAAGTGCCTTTTTGATCGTTGCACACGCTATTGCGACTGGCGGGCTTTTCTTGTTGGTGGGTGTGATGGAGAGACATTTAGGTATTCGCTCTCTTTCAGGACTTGGTGGCATTGCTGGGAGGGCACCTTGGTTTACACTTTTCTTTGCCATTATGCTTTTTTGCACCGTCGGCATTCCTGGTACGAACGGCTTTGTGGCAGAACTTTTGATCGTGTTAGGTATTTTTCATTACAACCCCTACTTGGGCGTTTTATCGGCACTTACGGTTTTGGTAGCGGCAAGTTATATGTTTTGGGTCTTTCAAAAAGCGGTTTTGGTGAAAAGCGATAACAATGTCTCAAATATGCAAGACCTAAGCTTGCACGAGATTTTAGGGCTACTTCCTTTGGCGGTGCTTATCATCGCAATGGGTGTTTACCCTGATTTTTTCTTGTATAAAATTGAGCCGAGTTTACAACACTATTTGATTGATATTTTACATGTAGGAGTGAAGTGATGCAGTGGATACAACTAGGCTATCTTTTGCCACTCATCATTGTTGGGAGTGGAGCCGTTTTTCTCATGCTTCTCTCTCCTCTTGAACGACTTTCGATGGAGCGTTTTTCGCTTCTTACGTTTCTCATTTTGCTCTCTGCCTTGAGTTCCAATTTTTACCATTTTGGCGAACTTTTTACCTCTTTCCCGATGAAAGAGATTTTTTCTAAAATGCTGATTGTCGATAGCTACTCTGTTTATTTTGACGCACTCATTTTAAGTGGCGCATTGGTAACTTCACTGATTGGAACGCACTATTTTCAAACAAAACGTCACTTTAAAAAAGAGTTCTTTTCTCTTTTCCTTTTCTCCGTTTTTGGCATGATGCTTTTGGTTCACGCCAATGAACTCCTCACCGCTTTTATAGCACTCGAGATCGCTTCACTTGCTCTTTATGTGATGATAGGTTTTCAAAAAATCCATGACAAACGCGTGGAAGCGAGTTACCAATACCTCGTTCTTGGCTCTATTTCAGGCGCATTTTTCCTTTTAGGAACAGCGTTTATCTACGCGGGGCTTGGCACGACTATCTTAGGCGATATTGGAAAAACACTTGATATGCTCATCGGTAAAGATGTTTCGCTCATTGTCATTGGCGGTATGTTTGTCTTAGTCACCTTTTTGTTCAAAATCTCCGCATTTCCTTTTCAAAATTGGACGATTGACGTTTATGATGGCTCGCCTTTGCCCGTAACAGCGTTTATGGCGGCAACGTTTAAAGTCGCGATTTTTGGATTTGTTTTACGCTTGATGCTCATTGACCTTGACCCCATCCGCGATATGTGGGACACACTTTTCATCGTTGTTATCATCGCGACACTTCTTTATGGAACATTTTTAGCGGTTATCCAAGAGAGTCTAAAGCGAATGTTGGCAGCTTCTAGCATCGTACATACGGGCTATTTGCTCATCGCTTTTGTCTCTATCGGTTATGCTGGGGAAAGTGCCTCTTCATCTATCATTTACTATCTTATCGCTTATTTTCTCTCTTCCATGGGTGCATTTGGGCTTATCTCTTACATTGCCGCCGATGAACACATTCGGGTTACCTACGAGGACTTTAGAGGCTTTGCGCATGTGCATCCGTATATGGCGGCGATGCTCAGTATCTTTATGCTCTCCTTAGCAGGCATTCCAAGTACCATTGGATTTGTCGGTAAATTTTACATCTTCACGGGTGCAATTGAAGCGGGCTACACCTCCTTGGCAGTCTGTGGCATCATCGCGACGTTTATCTCGATCTATTACTACTTCAAACTCATAGCGCTCATGTACTTTTACCCTGCATGTGATGCAGAATGGGATGATGTGCCAAGCCTTAGAGGAATTACACCTATTACGATTGGCATTATCGCGATTGCTGTTATTTGGGGAGGTATAGGCAATACCTTTATCGCCTATTTCCCAGGAGTTGATTTCTTAATCGATACCGCAAGACTTTCGTATATGTCGTTGTTTATTAAATAGCCTTTACATGTAAAGGCTATTGCTACCTTTCAAGCTTGCAATTTTTATCTTTGAGTTCAAAACTAATCACTTCATTGTAACGACTAATCTCAAGTTCACAACACTGAAAAAGCATTTCTTGCAACATTTTTCGCCCTCGTTGTACACGAGATTTTGCGCCTGAAAGCGAAATGTTTTCAATGTGAGCAAGTTCTTGTTGTGTTTTACCTTCCATCTCTGAAAGCTCTATAGCTTGGC
Source organism: Sulfurospirillum oryzae (assembly GCF_025770725.1). Taxonomy (NCBI): domain Bacteria; kingdom Pseudomonadati; phylum Campylobacterota; class Epsilonproteobacteria; order Campylobacterales; family Sulfurospirillaceae; genus Sulfurospirillum; species Sulfurospirillum oryzae. Next base: position 468,213 of record NZ_JANZKZ010000001.1, on the reverse strand, counting down.
GGTATTTTTCAGGAAGCTTTGCAATGAGAAGTCCAAGGCAGAGTGATAACTCTTCTTTCACCTGAGCATTGTTTTTTAATGGTGATTCATCTTCAAGCCATTCGGGAACATCAAGATGCATTTGGCGGCTACGGTAATAGTCCACAATGGTATTTCGTGTAATTTGATAAACCCAACTTTTAAGTTTCATTGGGTCTTCTAACGTATGAATTTTGGTATGAATCTTGATAAAAACTTCATGTAAAATATCTTTTGCAACCTCTTTATCGCTCACTTTTGAGCTGATAAATCGTAAAAGTTGATTGTGGTATTCCTGCCAAATTGTTGCCATATCATCCATACATTATTCCTCTCATATCGGCGAATTGTAAGTATATTAAGTAACAAGCGGTTGCAATGAGTACAAGTCCCATTCCCTTATTAAAGAAACTCAATCCGTTGTTAAATTTCAAAAGCATTGTAGCGACATTCCCTAAAACCGCCCATACGCTTAAGCAAGCATAGCAAATTAAAAAATAGATAATGATAAAAGCGAAAAGATGATTATTGGTTGAAGAAAACATTGAGATACCAGAAGCTGCAGCAATCCACGCTTTAGGATTAAGCCATTGCAGTAAAAAACCCTCATAAAATTTGGGAATATTATTATCGTTTTTGACTTCTATCTCTGAAGAAGGGGCAGTAACTATCTTGTAGCCGATGTAGAGAATAAATGCAGAGCCTGCAAAACTAAGATAGTTAAACAAAATAGGATAGGCTTGAATAATCTTAATAAATCCAAAACCAACAAACATAAGTAACAATGTAAATCCAATTGTTGCACCTGAAACAAACGACATTGTTTTCTTGATGCCATAATTAGCACCTGAAGAGACAATGATAAGATTCACAGGTCCTGGTGAAATGGACATAACAAATGAGAAAATGCTCATGGCAATGATGGTAGAAAGCATAAAAACTCCTTTTTATCTCTTGTATATAAATAAAGACGTAAAAAAGATAAAAAGGATGCAAAATTCTTTACATGTAAAATTATTTAATGAGAACTTCAAACTCATCTTTAAATTTCTTCAAATAACTCTGAGCTATAAAAGCAACAGAGGGGGCAAAAACGCAGATGGTTTTACCATTGAGCATATCACATGCGTCAAGGATGGTTTGGTAGTCCTCTTTAGTCCCTTTGCCTGCCAAGATTTTGGCTAAGATGCGATCGACCCAGCCTGTGCCTTCACGACAGGGTGTGCATTGCCCGCAGGATTCGTGGTGGTAAAACTCAAAGAGGCTTTTCATCACTTCGGGGATGCTCACATCTTCGTCCATGACGATCATGCCGCCTGTTCCCAAGGATGAGCCATGTGCTTTGAGGCTTTCGTAATCAAGCGTTATATCTTCGATCTCATCGGCTCGAAGGATTTGCACCGATGAACCACCGGGGATGACCGCTTTGAGTTTTTTACCATTTTTAATGCCACCGCACAGATCGTAAATGACCTCTTTCATGGACGTTCCAAAAGGGAGTTCATACACACCTGGACGCTCTACGTGACCGCTGATGCCAAAGAGCATCGTGCCAGGGGATTCTTTCGTGCCGTACATTTGGTACGCGCCATAGCCCTCGTTGATGATGTAGGGAACACTTGCGATGGTTTCGACATTGTTCACCACCGTTGGATTGCCAAAAAACCACTCAGGCTCTTTGCCTTTGGGTTTAAGGCGTGGATGTCCGCGCTTGCCTTCTAGCGATTCTAAAAGAGCGGTTTTCTCGCCACAGATGTACGCACCAGCCCCCTTGTGAATCGTTACATGTAAAGCATACTTATGCCCTAGAATGCTCTCACCCAAAATGCCAGCAGCGTATGCTTCATCGATGGCATTTTGCAAACGATTCATCCAAAAGACGTACTCACCACGAATGTAAATGTATGCATGATGCGCGCCAATGGCGTAACTTGAGCAGATAATGCCCTCAATGAGAAGATGTGGGTCAAACTCTAAAATCTGGCGGTCTTTAAACGTTCCCGGTTCACCCTCATCGGCATTGATGACCAAGTAAACGGGTTTGGTGTTTTTGGGAGAGATCAGTCGCCATTTCTCACCCGTATGTGCACCTCCTCCGCCTTTGCCACGAAGTCCGCTTTTTTCGACTTCGGTGGTGACTTCATCGGGGCTCATTTTAAAAAGTTTCTCTAAAGAGGCGTATCTGCCATGTTCTCTAGCAATTGGAAGTGTGTAGGCTTCGGGGATGTCAAAATTTTTACTGACAAGTTTAACGATCATGTGAAAGCTCCTCCAAAAGGGCATCGAGCTTTTCAACTGTCAAGTTTTCGATGTAGTCATCATTAAGGCGCATACAAGGACTTGTACCGCAAGAGCCTAAACACTCGACTAAAGAGAGGGTAAATTTACCATCTTTACTCGTTTCACCTGCTCGTATGCCAAGACGTTCTTGCAAATGTTCTTGCATGGTTTTAGAGCCCGCGAGCATACATGAGAGGGTTTTGCACAGTTGCAAATGGTACGTTCCGATGGGTTGGAGAAGAAACATTGTGTAAAAAGAGGCAACGGAATAAACATCCATCGCGGAGCATTCCAACTTTTTGGCAAGGTATTGCATGGCATCTAAGCTTATCCACCCCTCTTGATACTGCACCATCCATAAGGAGGGGAGCATTAATGAGCTTTTATCGGGATAACGCTCTAAAAGAGCCGTGAATTTTTCCTCATTGATGTGATTGAACGAAAAAGTGCTCATCGATCCAACTCTCCTGCGATGATATTAAGACTTCCTAGTGTTAAAACGGCATCTGCGATCATAGACCCTTCAATGATGCGAGGATACGCAGCCATCGCGTAAAAACATGGCGGTCTGACCTTGACTTTATAAGGTGTTCCACTGCCATCGCTGATGATGAAAAAGCCAAGCTCTCCATTAGCACCTTCAATCGCTCGGTAATACTCCATTGGTGGAACTTTAACGCCTTCATAAATGAGCTTAAATTGATTCATCAACCCTTCAATGTTGGTGTAAACCTCTTTTTTAGGCGGTAAAGAGATGGCATGATCTTGCACGCAAATAGCACCCTCTGGCAATCTTTGCATCGCTTGATGGATAATGCGAGTACTCTGTTTGATCTCTTCAAAACGTACCATCATTCGGTCATAAACATCTCCTACACTGCCTAAAGCAATGTCAAAATCAAATGTCTCATAGTGATAATAAGGCGCACTCACGCGAAGGTCGTAAGGAACACCGCACGCCCGAAGGTTTGGACCTGTAAGACCACGATTGATCGCATCTTCTTTGGTGATAATGCCTACATTTTGAGTGCGATCATGAAAAATACGGTTGTGTTCAATGAGTTTAAGTGTTTCACCCACCCCTTGTTCAATCTCTTTAAGGCAGGCATTTAAGTCATGCTCAAAACCATCGTACAAGTCGTGACTCATACCGCCAATGCGCATATAAGAGTTGGTAAGGCGCGCTCCTGTCAGTTTTGAGAGAAGGTCGTACACTTTTTCACGGGGATTGTAAAGATACCAGTAGTTGGTAAGCGCTCCCATATCGACTAAAATAGCCGCCAAACAGACCAGATGGTCGATGATGCGTGAAAGCTCACCAATGATAACGCGAATAAACTTGGCACGCTCTGGCAAATCAACGCCCAAAATACCCTCAACCGCGTGTGCATAAGCGATGTTGTTCAAAATCGCGGAGCAGTAATTAAGCCTATCGGTATAGGGAATAATTTGGTTGTAGGTATGATTTTCGCATGACTTCTCAAAGCCTCGATGCAAGTAGCCGATCTCACTTACTGCACAGGTGATGTTTTCACCATCGAGTGCTACAAAGGTGCGAATGGTTCCATGGCTTGCGGGATGCGCAGGGCCTAAATTTAAAAACATCAGCTCTTCTTGTGAAGTGTAACCTTTGGTTTTAAGACGAGGTGTCATTTCATCCATTAGATCATCGCTCTTATGACACAGTTGACCTTGTGTAATAGGATAATCTTTACGCAATGGATGCCCCTTAAACTCTTTGTGGTTAAGGATGCGTTTGAGGTTAGGGTGGCTTTTAAAATGAATGCCATACTGATCCCAAATTTCTCGCTCTGCCCAGTTGGCACTTTTAAAAAGTGACGTGATGCTCTGAGTTGCAAGTGAACTGTCGATGTAGGTTTTAAGGGTGATAAGGTTCTTAAAATTCTCATCACGCAGAAGATAAACAATGGCAAAACGCTCAGGCTGATTCTTTACATGTAAATAATCGATGGCGGTTATGTCGACCAAAAAAGGATAATTGTCTTCTTCTTGAAGTATCTGTAACGCTTGTAAAATAAGCTCTTTTGAGAGAATGTAAGCACCATAAGCGTCTATCGTGTAGTGTTTTTCAAGAAGTTTTTTAAATGCTTTAGGCATCCAACACTCCTTTGAAAACTCTTTTCGCACGGTCTTCTAAAAGACTCTGTGTTGCTTGAATTTTTTGAATCTCCAAAAGGGCATCTAAAAAAGCCTCGGGACGAGGAGGACAGCCTGCGACATAGACATCGACAGGAATGATACTATCAACACCTTGAAGCGTGGTGTAGTTGTCATAAAAGCCGCCACTGCACGCACAGGCTCCTGCACTAATAACCCATTTAGGTTCATTCATCTGATCGTAAATCTTTTTTAAAATCGGTGCTTGTTTGTAGCTAATCGTTCCTGCAATAATAAGAAGATCGGCTTGGCGTGGAGAGAAACGCACGACTTCAGCACCAAAACGAGAGATGTCGTATTTGCTACTTGCGACACTCATAAACTCTATCGCACAACACGCTGTTCCAAAGATGTAAGGCCACATGGAAGACTCTCTTGCCCACGAAATGGCACTGTCTAGTGTTGTCGTGATGAGGCTTTCGCCAAAAATTGCTTCTGCGCCTACTGCCATGAGAGTGCCTTGATACGGTAAATGTAAATAAGTCCAAAAAGAAGCAGTCCAATAAATGTAAACATCTCAAATAGCCCCAAAAGACTGAGTTCTCGTACATTGACTGCCCATGGAAACATAAAAACAATCTCGACATCAAAGAGAACAAATAAGACAGCAACCAGATAAAATTTAGCACTAAAGCGACTCTCGCTACTTCCAATGGGAGAGCTAATACCACTTTCGTAAACGCTATTTTTTGCTTTATTCCCAACACTAGAAGGTCCTAGTTTTTTACTGAGTAAAAAAAGTGTGGGTAGAAGGATGACCAGTAGAGCGACGATAGAAGAAGCCAAAATGAGTTCTAAGGACATGTGCGCATCTTTTGTTGAAGTTAAATACCTTGATGATAGCCAAAGAATTTTAAAAGATACGTAAAAAAAGAAAATCAATTTTTGTTTGAGAAAAAGAGGAGGTCTTAAGTGATTTTTTTATAAAATAGCCTCCAAAAATTGCATTAGACTGAAGACTCAATAGAGTGGTTGAAGTCTACTTAAGAGGGGATGTATGCGTTATCTTGTCTTTTTATCTCTGTTTGCTCTTGCCTTATATGCGGCAACGGCTGAAGATATTTATAAAATTTACAAAACAAAAGGCATTAACGCCGTCGAGGATTTTCTTAAAAAAGAGTTTGAGTCTAAAGAGATTAAAGAAGTACCTGTAAAAGAGGCTAAAAAAGAGAAAGAGGTCATTAAAGAGCCTACGGTTAAATTGGGACAAAGACTTTTTGTAAAACCTAAAACACCAAGCGAAAAAGATGCGGTATCTCGCGATTTTTGGTTGAAACACCTTAAAAATATGGATCTTGGTTACGGCTATTATGAAGATGTTGAGTCGCTCATTGTCTGTGAAAAAGAGAAAAAACATTGTGAAGTTTATCATATCGAAGAAGATGGCTTAAAACTGGTTCGTGGACACGATGATGTTATTATGGGTAAAAATGGTGATAAAGTTAAACGAGGTGATCTTAAAACGCCTGTGGGTGTGTATGAAATCACTAAACGCTTTAAGCCAACCAACCAATTTTACGGACCACTTGCATTCTCGCTCTCTTATCCAAATCTTTTTGATGTCTTGAGAAATAAAAGTGGCGATGGCATTTGGATTCACGGTATGCCAATAGACGGTAAAGATAGGGATGATTTAAGTAAGGGTTGTGTGGTTATGGAAAACAGTGCCATTTTAACCCTTGATACCGAAATTAATGCGCAAAGTGCCGTTGTGATTATTGGTGAGTCAAAAGTTCCTAAAATGACACGTGAACAGATTGCAATGATTTTAAGCGAAGTTTATAAATGGCAACGTGCTTGGAAAGTTAATGATATTAATGCTTACTTGAATTTTTATTCGAATGATTTTAAAAAGTCTGATGGATCGGGAAAACTACAATTTTCAAATATGAAAAAACAGATTTTCTCACGCAAAGAGAACAAAATGATTCTCTTTGAAAATATGAGTGTTGTGCCTTACCCAACCATTGACGATCGCAAACTCTTTAAAGTGGCGTTTCTTCAAACTTACAAAAGCCCTTCATTTAGCTCTAAAGGCGATAAAGAGCTTTATTTAGAATTGGTTGGCGATAAGATGCAAATATTGGCTGAAAAATAAGGGATAACCTATGAATCCAAATGAGATAGATATAGAAAAAGAACTCGAAAAACTTCTGGATGCAAGAGATGCATTTATGGCTTACATTGATGCAACTGTTCCAAAAGATAGTAAAGGGATTGCGTTCGATTTTTCAGAAAATCCCATGTTAGATGCAAAAAGTGTTTACGAGCATTTTTATAAACTTGATTACCAAGCGCGAAAAGTTCGAGGCTTTGTAATTCGAAATTTGGTCAATAAAGCGTAGAATCATGGCATTTATTACGATTAACAAAGCGCACTTTTTTCACAATCTTGATCTTTTGTGCGCTAAAGCTGGGGGCAAAACAAAGCTCATGGCTGTTTTGAAAGACAATGCTTACGGGCATGATCTAAGACTTATGGCTTCTCTTGCTTCAGAGTATGGTTTGAGCAAAGCGGCTGTTAAAAACATTGAAGAAGCGGAGTCTATTGCAGATCTTTTTGAAGAAGTTTTGGTTCTAGTCGATCATCCTACCTCAAAAATACTTGCTCCTTCCATTTCACTCGCTGCTCATTCGTGTGAAGCACTTCAAGCGCTGCCTGAGGGGACTTCTATTCATCTAAGCCTTGATACAGGCATGCACCGAAATGGCATAAAAGAAGTGCAAATTGATGAGGCATTAGCATTGATTCATGCTAAAAAGCTACGTTTGAGAGGTGTTTTTACCCATTTTAGAAGTTCAGATGAGCTTAGTAGTGAATTTTTCTGGCAACGTGCTAATTTTGAGCGTGCAAAAAAACGTATTAAAGTATTGGCTACGCACTATAACTTACCTAAGATTTCATTTCATTCTTGCAACTCAGCAGGGCTCCTTCGCACAAATTCTTTAGGCGATGATGATTATGCGAGGTCAGGTATTTCGATGTATGGCTACACAACGCTCAATCCTTTAATCGCGACATTTGATCTAAAACCCGTTCTCTCTCTTTGGGCAGAAAAACTTAGTACTCGCATTCTTAAAAAAGGTGAACGTGTAGGTTATGGCGGTGTTTATGAAGCAAAAGAGGATGAGTTAATCTCAACCTATGATATTGGCTATGGAGATGGTTTTTTCCGTTTTGATGGCTTTGATCCCGTTGTAATGGCAGATGGTAGCTTTACAAAAGGACGGATGTCCATGGATAGTTTCTGTCTAGGTGGAGATGCTCAAAGTGTCTGCATGTTTGATGACGCCAATCCTTTAGCGCAACAGTTTCATACGATTAGTTATGAGATTATAACCAAGCTCTATCCAGCATTAAAACGCGTTGTGGTTTAACTCTGTCGTTTGAAGTTTGATCTCAATGGCGTTGCCTTCTTTTGCCGATGCTGCGACAAGCGCATTCTCGGCTCTTGCTTTAAAACTACCAACGGTGTCTTTAGGTGAGAGTGAGGTGATGCCATAACAACAACTGATTTTTCCTACTCTCGCAAATTTTGTCTCTTCTAAAATTGCTTGAAGTTTTTGTGCAACTCTTTGTCCTGCACGAAAATCAACATCAGGCAGAAGCAATGCAAATTGATCATTTGTCCATTTACCAAAAATATCGACTTCACGAGTATTTTTCTTCACCAACTGTATAAAGTCTTTTTTAAAGGTAACGATAGCCTCTATGGGGAAAATTTTAGTGAGATTTTTAAGCATCGTAATATCAATAAGTACGAGCGTTAATGCTGTGTGATAGCGTTTTTGTCGATTAAATTCATGTTCAATATGCTCTTGAAGTTTTAAATAATTCATGATATTGAGAACAATATCAAAATGTTGGTTTGTTGGAGTGCTAGAATGTTGAGCATGGAGGTTTTGCAAGAGCTCTTTTTTTGCAGCTACGGAGAGTGCAAATGTTAGCATTTGATTAAATTTTTGGATCATTGCACTATTTTGCTCCACAAAATGTGGATGAGAAGTTGCGAGCATTAAATTTCCCAGCGGTTTTTCGCTGCGAGATTCTTGAAGTGCAAAGCTAAAAAGCGTGAAGTGTTTATTCTCCATTTTAATGTTATCTTGTGATAAGGCACGTTTTTCTATAAAGCAGGCAACGGCTATCTCTTCAACGGAGCTTCTAGTGACATTTGTGTGGAAAGGTAAAATCTCTTTGGAGCGAAATGCCGCTTTGATAAAGTCATTTTCATTGTAAAGTGTCAGTGAATCTTTGTTATAAATGAAAAGAAGGCTTGACTCAAGATGTAACGCTTCTTCAAGAATTTCTAGAGATTTGATTACATTGATTTTTGTTGAAAGAGACGAAAAAAGAATATCGGCAACTTTTTGAAGCTCTTCAAATTCATTTAAAGGGGCCTTTGTTTGTTTATGGACTCGTTGTTTAAACGCCAAAGGTGTAAGGCTGAGTGTAAAGAGAAGCCCAGCGGTGAGAACTTTTATAAAAGGAAGTGTATGCGGTGTTTTAAGAAGGAGTTCATCCATAAAAGCAGAGTCATACAATGATACATTGGTGTACGCATCCAAAACCCAGTAAAGAAGGGTAATAATCGTGGCTAAGATAAAATAGTGATTTTTTTGCATCGAACCGACCTAAAAAGAGTGAATACCTGTTTCAAAAAGAATGCCATCAATCGAATGCGATGCTGCGAATTCGATCTCATTGTCATCACTGCTTAGGAGTAAAACTTTACCATCAAAAAGATAGTCATCGGCAATTTTCTGCGCATGCAGAGCCAATCCTTTGTCCACAACAAAATAAGAAGCGCCCAGAGCATTGGCTAAAATAAGCTCTTTAATATGTTTTACATGTAAGGCAAAAGGAACTTTTTGTGCGGCACAATAGGTAGCGAGCGTAGGCTCAAAGTCAAACATGACTATCGCTTGCGAAGGCGTTTTAGCAATCTCTTCTAGAGAGACAACACGATAAAAGGGTTCACTAGGGATTAATGAATGACCGATAAGTAACATTAAGGTAACCTCGCACACTCTTTCGAGCAGTAAAAATGACCATCTTTGATAATGGCCTCATTATGGCTGATAAAGGTTGAACACGCTTGGCACTCGACCATCGTCTCCCCCTCTAATACTTTTGTAGAGGCACTTTTTTGAATCTCTTCTTTGCGGTTGTTTTTGAAAAAAAAGATATACACTAAAAAAACAACAACTGCAAACAATGCAATTTTAAGCAACATCAACATCCTTCATAACTAAATAGTAGCGCTTATCACGTTGGTGAACCTGACAATTTCGCAACCCTCTCGTCTCCTCTTCGACCAATTCCCCTTTGTAAAAAAGCAATGTGGTATCTGGAGTAATAAAATTTTTACACAACTTGATCAACATTTTAGTGTTAGTCACAGCGCGAGAGCTGATGAGATCGACTTTAAAAGGAACGACCTTCTCAACTCTGTTGGTAGATATATCGACATTTTTGAGATCTAGCGTTGTTTTTGCAAGGTGTAAAAAGGCACTTTTTTTAGCGATAGGCTCAAAAAGTGTAAAATGCGCATGAGGCAGAGCAAGTGCTAAAAATAATCCTGGAAATCCTGCCCCTGTGCCAATATCAATAGCACTTTTTATCTCGTTTACATGTAAAAATTGTAATGGATAGATACTGTCTTCAATATTTTTAACTACCGCTTCTTTGGTTTTTGCGCCCGTGATATTATGTGTTTGATTGTACTTTAAAAGAAGTTCGATGAGTATTTCGGAAGTGTTCCAAAAATCTTTTGGAAGAGTATATGGAGTGCTCATCATCAAGTAACCTTTTTATCTTGACTTTGGTCAAGGTGTAACGTTATAGCTTCTTATATAATACCGTATAAGTCATTAATGGGCTATTAATAAAAAAATATAGATGCACGATTCGATTATTTAACATTCTTAAAGCGAGGAAAAAGCGTATGAGTATTAAGAGAAAACTTCTTTTTGTTTTGGTCATTGTGTTGGCATATCTTTTTTTGAATATTTTTCAAGTTATGAATGAATCATTCAACCAAAAAAAGAAATTGTCTGAGGCGGCAACGCTCAATACGCTTTCAACCAAACTAAGTCTTTTTATTCATGAGACACAAAAAGAAAGAGGTATGAGCGCAGGTTTTCTAGGTTCTGAGGGGAAGAAATTTGGTGATGTTTTACCAAAGCAACGAAATTTAACGGATGAGAGTCTGGCAAAACTTAAAGAATATGTGGTGCAAATAGATCTTTCAAAGTTTCCAGAGGAGCTACAAAATGAGCTCGTCAGCCTTCAAGAAGATGCCAGTAAAATTCCTTCCATACGAGCGCAAGTAGATAGCCTCAAAATCAGCGTAAAAGAGAGTGTGGCTTTTTACACCGACATGAATACAAAAATTTTACATGTAACCGACAGTGTCGCCAAAGTTTCTGAAATCGCCGACCTTGCCAAAGTGCTTTCATCGTATTCCCATTTTTTAAAACTCAAAGAGCTTGTAGGAATTGAGCGCGCGGTGATGAGTGGTACTTTTGCAAGTAACGCTTTTGCTCCAGGTATCTTTGCGAAGTGGAATGGTCTTATGTCTTCACAACTAGCCTATACAGAAGCTTTTTTAGCGTTTGCCACAGATGATGTTAAACAACTTTTTACTCAAAAAATGAACGATAACTCGGTTAAAGAGGTTGAAAAATTTCGTTCGATTGCGTTGGCTAAAGTGAATGAGGGCAATTTTGGTGTTGATGCGCAGGTGTGGTTTAATACCATAACACAGAAAATAGAAATCCTTAAAACAATCGATGATGGTATTTCTAAAAGCAGTAGTGAATTGATCCAAAAACTTGACCATAATGCCACGAAAGAGATGATGGTGTCAATTTTTATTAGCGGCGTTTTTGGAATTGTTCTGCTTGTCGTTCTTTTCTTAACCCAAAAAGGGATTATCGATAGCGTACACAGTAGCCATGATCAAATAAGCGCCATGGCAAAAGAGAAAGACTTAACAAAACGCATCACGCTTAAAAATACGACGGATGAGTTGGCGCAAATTTCGGATGATATTAATAACATGGTGACCTCTTTTGCCACAACATTAAATCATACACTTCAAACATTAGATGTGACCAATGCCCAAAGTCAAAAGCTTGACCACGTCATTGTCTCTTTAGGCGAAAGTATTGAACATCAAGAAAAAAATATTGTTGATATGAATCTTTTGGTTTCAGATGTTGGAATGGAGTTGGATGGGATTGAAAAAGCCTCAAATGCCACGACTGATGATTTGCACATTACGGCAAATACCTTGGATGAGTTTATTCAAAGCCTTAATCAGTCAGTACAAAGTATCGAAAATGGTTCGGAACGCCAAAATGATTTAGCGCAAAAAGTGCATACACTGAGCGAGCAGGCACGCAGTATTCGCGAAATCCTAAGCATTATTGGTGATATTGCAGACCAAACCAATCTTCTTGCCTTAAACGCTGCCATAGAAGCGGCACGTGCGGGTGAGCATGGACGTGGTTTTGCTGTTGTTGCCGATGAGGTGCGCAAGTTAGCGGAGAGAACACAAAAGAGCCTTTTAGAAATCAGTGCCAATGTCAATGTCATTACCCAAAGTGTCAATGATATCGCCGAAGATACCAAACAAACAACCGAAGAGATGCTTGAGTCATCAAAATTAGCCAAAGAGCTTATTTTACATGTAGAAGGAACGAAAGAGAAACTTTCTAGTACGTACATCAAGTCAACGGACGTACGCAACAAAACAACCTATATTGCAACACGTACTAAAAATCTAGTCGATTTGATGACAAGTGTTGTAAAAGGGACATCGCTCAATAAAAAGTTAAGTCATGAAGTAGGCGAAGTTTCCATCTCTCTCTCCAATGGAGCGAATGAATTAGAAAAGACACTCAAGCAGTTTAAAGTCTAAAAGAAGAGAGCCTTTGAGGGCTCTCACGTTTTATAAATTTATTGAGGCGGTGTATTCGCCGTGAAGATTACAGCGTGCTATGGCAGAGAGTGTTTTAACATCTTTGGTATTGATACGTGCTGCAAGGAAACCTCTTGACGTTGTTGGCTCAAGCGAAACATCAGCCACTTTTTTGCCATCGGCTAAAAGCTCGATCTCATAAATCCAGTGGTTATCGATACTTGGGTGAATGACCCCTTTTTGTCCGATGTTGACTTCAACCAGTGAAAACCCTTGTGCATCAGCTGCACCTACCTTAATCTCAGGAGAGTGTTTGAGTTCAAGTTCTGTCATGTTCGCAGGATCTTTGATCTCCATCTTCTTTTTGTTGACAATCAATTTCTCGTCATAAGCCGAAGCATAGGTCGTTGCAAGCGCAGCAATTGCCGCTAGTTTAAGGACATCTCTTCGTAACATGTAGAACTCCTTTTAAATTAAGTTTGTTGTTGGAAATTACTTTAAATTAGCGTTTGCAAAATCCCAGTTCACCAGATGGTTAAAGAAAACATCCAGATAATCTGCACGCCTGTTTTGATAGTCAAGATAATAGGCATGTTCCCAGACATCAACAGTGAGTATTGGCTTGATTCCATGTGCGATAGGTGTATCGGCATTAGCCGTTTTTATGATCTCTAAAGTGCCATTTTTAAGCACGAGCCATGCCCAGCCACTACCAAATTGTGTAAGACCTGCATTTTTAAACGCTTGAATAAAGGCGTCATAACTTCCAAAGACCGCATCGATTTTAGTCGCAATTTCTCCATTGGGTACTCCGCCACCTTTTGGTTTCATAGAGTTCCAGTAAAAGGTGTGATTCCATACTTGCGCGGCATTGTTAAAGATACCCACGCGATCAGGGTTGTTGACTGATTTTAGAATGAGGCTTTCAAGTGACTCCGCGCTCAAATCTGTTCCCTCGATAAGTTTAATGAGGTTAGTTACATACGTTTGATGGTGTTTACCATGATGGATTTCTAATGTTTTAGTGCCAATATAGGGCTCAAGTGCCTCTTTAGCATAAGGAAGGTTGGGTAATACAATTGCCATACTAAGTCCTTTCAAATAAGTTTTAGTCTTAAGAGACATTTAAGCTATTCTTAAGGCTTATACCAATTCTATATCAAATAGACTTTAGAGTCAAGAGCATTTTTTTTAAGCTAAAAAACTTTACATGTAAAGAAGAAATCAACAAAGAAATGGCGAGTCAAAATGCTTTACAGAAGAGGTTTTATGAAATATTTTGGAGACTCAATATAGCCGTGTTTTGCATAAAAACGATGAGCATCTTTTCGTCTTTCATGACAATGCACTTCAATGCGGTCACATTTTTTTTCTTGGGCAATGTGTGTTGCATACGCTTCGAGTTCTGTGCCAATGTGGTGTGACCTTGCTTGTTCATCGACCACAAAATAACTGATGCGTAAAAATGAGCCTAAAAGTGCGATTTGAGGGATGACATGCAAAGAGAGAAGCGCAAGGATTTTTTCTTCTTTTTCATACACCAGAAGCATGGCATCGGGATGTTCTAAAAGAGAGGTTATGCGTTCTTGAATGAAGTTTTGCGTGTTGGGATAGCCTAATTGGGTAAGAAGTGCGGCAATCATTTCAGAATCATTGATTGTTGCACTTCGTATCATTTTAGACGCCTAATACAGATGACCCATCTGCTCTTTTTTTGTCTTTAAATAGCCTTCATTAAAGACGTTTGAGTCTATGACAACAGGGATACGTTCTACAATATTAATTTTTTTAAGGCTCTCAAGTTTGCGTGGATTGTTGGTGAGCAGTTTGATTTGAGCGATGCCAAAATGCGCCAAAATAAATTCAACGACTTCATACGTACGCTCATCAGCCTTAAAGCCGAGCTGGTGGTTCGCTTCGATGGTATCAAGCCCTTTGTCTTGAAGTGCATAGGCATTGACTTTATTGAGAAGCCCAATGTTCCTGCCTTCTTGACGTAGATAAATCACCATACCGCCTTCTTTTTCGATAAGTTTCAAGGCATATTCAAGTTGGTCGCGACAGTCGCATTTAAGACTGCCAATGGTATCACCTGTTAAACATTCGCTGTGAATTCGTACGATTGGAGCGTTTCCTAAAGGCTCTTTAAAAATGACTAAATGCTCTTTAATACCCTCTTTAAAAGATTGAATTTTAAACGTTCCAAAACGTGATGGGAGGTTCGCAACCTCGGAAATTTCTATTTTCATTTTGTTTTATATCCAGTTATGCTAAAATCACTATTTTTTATAACGAGGTCTAATTTTAACCAAGATAAGGCAAAAGAATGTTTAAAAGATTTAGAAGGCTCAGGATGAACGCGACACTTCGTTCCTTAGTTCGCGAAACGACTTTGAGTATGGACGATTTTATCTATCCATTGTTTGCAAAAAGCGGTGAAGGCATTAAAAAAGAGATTGGCTCGATGCCGGGTGTTTACCAAATGAGCATTGACGAAATACTTAAAGAGTGCGCAAACTTACAAAAGCTAGGCATTAACTCTATTATTTTATTTGGTATTCCTGAAGTGAAAGACAGTGTGGGAAGTGACGCGCTGTGTGAGCATGGCATTATTGCTAGTACCATCAAAGCGGTTAAAAAAGCGTACCCTTCTATGTTTGTTGTCACCGATCTTTGCTTTTGCGAATTTACTGACCATGGACATTGTGGTATTTTAGACATGGAACATGAGAGTGTCAATAACGATGCGACGTTGGAAATTTTAGCCAAGCAAGCCCTTGTTCACGCTCGCTCGGGTGCGGATATGATCGCTCCTTCAGGGATGATGGATGGCATGATTGAAGCATTACGCGAAGCCCTTGATAGCGCAGGGTTTATCAATCTTCCGATTATGAGTTATTCGACCAAATTTGCAAGTGCCTATTATGGGCCATTTCGTGATGTGGCTGAATCTGCTCCTAGTTTTGGTGATCGAAAAACCTACCAGATGGACCCAGCCAACCGAAGAGAAGCGATAGCAGAATCTGTGGAAGATGAGATGCAAGGTGCGGACATTTTGATGGTTAAACCAGCCCTTGCCTACCTAGACATCATTCGCGATGTTCGCAATGCGACATCGTTGCCTTTGTGTGTTTATAACGTGAGTGGCGAGTACGCGATGCTCAAAGCCGCTGGTAAAGCGGGTGTGATTGATTATGAGCGCGTGATGATGGAGACGATGATCGCGTTTAAACGCTCAGGTGCTGACATGATTATCAGTTACCACGCGAAAGAAGTAGCAGAAGTATTAAGAAGGAGATAGGATGAGACATTTTTTAACACTCAAAGATTTTAGTAAGCAAGAAATTTTAGAGATGATTGATCTTGCACTTGTTATTAAAAAAGAGGCAAAAGCAAAAAATTATGTGCCATACCTCAAAGATCAAACCTTAGGCATGATCTTTGAAAAAAGCAGTACCAGAACACGTGTCAGTTTTGAAGTGGGTATTCATCAGCTTGGAGGTGTAGGTTTGTTCCTCTCTTCCAATGACTTGCAACTAGGACGCGGTGAGCCTATGAAAGATACCGCTCGTGTTATTAGCCGCATGGTTGACATGGTGATGATCCGTACATTTGCACAAAGCACGCTCGAAGAGTTTGCGGCGTATTCACGTGTACCTGTCATTAGCGGTTTGAGTGATTCGTACCATCCTGTGCAATTGATGGCAGATTACCTCACGATGGTGGAGTATAAAAAAGACCAAAACCCTATCGTCGCATACGTTGGCGATGGCAACAATATGACCCATTCATGGTTGATGCTTGCTTCTAAACTGGGTTTTGAACTTCGCGTTGCTACGCCAAAAGGTTATGAGGTTGATGCTAAAATCTTAGCAGAAGCCCTTGCTTTTGCCAAAGAGAGCGGTGCGGTCATTAAAATCGGCAACGATCCTAAAGAGGCGATCAAAGGTGCTACGGTTGTGACAACGGACACATGGGTTTCAATGGGACAAGAAGCGGAAAAAGCAGCGCGTGTGGCAGCATTTCAAGGGTATATGGTTGATGATGCGATGATGAGTTTGGCAGAAAAGGATGCGATGTTTTTACACTGCTTGCCAGCGTACCGTGACTATGAAGTGAGCGAGAGTGTCTTTGAAGCGCATGCCGATGAGATTTTTGATGAGGCAGAAAACAGACTTCATGCCCAAAAAGCCGTTATGGTATGGCTTGATAGGCACAGAAACAGCTAATGGAATTTAAAAGAAAAAAAGAGTTCAAGATGATAGAGAAGATTTCTAAAGGTTTGAGCGTTAGCAAACAAAAAGAACAAACGGTTTTAGAGATAGTTCCCAGTGAGGACGAAAGCGCGAAGCTTTTACGTCTCAAAAGTGGCTCATGGGATAATCTCAAAGAGCCATGGTTGGTGTATGACGAGAAGCAAAAACTCCATGCCCTTCTTTCTATTGACACACTTAGCAAAATGATAGAACACTTTAAAAAAGCGGAGCAAGAAGCCCTTTTCCTCAAATTGGAAAAAAGCATTTTGCAGCAATTGCCACTTGATTTTCAAGACGTTTGGACGGTGGCTATGGAAGAGATTAATAAGAGTAAAAAAAGCGAGGTTGATTTTGACAAACTCGTTAAAAAGATCAAAAAAGATCACCCAAACCTCTTTTTAGACTTGAAAGATCTCTATTTGCCTGAAGGGGCGAGTATTATCAGCGCGATAGAGCGCTAGGAAAAAGTATGATTGATTTTGATAAATTTGCCAAGTACTCCAAAGCAGGGCCTAGGTATACGAGTTACCCAACAGCTCCCGAGTTTCATGAAGGGTTTACACACAAAAGCTATGAGAGCATCTTGGCAACCCAAGATAAGAGCCGTAAACTCTCGCTCTACTTTCACCTTCCTTTTTGCCGAAGTGCTTGTTACTTCTGTGGGTGTAATGTCGTTTATACCAGCAAAGAAGATAAAAAAGAGCGCTACATTGACTATCTTGAGCGCGAATTAGAGCTCCTTTCCAAACACCTTGACACCTCACGTGAAGTGATTCAGATGCACTTTGGTGGCGGCACACCTACTTTTTTTAACACAGCACAGTTAGAGCGCATTATTGGCTCCATTAAACGCTATTTTAAAAACTTTGCTAAAGATGCTGAAATCAGCTGTGAAATCGACCCTCGTTTTTTAACCAAAGAGCAGTTAGATGTTCTTACATGTAATGGTTTTAACCGCATTAGTTACGGTGTTCAAGACTTTAACGATGAGGTGCAAAAAGCGATTCATCGCATTCAGCCTTACGATGTAACGGGCAATGCAGTGAAGATGGCGAAAGAGGCAGGGATTAAGTCAATTAACATGGACTTGATTTACGGGCTTCCGTATCAAACATTTGAGACTTTTCAAGAGACGTTGCGTCTTGCCGTATCGCTTGACCCAAGCCGTTTGGCGGTTTTCAACTACGCACACGTGCCATGGATGAAAAAATCGATGCGCAAGATCGATGAGACAACGCTTCCACACCCGAGTATTAAGCTTGCCATTATGCGCTACACGATTGACTATTTAGAGTCAAACGGTTATAAAATGATCGGAATGGATCACTTTGCAAAACCTGATGATGAGCTTTTCTTGGCAATAGAAAAAGGTGAATTGCACCGTAACTTCCAAGGTTATACGACCAAAGGTGGCGCGGACTTAATCGGTATTGGTTTGACGAGCATCGGCGAAGGTTTGAAGCACTATGTGCAAAACTTCAAAGAGATGGATGAGTACGAAAAAGCCATCGATGCGGGTGTGTTGCCTGTGCATCGTGGGCTTACGCTCAATGATGATGATGTGCTTAGAAAAGCGGTCATTATGGAAATGATGAGCAACTTTAAACTCAATATCGCGGGGATTGAACAAGCCTTTGGCATTGACTTCTTTGAGTATTTTGCAGATGCCATATCAGCCCTTGCTCCATTTGTCGAAGAAGGTTTAGTGGTTATCGATAAAGTGGGTAAAAAGATTTTAGTCAATACCACAGGCACACTGCTCATTCGTAATATCGTGATGCCTTTTGATGCGTACCTCCAAAAAATTCCTGAAGATAAACGACGCTTCAGTAAAACGGTGTAACAGATGTTTAATTTTAATGTAACGAGCGATGCGTGTGTTAAGTGCGGTAAGTGTATACCTGTTTGTACAATTCACGAAGTTAACCGTGATGAAGTTACCAGTCCTAGAGGTTTTTTAGACCTTCTTGGTGCATACCAACGAGGAGAGCTTGAACTCGATAAAAACGCTAAAAATATTTTTGAGAGTTGCTTTTTGTGTACCAACTGTGTCAGTGTCTGCCCGAATGACTTGCCTGTTGATATGCTCATTGAACAAGCGCGCAATGACATTCGCAAAAAATTTGGTCTTGCGTGGTATAAAAAGCTTGCCTTCTTCTTACTTCGCAACCGCAACATCATGGACGTTCTAGCCCGTTTTGGTTACATGTTTCAAACCTGTGGTTTTAAGATCGTGGAGAAAAAAAGCTCCATGTACATGCGAAATTTTCCTATCATTAAGATGGACAGACTCTTTCCAAGCCTAGCCAAAAAGACCTTTTTGAACTCATATCCCGATGTCATTCATAACGGTGGCAAAGGCAAAGTGGGTATTTTCATTGGTTGTTTAGCCAATTACATGTACACCGACATCGGCAAGTCTTTGCTTGAAATTTTAAAAGTGCTCGAAATTGATGCGTATCTCATCAAACAACAAAAATGCTGCGGCGCGCCTCAGTACTTTACGGGTGATTTTGACAGCGTGGATTATCTGGCAAAATTTAACATCGAGTATATTGAAGGCTTTGTAAACGAACTTGATGCCATCATCATCCCAGAAGCAACGTGTAGTGCTATGATCAAAGCAGACTACGTACACTTTTTCCACGACCAACCAGAATGGAAAGAACGTGCCAAAGCCATTGCTCCACACATTTTCATGGCAACCGAATACCTAGAAAAAAAGACCAATTTAGCCGAGATTTTGGCAACCAAAGCCAAACAAAGCGACGCGGTAACCTACCACGACCCATGTCACGCACGCAAAATGCAAGGTGTTTGGAAAGAGCCACGTAACCTCATTTCTCAAAACTACGTCATTAAAGAGATGAGCGACCCAAATCGCTGTTGTGGTTTTGGTGGTGTGACGATGCAAACAGGAAACTACCGCTTCGCCAAAGCCGCAGGACTTCCAAAAGCCGCCATGATCAAAGAAACAGGTGCTGAGTATGTGAGTGCTGAGTGTAGCGCCTGTCGTATGCAACTAGGCGATGCTATGCACGGACAAAAAGTCGATGCTATCTTTAAAAACCCTATTGAATTAATTGCTAAAGCGTTGAGAGAGAGCTGAGTCAAATGTTTACATGTAAGGCTGAAAAGCTTTACATGTAAATCTACTAACTATTTTTTGTCCTTGCATTATTCCAAAGTTTAAACTCGGTATCTAATGGATGTGAATCTTTAAATTTATTTCTAAAATCTTTTTGAACATTCAAGTATGTTTTATAATCACTAATTTTGCTCCAGCATGTTTGGAAGGGAACACTATAACCTTCATCTTTCAAAGATTGAATTAAAATATTGTCTAATGGTACATGACAAAATGGGTACAAATTTTTATAACCGGGCATATCATATTCTCCATAAGAAAAAATATATTTAAAGGTCATATTAATCCATTTTTGGGCTTGCCCAATGTGAAAAGATTGATAATTGTTTTTTGTATATATAGCTTGTATTGTGAGACATTGTTCTTGATGCCATATATCAAAATCTACTTGATTTTTAATTGGTGTAGTTTTCAATTTTTCAAATTCTCGCATTAAATGTTTTTTAGCTTCATCTGTTATGCTCTTACCATTCTCTTGAGTTGCAAAGTCGTGTAATGTTCTGTTAAAATCTCGATAAGCTCTATTGATACAATTTTCAAGTGGTGTACCTGCACCAAAATAAAGATCGTAAATGTATGCAGTCCATTGTTCTTGTGTTATTTCTGATTGCAAAAGTACTCCTTTGTTCTGAATTTGACAATACTATAACAAAAATTTCAACAAACTCTTTACTTGCAAAACCTTCCTTGACACAAATTTCACATTCAACTATAATTACCCATAAGATTATCCGTATAATAGCGAGGAATAAAATGCTAACCTACAAACCTAATGAGTTGATGAGCAGTACCGATATAGCGAAGAATTTTGGCAGTGTGCTTGCAAAGTTAGCCAGTCATGAGGTTGCGAAAATTGGTGTTTTGAAAAATAACAAGCTTGATTTTGTGATAATGCGGAATGATGAAATAGACCAACTGGTGCAACAAGAAATCAAACGACTAAAATTTGAAGAAGATAAAAAGTTTGTAGCTTCTCAAGTGCAAAAACTCAAAAACAATGAAGCGGTTTTTTATTCACTCGACGAGTTGGAAAAACGTTTAAACAATGAAGCTTAGGTTTGAAAAAGAGTTTGTTCTTTCTCTTGAAAAAAAGATTCACTTTATAGCGCTAGATAGTCCAAATGCAGCTCAAGCGTTTCAAAAGGGTATTCTTCAAAGTTGCAAAGCATTGCTCGAAATGCCATACAAACATCGAAAATCCATTTATCATGATGATCAAAATATACGGGACTTAGTTTATAAAGGTTACACAGTTGTTTACGCTATTGAAGAGGAGTTTATCTCTGTGTTAGCACTTATCAATCAAGAATATTATCATCCAAAAGAGCAATTATGAAAGAAGAAAATCTCTGTCCTTGTGGTAGCAGTAAAACCTACGAAGCGTGTTGTGAGCTGTACCATAAAAAACACAATGCGCCCACATGTGAGGCACTGATGCGTTCACGCTACGCTGCGTTTGTGTTTGGACTGGTGGAGTATCTGTTTGAAACCACGCATCCTAACCATCGCGCAAAGCATTTAAAAGAAGAAATTGCTTTTACATGTAAAGGTTTAGCGTGGACGAAACTCGACGTTTTAGAGACGTGGCAAGGTGGCGTGAACGACAAAGTAGGCAAAGTCTCTTTTCGTGCTTCATTTGTCCAAGAGGGCAAAGAGGGTTTACATGAGGAGCATTCACGCTTTAAGCGATTTGGCAAAGCGTGGATGTATGTTGATGGCGAAGTGAAGGGTTAGTATGTACGCGCTTGAGGTAATTCAGCAAGAACTCAAAGAGGACATTGAGCGTTTTGGGCGTGTGGTGCATGTCAAAAAAGGTGAAATCCTTATGCGCCCAGAAGAGTGCTTGGAGCACTTTTTTGTCATTTTAGAAGGGCGTGTGAAAATCTCGCAGATTAACTTTGAAAATGGCAAAGAGCAGATACTCTATCTTTTATCCAAAGGCGATATGTACGACATCATCACGCTTTTAGATGCCAAAGTGCATGAAAATGTGGCGATGGCGTTGGATGATGTCAAACTTCTTGTATTTCCCATTGAGCTTTTTCGTGAGTGGATCGAGACCAAGGCCTCCTTTAACAAACTTTTTCTACCCTATGTTGCCAAACAGCTCCGTGATGTCGAAACCTTGGCGAGTGATCTTTCCCTCTACGATACCACAACGCGTTTAGTGAAATTGATCGCTAAAAACATCGAAAAGCAAGGCGACAAACAGACACTCAAACTTATCAATAACCTTTCGCATGAGGAGCTCGCGAGCCTCATTGGGACGGTACGAAAAGTGCTCAACCGCAATTTGCAATCGTTAAAAAAGCAAGGGCTTATTGATGTTAAGCGCAAAGAAATTTTCATCAAAGATTCTCAAAACCTACTCGAACATCTTCCCGAAGAATAGCCATTTTATGCCACCTAAGTGGCAGACAAACATCTTTACATGTACTAAACTTCTTCCATAAATTTTTAAGGAGTTTAACATGTTAGTAACACGATTTAATCCCTATAAAGAGCTAAAAGAGTTGGAGAGTCGGTTGTTTAACTACTATCCTGCTGAAAGCGACGAGAGTGGCATCTCTGCGTTCAAACCTACCGTGAGCACCCGTGAAGGCGAGTTTGCTTATCATGTTGAAGTTGATCTTCCTGGTGTTAAAAAAGAGGACATCAGCATCGATGTCAAAGACAATCAAATCGTTATCTCAGGTGAGAGAAGTTTCAAAGAGGAACGCCAAGAAAAAGACTACTACAAAGTGGAGAGCAGTTACGGTAAGTTTCAGCGAAGTTTTGCTCTGCCTGAAAATGTTGATGTCGAGAACATTGAGGCAAGCAGTGAAAATGGCGTACTTGAAGTTGTGCTTCCAAAACTCAAAATTGAAAAAGCCGAAGTTAAAAAAATCGCCGTCAAATAAACTTACATGTAAGGAGCACTTTTAATGCTCCTTACATTTTCTTCATTCTCTTCTAAAGCCAAATTTGCTACTATCGTCTACATGTTTTACATGTAAGGATTTTGATGCTTTTTTGGAATAATATTTACAGTCAGTTTGACCCCGTTGCTTTTAAGCTAGGACCTATTGCCGTGCATTGGTATGGGCTTATGTATATTATGGCACTTTTAGGTGCATTATACGCTGCCAAATGGTTTGTCAAAAAAGACAACCTAGGTTTTACAAATCAAGTTTTAGAGAGTTATTTTATTTGGATTGAAATCGGCATTGTTTTAGGTGCTCGCACGGGATACATCCTCTTTTACGATCCGCATGTGGATTATTATCTCTCCAACCCGTGGCAGATGTTCAACCCCTTTATGGATGGTACGTTTGTAGGTATTAGAGGTATGAGCTACCATGGTGCCATTGTTGGCTTTTTTATAGGTACTTGGCTTTTTTACCTCAAACATAAGATCAATGTCTGGAGACTACTGGATGTGGTCGCTATCAGTGTACCTGTGGGTTACATTTTTGGACGTATTGGTAACTTTCTTAACCAAGAACTCTTTGGTCGCCCAACTGATGTGGCATGGGGTATTTATGTTGATGGTGTCCTTCGTCACCCTTCCCAACTTTATGAAGCACTTTTAGAAGGTTTGATGGTTTTTGTGGTGCTCTATTTTTACCGAAAGTTTAAAAAATACGATGGTGAGCTCATTGCTCTTTACGGTTTTCTCTACTCTTTAGGACGATTTATTGCAGAGTTTTGGAGAGAACCAGATTTCCAAATCGGCTTTGTGTATGGTGACTGGATGAGCAAGGGGCAAGCCCTCTCAATTCTCATGGCAATCGCTTCTTTATTATTATATGGCCTAATAATCAAACGAGGAAAAAAGGGATAAAAAAATCCCTTTTAAATCCCCTTTTGTATATTATAATTCCAACTAGTATGTACAAAATAACATAATTATCGTTTGTTAAAACTTGTTGTAATATCCTTAAAAAGGGTGTTTGTAAAAGATTGACATTCATAAGTGTGTTGTTCTGCACATTTATGAGCGTTTATCAAACTTCACAAAAAGGATGAGATGTGAGTGACCTACTTGAAGGGTTTTTAGGTACGAGCGTTGAGGGAAAAAAGAGTAGAGTTCCTGCGAAACTTGACTATGTTCAAAGTGCAACAGGGCTATTCTTAGGTTTGTTTATGTGGGGACACATGTTCTTTGTATCAACTATTTTGATCAGCAAAGACTTTATGTACACCATAACAAAAATGTTTGAAGGCAGTATGTTCCTTAGCGAACCACAGCCTGTAATCGTTTCTGCGATTGTATTGTTTGTATTTGCAGTCTTTATTGTACACGCAATGCTCGGTATGAGAAAATTGCCTATTACATTCAGACAATATCAAGCATACAAAACACACATGGGCATGATGAAACATGATGATACGACAATGTGGTTTACACAAGCGTTCACCGGTTTTGCAATGTTTTTCCTTGGTTCTGCACACCTCTTTACTATGGCGGTTCAAGCAGATAAAATTGGACCTTATGGTTCAGCAGATAGAATGTACAGCGAATTTATGTGGCCATTTTATCTTCTTCTTCTTCTTGCTGTTGAGTTCCACGGTGGTATCGGCCTTTATCGTCTTTGTGTAAAATGGGGATGGTTTGAAGGTGAACACGCAAAAGATTCTCGTAAAAATCTTAAAAAAGTTAAATGGGCTGTTACTGTATTCTTCTTAGCACTTGGTCTTTTAACGTTGGCTGCTTATGTCAAAATCGGTTACGAGCACAGAAATAATGTTGGTGAAGTATATAAACCAACGGCACAA
This sequence comes from Sulfurospirillum oryzae, assembly GCF_025770725.1. Taxonomy (NCBI): domain Bacteria; kingdom Pseudomonadati; phylum Campylobacterota; class Epsilonproteobacteria; order Campylobacterales; family Sulfurospirillaceae; genus Sulfurospirillum; species Sulfurospirillum oryzae. The sequence continues at coordinate 443,650 of NZ_JANZKZ010000001.1, read as the reverse complement.
GTAGAAGCAAGATATGATGTGAAGGTTAGGGCGTAAAAATGAACGTAAAATATTGTGATGCACTGGTAATCGGTGGTGGTTTAGCAGGTCTTAGAGCGGCGATTGCAACGCAATCTAAAGGTCTTAGCACAACAGTTTTAAGTCTTTGTCCAGTAAAGAGATCACACTCTGCTGCGGCACAAGGTGGTATGCAAGCAAGTCTTGGTAACTCAAAAATGAGTAGAGGTGACAACGAAGATGTTCACTTTGCAGATACTGTAAAAGGTAGTGACTGGGGTTGTGACCAAGAAGTTGCACGTATGTTCGTTACCGTTGCACCTAAAGCTATCCGTGAGTTAGCTGGTTGGGGCGTGCCTTGGACTAGAATTGCTAAAGGTAGCAGAGAAGCTATCATCAATGCAGAGAGAACAACAATCGTTGAAGACGATGAAGTTCATGGTTATATCCACTCTCGTGACTTTGGTGGTACTAAAAAATGGAGAACCTGTTATACAGCGGATGCTACAGGTCATACCATGCTTTTTGGTGTTGCTAACGAAGCGTTGAAACATAATGTAAATATTGAAGATAGAAAAGAAGCGATTGCGCTTATTCATGAAAACAACCGTTGTTACGGTGCGATTGTAAGAGACCTTGTAACGGGTGAGCTTTGGGCTTATGTTGCTAAAGGTACTTTGATCGCAACGGGAGGTTACGGTAGACTTTACAAACAAACAACCAATGCGGTTATTTGTGATGGTATTGGTGCTGCTATTGCTCTTGAAACGGGTGTTGCGACACTTGGTAACATGGAAGCAGTACAATTCCACCCAACCCCAATCGTTCCATCAGGTATTCTTTTAACTGAGGGCTGTCGTGGTGATGGTGGTCTATTACGTGACGTTGATGGTCATAGATTTATGCCAGACTACGAGCCAGAGAAAAAAGAACTTGCAAGTCGTGACGTTGTAAGTCGTCGTATGATGGAACACATCCGTAAAGGTAAAGGTGTTAAATCTCCTTATGGCGAGCACTTGTGGTTAGATATCTCTATCCTTGGTCGTGCACACATTGAGAGAAACCTAAGAGATGTACAAGAAATTTGTCAAATCTTTAACGGTATCGATCCTGCGGATGAAGGTCCAAAAGGTTGGGCACCCGTTCTTCCAATGCAACACTACTCAATGGGTGGTATTAGAACAAAACCAACCGGTGAGTCTCCAACACTTTCAGGTCTCTTCTCTGCGGGTGAAGCTGCTTGTTGGGATATGCACGGATTTAACCGCCTTGGTGGTAACTCTGTAAGTGAGACTGTTGTTGCAGGTATGATCGTTGGTGATTATTTTGCTGACTATTGTTTATCAAACGAAGTCAATGTCAATACAGCAACAATTGAAAAAGCATTGAAAAAACAATCTGATTTCATCAATCACTTGTTAACCAACAAAGGTAAATACAACATTTTTGAAATCAAAAACAGAATGAGAGATATTATGTGGGAAAAAGTTGCGATTTTCCGTGATGGCAAAGGTCTTGCTGAAGCGGTTAATGAACTTGAAGAACTTCTCAAAAAATCTCACGATGTGAATGTTAAATCTAAAACAGCATCTGCTAACCCAGAACTTGAAGAAGCGTACCGTGTTCCAATGATGCTTAAACTCGCTCTTTGTGTTGCCCTTGGCGCACGTGATCGAACAGAAAGCCGTGGTGCACATTACCGTGAAGACTTCTTGAAACGTGATGATGCCAACTGGTTGAAACGTACTCTTACTTCATGGAAAGAGGGCGCTACACTTCCAACGGTTAGCTATGAAGATTTAGATATTATGAAAATGGAAATCCCACCTGCGTTCCGTGGTTACGGTGCAAAAGGTATGATTATCGAAAACGAATTAAGCCTTAAACGTCAAGAAGAAGTTGATAAACTTCGTGAAGAAATGGAAGCGGCAGGCAAAGACAGACATGCGATCCAAGATGCGCTTATGCCATTTGAGCTTCAACCCTATTATAAAGCTAAAAATGAGAGATTTGGAGATGCAAAATGAGTAGAACTATTACCATAAGGGCTATGAAATATAACCCACAATCAAAGCTTTCAAAAGCGCACTTTGCAGAGTACAAGCTTGAAGAAACTGATGGTATGACACTGTTTATCGCGCTTACAAAAATTCGCGAGACAATGGACGCTGACCTTTCTTTTGACTTTGTATGCCGCGCAGGTATCTGTGGAAGTTGCGGTATGATGGTTAATGGTAAGCCAGCCCTTGCTTGTAGAACATTGACAAAAAATTTCCCAAGCGGCGTTATTCAATTAATGCCTATGCCAGCATTCAAACTGATCAAAGATCTTTCTGTTGATACGGGTAACTGGATGAATGGTATGAGTAAACGTGTTGAGAGTTGGATTCACACAAATCACACTGTTGACATTTCTAAACTTGAAGCACCTATGGAGCCAAAACTCGCTGATGAGACATTTGAGCTTGATCGTTGTATCGAGTGTGGTATTTGTGTTGCAGCATGTGGTACAAAATTGATGAGACCAAACTTTATTGGTGCTGTTGGTTTGAACCGTGTTGCACGTTTTGCAATGGATCCACACGATAACAGAACCGATGAAGACTTCTATGAGCTTGTCGGTGATGATGATGGAATTTTTGGATGTATGAGTCTCGTTGCGTGCGAAGACAACTGTCCAAAACACTTACCACTTCAATCAAAAATCGCTTATATGAGAAGAAAACTCGTAGCACTTCGCTCGTAATCTTCGCTTTTAGAGGAGTAAGGTACTTGCCTTACTTCTCGCCTTAATCTTGACATTTAGTCTCGCAATTTTGTTTCTATTATAAGAAATCTTGATATAATCAAAAAAACTTTAAAGATAGTATCTCATGCATGTCATCAATGATTTTTTCTTACTCATTTGGGGTGAGAGGTTAAACCAGCAAGCTGTTTTCGACGAAAAACATAAAACTATCCTCGATCAACACGTATCAACCGCTTTTGATAACTTTTGTGATGGTAGTGCCATCGTGCTTATCGCAAGCCCTCAGAATTTTGCCAATATGGCAGCCCTTGAAGAACCTAAAACTGTTTTACAAACACTTTTTCAACAATCAACCTTTAGCAAAGAAACCCTACAATACGCTCAAAGCCAACTGCTTGGCTATCTGCTTTTCCTTGGCAATTTGCAGATCAACCATGCCATTCTTAAACGCTTAGAGCTTTTAAAAAAAGAGGGGATTATTTCCTATGACGCGGTGCGCTCTTTAGGGAGTATTTTAAGTCTTATTGAAGAGAAAAAAATCGAAGTGGCATCTTTACATGTAAAGAGTGCAACAACCCAAGAAAACTACTATAAAACAGCCCTCAACCTTCTTTTTACCGCCATTGAAAATCTCAAACAGGCAGTTGAACTTCCACGGCTCAAAGAGCGTTTACATGTCATCCCTGAACGCCTTGAAAATCAACGTTTTTCTATTGGTATCACCGGTGTTATGAATGCGGGTAAATCAACCATGCTTAACGCACTTTTAGGACAAGAAGTTTTAGGCACTTCCGTTGTGCCAGAAACAGCTAACCTAACACTCATTAAATACGCTAAAGAGCCTTACGCTGTAGTGAACTTTTGGAATGCCAAAGAGTGGAGCAAGATCGAAGAGGGTGCAAAAAGCCTTAAAAGTTTAGAGTCATTTGTTAAAGAGAGCAGAGCGCACTTTGGTGAAAAATTTAACACTTTGATAACGCCAAAAGGTGAAAGCGAATCCATTGATGTTAAAGACTTAGCCCTCTATACTTCGGCAAAGCACTCTGATAAAAAATGCAATTTGGTCAAAAGCGTCGAACTCTACACCGATCTTAAATTTGTTCAAGACGGTGTCCAAATCGTCGATACCCCAGGTCTGGATGATCCTGTTATCCAGCGTGAAGAGATTACATTAGAGTATTTAAGTGAATGCGATTTGATGATTCATCTTATGAACGCAGCACAAGCTGCGACACAAAAAGATGTAGACTTCATCATTGATGCGCTGTTATACCGCAACGTGGCACGTTTACTCATTGTCATTACACGCATTGATGCCATAAAAGAAAAAGAGCTTGCAGAGGTTATTGCTTACACGAAGCGTAGCATTGAAGCACGGCTGAAAGAGCAAAACAAAGAGGCAAAACTGGATGAAGTGATCGCTAAGATTGTCTTTATCCCGATTGCTGGCAAGCTTGCTCTTATGCATAAATTAGGACAAGGAGAGGAAGCACTTGCTCTGGGTTATGACATGGAGCGCACAGGTTTGCCGCTTGTGGAAGCCTACCTTGAGGATGTTCTCTTTGGCTCAAACAGTCAAAAAGCCAATCTTATTATCTCTGCCAATCGCAAAGAGATCGAATCGATCATGAGCGAATCTATGGCATCATTTGAGCAAGAGCTTCACTACTTAAATATCTCCCATGAAGAGATCGAACACGCTTATGCCAAACATCAAGAAGAGAAAAAAGTGATGGCAAGCTTTTTGGAGCAAATCAAAATCAGTGTCGCTCAAAATAAAGACGAGATGCAACAGTACTTTGGTACCCTTCAAAAATTTGCAAGCAATCGCCTCGATACACTTCAAAATGTGGTGAAAAGGCGCATTACCGATGATGTCAGCTATGAATTTAGTAAAAATAAAAAAGCACCCAAAGAGGAGCGTATCGGCTCTATTATTGAAACGGCAATCAAAGATGGGATGGTGGATCTCATTCGTGACTATCGCTACGAATTTCAAAAGAAGATGCAAAGCGCACTTGACTATATGGATGCAAAATATGGCGAGTTTAAAAGTGATGCGAAATCATCTGGTTTTGATGCCAGAGCTTTTTGTGAAGAGCATTTGGGCTCACTGCTTATCTTTAAAAACAGCACAGTGATCATTGCTGGTGTGAACGATGCGATCAAAAAGTATGGTAAAAATGACCTAAATGCACTCTCATCGCTGCTTGATACACTTTTTAGTACAGAATTCTCTGGCATCAAAGAGATGCTAACCGATAAACTTCAAAGAGTCAACCAAGAGCTTTTAAGCTCATTCGTAAGCCTTTGTGAAGCACCTGCTCGTAGTATTGAAGAGCGTTTTAGTGCCGAAGAAGAGTTGATTGAGCGTGCAATGCGCCAGATGAAAGATGCAACACTTAACCGTGAAGCGCGCATAGCAGAGATTAAAGAAAAAGAGCGTGTGATGAGTATCGTCTTGAATGATTTAAGTGCAACAAAGGAGCCAAAATGAGTCTACTAGAGAGTTTTGTCGCTTCGTATAAAGAGCATTTTTTAAAAGTGGTACCCCAGTTTGACGCAACGCTTTTAGGAGCACTTAAAAAAGTACAGTATGTGCTTCTCTCCGAACACCAACTCCCCTCTATCCAACTCAAAAAAGCACTGGATCGTCTTCAAATGCGTTCAGAAGAGCCGATGAAAGTAGCGATTACAGGGCAGTTCTCAAGTGGAAAGTCAACATTTCTCAACGCTCTTTTAGCCAAAAGTATTTTACCAACGGGCATCACACCCGTAACTTCAAAAGTTAATTACATTCGCTATGGCGAAGAGTTTAAAATTCGTGTGCGTTACAAAGATGGTAGAGATGAGTACCATGACATCAACACGATTGCCCATTTTACAGATCAGCGAGAACATGTTGAAGACATTGCCTACCTTGTGCTTTATGCACCGCTGAACATTCTTAAAGATGTTGTTTTTGTCGACACGCCTGGTCTTAACTCACAAGCCGCAACCGACACGCAAACCACCGAAAAAGTGCTTAAAGAGGTCGATGGTATTATCTGGTTGACACTCATCGACAACGCAGGGAAAATGAGTGAGCTTCAAGTTTTGGAAGAGTACCTTGGTAAGTACCAAAACAAATCGCTTTGCGTCTTAAATCAAAAAGATAAATTTACACCTACTCAAGTTGAAGAGACAACCAACTATGTCAAAACAGCGTTTAAAGAGTTTTTTAGTGATGTCATTCCTATCTCAGCCCGTCAAGCCTTAGAATCACGCAGTCACGACAAAAAAGTGATGATGGAAGAGAAGCTTGAAGAGTTTATGCACGATTTACATGTAAAGCTTCAAAGCGGTGGCGAGAAGCTCGATTTTGCTAGTGTTGAGCATGATTTTAAAGCATACCAAAGCACACTGGATTCTATTTTGCAAAGTGACTTAGGTGCCAATCTCAAACTTTTGGAAGAGTCAAACATCGACAAAGTTTTAGATTTCATTCGTAACGAAATTCAGCCTAAATCAACGCAATCCAAAGAGTTTGCTATTACCAAAGAGATTAAAGATATTTCTTCCAAACTGATCACGCAGCATCAGCTTTTCTTAGCCATTTACGATGAACTTTTGGAAGAAATTGTACGCTTTGAAGCCGAAGCAAAAAACCTTTTTTCTGAGCTAAAAGGCAAATTCTCACACGACCTTAAAAGCGCTTTTATGCGCATTGAGCAAATTATTGAAACCATTGCCGATGCCATTTACAATCAAATCACAACCGAAAAACAGACGCGTTACGAAGCGCAAAAAGCAGGGCTTTTTAGCAAGCACCAAACGTATCTGCCTTTTGAGTACCAAGCGCCTAAAATTAACTCTGATCTCATCTATAAAAGTCTTTTTTATGAAGAGAATCTCATCGGTAAAATGTTTAAGCAATACGTACGAAATCTTCTCTCCATTCAAAATGAAGTCAATGATAAAAACCGTTTGGTCTACCGTTCATTAGAGCAGGGTATTTTAAAATGGCAAGCACCCTACGAGGTAATTCGCAAAAGCGAAGAGCTTCACTCTGACATTGAATTTGCTAATATGCGCCGTTTTGCCTCTAAGGCGTATGAGAGTATTTTAAAGCCCTTTAACGATGAAATTGCAGACTCGTACGCGAAGATCAGCTCTGAGTTCAACCATCTTTCCAGTGCGGTGAGTTTCAACTACCAAAATGCCACCGAAGTATGTGTCGCCTTTTTGGAAAACAAGATCGAAAAATCAGCCAAACTCTATGAAGAAAACCCAACAAAGTTTTCTCTTTATGTTCCCAAACTCGATGAGATCAAAGAGCGTCTTAGAACGTCGTTTCATCTCTACGAGCTAGAAAACATGATGAACACACGAAACACGTTTCTCAATAAAGATTATGACCGTTTGATTAGCCAATTTACCGCTATTAAAGAAGAGAAGGTAGCCTTTTTGGAAGAGCGAAAAGCAAGACATCATAAAATCATAGAGCAGATACAAGCCTTACAAAGCGAAGTCATTTAAGGACTTCGCTTTTCTTACATGTAATGTTTTTCTTTGAGCAGTTTGTAGAGTTTTAAAAGAGAAATAAAGAGCGTGGTAATTGCAGGGCCAAGTATCATTCCCCAAAAACCAAACGTTGTAAGTCCCGCAAAAATAGCGAAGAAAATCAAGAGTTCATTCACAGCTGTTGGTGTTTTGACCATCTTGTCATTGATGTATTTGATGATAAGTGGCTTGATAAAAGTATCGGCAATAATGGAGATGACGACAATCGAATAGGTTGCAATGATAATGGCTGTTGTGGTATTGCCATGTGCGACTTCGATGGCACACAGTGGTATCCACATAAGTGCTCCACCAACGATAGGAATGAGCGAGGCAAAGCCATAAAAAATTCCTAATAATAATCCATCATAACCAAAATACATACCAATAATCGCAAAGAGTGCTCCTTGAAAGATTGCACTAAATAAAATAGAGTAAAAAACGACACTCATCACATTGGTGACTTCAGAAAAGACAAAATTGACCTCTTTCGCATCAATAGGCATAACGCTCTTGAAATAGTCAATAAGGTCTTTACCATTCAGAAGTGCAAAGAAGAAAAAGACAACGATGAGAAGCATATCTTTTAAAAATCCAGCACTGTTCTTACCAATGGAGCCAAGATAAGAGAGGGCGGTGCTAGAAATTTGAGCAATGTTTAGATTGCTGATAAAATCATCCAAAGTTGACTGCATAAAAGCCAGTGGCGCAGGAAGGTGATAATCAAGTGTTCGCAGATATGTTTGCACTTTTTCAATCATGGAAAAATCAAAATTATTGACGATTCCACCAATGGATGTTATCGTATAAACAATAGGTCCAAACAGGAGGACTGATAGAAAAACTGTTGACAAAAGCGCAGATAAATGTTTACTTTTTGTCAATTTATACAATTGAAGATTGATCGTATAGGTTGCCATGGCTAAGAGTGAAGCTATGGTAATAATCATCAAAAAAGGCTGATAAAGCTTAACAATAGAAAATAAAACGGCTAAAAAAATAGCGGTTAAAAAGAAGCGATGTTCATTCATACATTATCCTCAAAAAGTGCGCTTTGTAACGCTGGGGGTGTGAGGCGGAAAAGCTCATACGTTTTGGCGGTCGCAACTCTTCCACGCGCTGTTCGCTCAATGTAACTGTTGGCAAGCAAATAAGGCTCAATCACATCTTCGATGGTTCCCTCATCTTCACTAAGTGCAGCTGCAATGGTGCTAAGACCTAGTGGTCTGCCTTTGGTTTGCAATAGAAGTTCAAGGTATTTGATGTCAAGCTCATCAAAGCCAAGGTCATTGACACCCAGTTCATTCAAACCATACTGCGCTCGCTCAATGCTAATGCTCTCTTCATCCACCACATCGGCATAATCACGAATACGTTTTAAAAGACGAAGCGCAATTCTAGGTGTTCCACGTGAGCGTCTTGCCATTTCGCTTGCCGCATCTTGAAGACAGATTTTCTCCAGTTTATGCGATGCTTTGGTGATGATAAGTGAGAGTTCATCTTTGGTGTAAAACTGTAGGCGAAAGTGCATACCAAATCGATCACGCAATGGCGAGCTAATCATACCCGCACGTGTCGTAGCGCCAATGAGTGTAAAACGAGGTAAGTCGATTTTGATCGTTTGTGCCGCAGGGCCAGAGCCGATGATAATGTCAAGACGAAAATCTTCCATAGCGGGGTAGAGAATCTCTTCAATCGCAGGTGAAAGACGGTGAATTTCATCAATAAAAAGGATGTCTCCCTCTTGAAGATTCGTTAAAATCGCGGCTAAATCGCCACTTTTTTCGATCATCGGAGCGGCGGTTATTTTCATATTGGTACGCATTTCGTTGGAGATGATATGCGCCAATGTTGTCTTACCAAGACCAGGAGGTCCAAAAAAGAGAATGTGATCTAAACACTCAGAGCGTTTTTGCGCCGCTTGAATAAAAACTTGCAAGTTCTTTTTGATCTTCTCTTGTCCAATGTAGTTCTCAAATGAAGTCGGACGTAAGCTTTTTTCATACTCATTTTCAAAGGAGATTTTTTCGATTTCGACGATGCGTTCCATCTCACTCACTTTGTGTAGGTGTACGGAGCTTCTGGAAAGCTGCGCTCTTTAACTTCTTTAACATAAGCATCAACGGCATCTTGAATCAGTGTAGCACCTTCTAAATAGCGTTTGACAAATTTAGGTTGAAATGCTTGGAAAAAGCCTAACATATCGCTCCAAACCAAAACTTGACCGTCAGTGTATTTTCCAGCACCTATACCAATCGTTGGAATAGAGATCGCTTCAGAAATACGACGTGCCGCTTCTTCAACAACGCCTTCGATCACTAAGCTAAACGCTCCCGCTTCTTCGACGGCTTTGGCATCTTCGATCAATGCGAGTATATCTTCTTCACTGCGTCCACGTACTTTGTACCCACCTTCTGAGCGCACATACTGGGGCATAAGACCGATGTGTCCCATGACCGCGATAGAATTTTGTGTCAATGCTTTGATAATGTGAGCACGACTCACACCACCTTCGATTTTAACTGCATGCGCATTGGTTTGGCTGTAAACTAAGGAAGCATTATGCAGTGCCATCTTCTCATCAGTATAAGTTCCAAAAGGCATATCACACACTATGAAAGTCTCTTTAGCACCAGCACATACAGCTTTTGTGTGGTAGAGCATGACTTCCATACTGGCTGAGAGCGTGTCTGGCTTGGCGTTGAAACTCATGTTGAGGCTATCGCCAACGAGAATGATGTCAACTCTTTGATCAAACAATGAAGCAAAAAGTGCATCATAGGCGGTAATGACGGTAAGGGGTGTTTGCCCTTTTTGTTGTTTAATGGATGTAATTGTTTTCATGGAGGAATTATACCCTATTTTATGACAAGAAAATTTTATAAAAAACATGATACAATGAGCAACTTCGGAGGGTAAAAACATGGGTCTTTTGGCACAATTGGAAGTTGATTTTGACATCGAAATTGTAGGAGATTTTATCTCTCACTATGCCATTATGTGTGAAAACATGGAGCCTCTGATTATTGGGCTTAGTAAGAAAGAGCGCTATTCTGACAATATTGGAGATCTTTTTCGCATTTTTCACAATATGAAATCAGCCGCAGGATTTTTAAAACTAGATCCAATTATTAAACTAGCGGTGTTGTGTGAAGATATTGTAGAAGAAGCACGTACATTGCAAGGTCCTGCAAGCGAAGAATTCATTGATTGGTTACTTCTTGTCAGTGATCAGTTTGAAAAGTACCGAAAAGATGTGGAAAATGATGCCGCTTTCTTTACGGTTTTAAATCCTTTAATTATTAAAGTACCTCATACGTTGGAGAAAGAGTGAAGCAATTAGTTGCCTATATAACAGCGGGATTTCCCGATAAAAATTTTTCATTAGATTTAGTATCAGCTTTAAAAGATGCGGGTGTCGATAAGTTGGAGTTGGGCATTCCTTTTTCCGATCCTGTTGCGGATGGTCCTATTATCGAAGTTGCTAACTTGCACGCGTTACAAAACGGTTTTAAAATGGAGACACTTTTTGAAATATCTTCCATCGTCGCCCCTAAAATTGAGACGTATTGGATGGGCTATTTCAATCCTTTCTACCATAAAGGCGTGGAAACTTTTGCACAAAAAGCAGTCGAATTTGGTGTCAAAGGGTTTATTATTCCAGATCTTCCGCATGAAGAAGCAATGCCGTATGTGCCTTTAATGGATCAATATAACCTTTCACTTATCAGTTTTGTTGCACCAACGGATAGTAAAGAGCGCATAGCAACGGTTGTCAAGGATGCTAAAGGATTTATTTATCTTGTAGCGTATGCTGGCATTACGGGTGCTCATGCAAGTGAAGATCTTACCAAGACCATTCAAATGATTAAAGAACAGAGTAATACACCTTTATTTGTGGGCTTTGGTGTGAATGAAAAGACAGCAAAAGAGCGTGCTCGTGGTGTTGATGGCGTTATTGTAGGAAGTGCTTTTGTAGAGGTCTTGCTCAATGAAAATCTAAGTGCAACTGAGAAAATTACAACGATTGCACAAAAAGCAAAAATTATCAAAGATAAAATTAACGCATAAAAAACCAAATAAAGAAGCAGTGATATTCTTAAATGTTACTGTTTCTTTGGTGCTGGCTCATCGGGTTGCTTGAGCTTTTCAAGTAACTTCTCAAAGGGCTCTTTAGCCAAAATATCAGCGAACTGCGTACGGTACGCTTGAATGATACTCACGCCTAAAATATCAACATCATAAATCATCCAGCTACCATTTTTATCTTTGTAAAATTTATAAATGATCTCATAGACTTCACTATTTTTCATCAAATGTGTTGTTAAATGAATACGAGTATCTTTAATTTTCTCTAGATTTTTAATGACAAGTTTCTCATCCGTATAAAGATCTAGCTTCTCCATATAAGATGTTTTAAGTTTTTGCTCAAAAAGTTTAGCGAATTCTGTTTGTTTTGCCGACGAAAGTGATGACCACTGCTTGCCACCAATAGCAAGTTGAGCCATTAAATTATAGTCAAAAATTGAATCAAAAATGACAAAAATCTTTTCGGATTTTTCTGCTTTTGGGAGTTTTTTATCACGTAAAATAGTGGTTGCAAGATCAATATTTGTTTGCATAAAAGAAGAAATGTCACGCTCTTCAAGTGCCATAGCAGGGTACGAGCATAAAAGTGATAGCATTAATAAGGCAAAGATTCGTTTCATAGTTATTTATTCGCTTATAAGTTTATTTCTTCTTGATTCGTAGAAATTGCGCAAGAAAGGGTAAAGTTCAATAGCATCTTTTTTAAAGTTGTCATACTCTTTTACATGTAAAGAAGTTCTATTGATTGTATAGAATGCTGTGGCAGCAACTGCTTCTTCTGTACTATCAAGTAAATTTGCGTCACGAGCTTCAATGTAATTAAGAGGATTAAGCCATGCGTCGCCCACAAGTCCTGCAATATCACGTACATTGGATGGTCCAAAAAATGGCAAGACAACATGGAAGCCATTGCCAACGCCGTAATATCCAAGTGTTTGTCCTAAATCTTCATCGTGTGCTTTAATGCCAAGTTCTTCGCCTGCAACATCGCGGAAGCCTAAAATACCCATTGTTGAGTTTAGTATAAAACGTTCTGTTTCTTCTAAAGTATTGGTAAATTTGAACTGTAAAAGGTTGTTAACAAAACGGATAGGAAAGAAAAGATTTTCAAAAAAGTTTGAAATTCCATGACGTCCCATTTGAGGCACCACATAGGCGTAACCTTGTGCTGTTGGACGAAGGATATACTCGTAAAATTTATCATTAAAACTGGTCATAAATTCGTTATATCCACTGAGTGGATCAAAAAGATCGTTGTTGTTTTGTGTGTTAAATTCAGCCTCGAAATCTTCGTTGCTCTGCGAATTTGCACCAAGATACTCTGAAGCAGAAAGTAACGAAAAGCTTAATAAACAGGCTAAAATAAAACGCAAAATATCACCTCGTTCTTTTTAAATTTGCGCAATTATAGGATTTTTTTGATTTAAAGTAAATTAAAGTATTTAAATAGAATGTATTTTGAGATCAAAACAAGCAAAATTTAATCTTATTTTAACTATAATCACCGTCCAAATCTCACACACACCAATCCTTTACGGTTGCAGTTAATCGCTGTTGATGGGTGTGGAGGCTAAACCAAAAAAAACATAAGGAGAGCTTCATGGTAACCATGAAAGACCTATTAGAGTGTGGTGTACACTTCGGACACCAAACAAGACGTTGGAATCCAAAGATGAAAAAATTCATCTTCGGCGAGAGAAAAAATATCTATATCGTAGATTTACAAAAAACTCTACGTTATTTCAGATATACATACAATGTTGTTAAAGATGCAGCAGCAGAGGGCAAAACAATGCTTTTTGTTGGTACAAAAAAACAAGCAAGCCAAGCGATCAAAGAGTACGCAGAAAAATGCGGTATGCCATACGTTAACCACAGATGGTTAGGCGGAATGCTTACAAACTACCAAACAATCAGACAATCAATCCGTAAACTTGACATTATCGAGAAAATGGAAGAAGATGGACAAATTGACCTTCTTACTAAAAAAGAAGCGTTAATGCTTAGAAGAAAAAAAGAGAAACTTCTTGATTACCTTGGCGGTATCAGAAACATGAAAAACTTACCAGATATGATCTTTGTTATTGATACTGTAAAAGAGAAAATTGCGGTTCAAGAAGCAAGAAGACTTGGAATCACTGTTGTAGCTCCACTTGATACAAACTGTGATCCAGATGTTGTTGATCTTCCAATCCCAGGAAACGATGATGCGATTCGTTCAATTCAACTTTTCTGTAAAGAGATGTGTGAAGCGATGACTGAGGGTTATGAAATCCGTTCAAAAGATGCTCCAGCAGCTGACGAAGCAGCGGAAATTAGCGAAGATGAGAAAAAAGAGTTGATCAATGAAGTGGTCAGCGAAGAAGAATTTGCAGTAGAGGAAGGCGAATAATGGCTGAGATCACTGCTGCTTTAGTAAAAGAACTACGTGAGTCCACTGGGGCTGGTATGATGGACTGCAAAAAAGCACTAGTCGATACCGATGGTGATTTTGAAGCAGCAAAAGATCTTTTAAGAGAAAAAGGTCTTGGCAAAGCGGCTAAAAAAGCTGACAGATTAGCAAGTGAAGGGTTGGTCAATGTTCACGTTGATGCAAGCCTCAAAATGGCAACTGTAAGTGAAATTAATGCTGAAACTGACTTCGTTGCAAAAAATGAAGGGTTTATTAACTTAACGAAAGATACAACGGCACATATTCAAGCAACCAATGTACAAAGTACAGAAGAGTTGATGAAAACAACTATTAATGGCACTGTATTTGAAGAGTACTTTGCAACTAAAGTTGCTACTATTGGTGAGAACTTAGTTGTTAGACGTTTTGCGACACTTAAAGCGGGTGCTAATGGTGTTGTCAATGGTTATGTTCACTCAAATGGTCGTGTCGGTGTTCTTATCGCTGCAAATTGTGACAGTGAAAAAACAGCAGCAGGTGCTGGTGAATTCATCCGTAACCTTTGTATGCATGCAGCAGCGATGAAACCAAGTTTCTTAAGCTATACAGAACTTGATCCTGAGTTTGTCGAAAAAGAGACTATTGGTATTAAAGCTGATATTGAAAAAGAGAACGAAGAATTAAGTCGTCTTAAAAAACCTCTTAAACGTATGCCTCTTTTTGTTTCACGCGTACAATTGACGGATACTGTTTTAGAGAATGCTAAAGCTGAGATGCAAGCGGAACTTAAAGCACAAGGTAAACCTGAGCAAATCTGGGATAAAATCATTCCTGGACAACTTGAGCGTTTTATCGCTGATAACACTCAGCTTGATCAACAGTACACACTTTTAAGTCAATTCTATGTTATGGATGATAAAAAAACCATTGCACAAGTTGTTGAAGAAAAAGCGAAAGAGCTTGGTGGTAAAATTGAGCTTGTTGGCTATGTTCGTTTCGAACTTGGTGAAGGCTTAGAGAAAAAAGCATGTGACTTCGCTAGCGAAGTTGCAGAGCAACTCAAATAAATATAAAATTTTTTGTGGTGAAGAGGAGACTCTTCACCCCTTCTTTTGAAGGACACTGATGTCTTTACTCCATGCACAAAATATCTCCCATGCTTTTGATTACCCTCTTTTTGAAAATGTTAATTTTAGTCTTGCCCCCAAAGAATCAATGGCAATTTTAGGCGTAAGTGGTAGTGGGAAATCAACGCTTTTACATATCTGCTCTACGTTACTTCAACCTAATTATGGTGAAGTGATTTTGTGTGATCATAATATTTACAATGATAATGATGATGCAAGGTTAAAACTCAGACGCTATGATGTGGGTATTATTTTTCAATCACATTATTTATTTAAAGGCTTTTTTGCCAATGAAAATATTGAACTTGCTTCATTTATCAGTGACAAAAAAATTGATAATGGCATTTTAGAGCGTCTAGGCATAGCTGATTTTATGAACTACCGCGTGGGTGATCTCTCCGGCGGTCAGCAGCAACGTGTTTCAATAGCACGCGTCTTAGCGAAAAAGCCAAAAATAATTTTTGCGGATGAGCCAACAGGTAATCTCGATGACAAAACAGCTCAAGAAGTGATGAATGTTTTGTTCGAATATATTGAAAAAGAAAATGCAGCATTACTATTGGTAACTCATAATCACCAATTAGCCAAACAATGTACTTATACGAGACATCTTCATGTGGATGGATTAAAAGAGGAATAAAATGGAATCACTGGTACAGCTTTTTGGTGAACATCAAGTGGTTCTTTTTTTCCTTTTGTTTGCAAGGATCAGTGGTCTTTTTGCATTTTTCCCTTTTTTCTCTCATGCGAGTATTCCACTCACTATCAAATCGGCTATTACTCTTTTCATGGTCATTTTCTTATTTCCGCTCTTACCCGCTTTACATGTAACACCTACATTGCTTAATTTATCATTGGCTATTGTTGGAGAATTACTCATTGGTTTTGTAGCGGGGCTCTTTTTAACCATTACTATTTCTATTTTGCAAATGGCTGGAATGCAAATTTCCTTTGTTATGGGCTTTACAATGGCAAGTGTTATTGACCCACAAACCAGTACTTCTATTCCCGTATTGTCACAGCTTCTTTCCCTTATAGGATTAATGGTTGTGTTAGCCTTTAATGGGCATCATCAAATGCTGCTTTTTATTGCCGATTCACTCAATCTTTTGCCTCTTGGTAGTTTCTATCCCCAGACCAATATGCTGACCTATCTGCTCAAAGCTATGACAGGGATGTTTGTGTATGGTTTTATTCTTTCCTTTCCTGTTGTTGCTTTTTCACTCCTCTTAGATGCTGTGTTTGGCATGCTTATGAAAACCATGCCTCAATTTAACCTTTTGGTCATAGGCTATCCTATTAAAATTGCAGTTTCTTTAGTTGTTATTATTGCAACATTGAGCTCAATTATGCTGCTCTTTAAGAAAGAGTTCATTGAAGCACTCAATCATTTAACCATTCTTTTCGTGCGTTAAAGCAATCATAAATTTTTTTATACTACAATGAGAGCTAATAATTCTCATTCAGGAGTGAGCATGCGCCTGTTACTACTCAATAATAATCCCGCTGTTTCAAGATTGATCAAACTTAGTGCCGAAAAAGCAGGGTATGAGTTAGATGAGTTTGAAGATTATGGCTTGGTTCCACTAGCTACTTATGATGTTATTTTAGTGGACAATGAACTCTATGATGAGACTGCATTAGCTGGTCTTAGCGAGCATACTGGATGTGACTATATTGTTTATATTTGTCAACGTGGTGCCAAAAAACCTGATTCTGTGAATGTGTCTCTTGAAAAGCCATTTTTACCAACAGATTTTTTAATTCTTCTTGATAAAATCAAAAACGTTGTCATGAGTCACAAAGCTGAAGCAACAGAGGAGGCATCCAAAGTATTGCAGGAGTCTGATGATACTGACGATGCTAGTGCCTTTGATATTGATAAGATTGATACTTTGGAAATTGAAGATGAAGATGACGTACTGCCGATCAATCTTTTAGAAGATGAAGATGATTTCAATGAAAAAAGTGAAAAACTGACTTTTGATGATTTAGAAACGGATGACGATTTGAGCCTCGAACAAGGTCTCTCTTTAGAGGACATTGATGATAACAATGAGGAAAAAGAGCTAAAACTAGACGATCAATTTTCATTAGATTTAGACGATGTGGAACCTTTAGAAAAAGATTCTATAACTTCATTTGAAGACTTTGATTTTGAAGAAGAAAATGATACTTCTTCCGTAGCATCTCTTGAGACTGATGAGGAAGAAGAGGTTGAAGAGTCTTCGAATCCATCGGTTCTTGACAAAGATGATATTGATGAAGTGAAACAGCTTTTAGATGAAAGTGAAGATGAGGAAGAGGAGAAAGAAATTTCTGACTTATCATTGGATTCACTTGCCTTAGATAAAGAAGATGATGAAGCTGGTCAGTTCTTTTTTGATGATGTTGAAAAAGAAGAGAGTGCCGAGGAAGATGATTCGCTCAATAACCTTGAACTAGACGATGCTTCTGCATTAGATTTTGAAGAAGTCGCATCTCTTTCTGAAGAAGAAGATAACGAGCAACCTATTTCTCAAATACAAGAAGATCAAGAAGACATTATCGATGATTTTACAGAAGTCATTGAAGAGAAGATTGAAGAAGAAAAAGAGATGGCACTTGATGACGATGCTCTCATCCCACAAGTGGACGTTGCGATTGGCGCTTTAGAAGAACTTGGTGATGTTGATTCCCTAGATGACCTTAATGAAAACATGCTTAAACAAGCATTTGGCGAAGAAGTTGATGAAATAGCTTCTCCAACTCCAGTGGTCGCTCCTGTTCAAAAAAGTCAAGAAATTGAAGTAATTCGTGATGAAATTGAAAGCAGCATTGCCAGAAGTATCTCAAGTTTAGCACAAAGTGATATTTTACGTGAAGCACTAAAAGGAATGCGTCTTAATATTTCTATTACTTTTGATGAAAAAGAGTAATGGTGAAAGGAAACTTTTTAGTCATTTCCGGCCCTAGCGGTTCGGGCAAAAGCTCTTTGATGCAAGAAGTGCTTAAAGAGATTGCCGATTCTTATTTCTCAATTTCAAGTACAACACGCCCTATGCGAGAAGGTGAGATTGATGGCATTAATTACCATTTTATCTCCAAAGAAGAGTTTGAAAAAGACATCGATGCTGGATTTTTCTTAGAATGGGCAAAGGTGCATGACAACTATTATGGCACATCACTTAAACCTATTTTAAAAGAGCTACACGAGGGAAAACTTGTCATTTGCGACATTGATGTGCAAGGGCATAAAATCGCACGTGAAAAATTTGGTAATTTAATTACTTCTGTTTTTATAACGACACCTGATCAAAAAAGCCTTAAAGAGAGATTGATTCATCGAGGTACCGATAGCCATGAGGTTATTGAAAAACGTTTAGCCAATGCTGTTTCTGAAATGACACGTATTAGGGAGTATGATTACGTGTTAATAAACGATGACTTTAAAACGGCACTACATGATTTATTGGCAATTGCCTATGCTTCGCGCAGAAAAATGGAACTGATGGATTTAGGTGAATTTATTAGCGCATGGGCAAATATCGAATAAAAAATCTGCTTCATTTTTTGTTTATAAAAAAATGATACAATAACATAACATTAAGTATAGAGTCATCAAGACAAAGGAGAGAGTATGGGTTCATTTAGTATATCGCATTGGTTAGTCATTTTAGCAGTTGTTGTTTTATTGTTTGGTGCTAAAAAAATACCAGAACTTGCTAAAGGGGTAGGTCAAGGTATCAAAGATTTTAAAAAAGCTATCAAAGAAGATGAGCAAGTCAAAACTACAGTAGATCAAGTAGAAGTAAAATCTGAATCAGCTGCTGCGCCTACGGCTACACCATCAACACCCGCAGATGAAAAAAAGTCTGTATAAGGTTACGTATTGAAAAAATCGGTTATTCGTGCTATTAAAGAAAAATTACAAAGAGAGTTTGTTTTAGAAAAACCTACCAATCTCTCTTTTGGTCATTATGCAACCCCTATTGCTTTTTCTCTTGCAAAAGAGTTGAAAAAATCCCCTATTGCCATTGCAGAAGAGATTGTCACGCAGTTTGAAACGGGTGAGATTTTTCAAGAAGTCACACCTATCAAAGGGTATATCAACTTTAAACTCAGTGAAAACTTTTTGGATCAATATGCTACTTGGGCAATTCAAAATGAAGCTCTTTTTGGAGCTGATGAGCAAAATGAGTCTATACTTCTTGAGTATGTGAGTGCAAATCCAACAGGACCTTTGCACATTGGGCATGCGAGAGGTGCTGTCATTGGCGATGCACTGTATCGCATTGGTACACATTTAGGCTATAAAATTACCAGTGAATACTATGTCAATGATGCGGGAAATCAAGTTGATCTTTTAGGACTTTCGATTTACCTTGCTGGACGTGAGCAAGTTTTAGGTTTAGATGTAAACTGGCCAGAGGAGTTTTACCGAGGCGAATATATTGTTGATTTAGCCCACGTTGCAAAAGCAGAACTCGGTGGTGCCATTTTTGAAAATGAGGAAAACATCAAAGTACTCTCTGTTTGGGGCAAAGATAAGATGTTAGAGCTTATCAAGTCTAACCTTGCTGACGTTGGCATTGAGTTTGCGCAATTTGTAAGTGAGAAATCGCTTTATGACAAATGGGATGAGAGCTTTGTTAAACTTCAAAAACATGATAAAACGTATACAGAGGGTGGCAAAGTTTGGATTCGTTCTACTGAACTTGGCGATGAAAAAGACCGTGTTGTTGTAAGAGAAGATGGCAGACCAACGTACCTTGCAGGCGACATCATCTATCATGATTATAAATTTCAAAGAAACTACGATAAATACATCAATATCTGGGGTGCCGATCACCACGGATACATCTCTCGTGTTAAAGCAGCCATTAATTTCTTAGGCTATGATGAGCAAAAACTTGAAGTTATCTTGGCGCAAATGGTTTCACTTTTAAAAGGTGGTGAACCTTATAAAATGAGCAAGCGGGCTGGTAATTTTATTTTGATGAGTGATGTCGTTAGTGAAGTGGGAAGCGATGCATTACGTTTTGTTTTCCTCAGTAAAAAATCAGACACACATCTTGAATTTGATGTTGATGTCTTTAAACAAGAAGACAGTAACAACCCAATTTTTTACATTAATTACGCGCATGCTAGAATTAATCAAATTTTTGCAAAAGCAGAAAAAACACTGAGTGATGTACAAAATGTTAAATTGGAAAATCTCAGCGAAGAAGCGCAAAATCTTCTCTTTAGTGCGCTTTTATTGCCTGAAGTTTTAGAAGATGCATTTCATTCTAGGCAAGTACAGAAAGTGACAGAATACCTCAAAAATCTTGCTGCAAGCTTGCATAAATTTTACAATGAAAACCGTGTTGTTGGAAGTGCTGATGAGGAAAAATTCCTCAAACTTTTTGCTGTTGTTGCACTTTCACTTCGTGTCGGACTTAAACTTATAGGCATTCATGCAAAAGAAAAAATGTAAAGTGTGATTGTGAATAAATCACGCTTTATGGTCTCTTTTCTAACATTTCTATTTAAAAATCCCAAATTATTTTTGGTAGCTCTTCTTTTAGGAGGGCTATCTTACTCGTATGAATATTTTATTGCACGCGATACAATGGTGTTTAAAGGTGTTCCAAGGGCAATAGAAAGCTCTTCTGACACATTTACTAGGGTTTTTCGCAATCGTGCTTATATGGTCGGTTATTCTGATCTAAAAGGTAACCCTTTGTGGGTTGTCTATAAACTGACACCTCCAAGCAGCAATGCACCGCATCTGAAAAGACCTGATAACTTTAGTACAGACTGGCGTAATGCAGGCTTGATTACATCAAGCGATTACACCAATAGCGGCTATGATAGAGGTCACATGGCACCTAACCATGCGATTGCTCTTCAATACGGCAAAGAGGCTCAACAAGAGACTTTTTTGATGACAAATATAACACCTCAGAAACCTTCTTTAAATCAAAAGCTATGGCAACATCTTGAAACGCTAGAACTTGAATCTTTTGCACCAAAATTTAAAGAGCTTTGGGTTTATACGGGACCACTGTTTGATGCTAAAGTAAAACGACTTAATAACTCTTATTTTGTAGAAATTCCTGATGCGTTCTATAAAATTTATGTCGGTATTGATGAAGGTGGTGAGATCAAAACTTTAGCACTCATTGTTCCTCAAAATGCAAAAGCGAATGACCAACTTGAAAAATACGTAGTGCAAATTAATGAAGTTGAGCAAAAAAGCGGGTTTGATTTTTTACATGAATTAGACGACGAACTTGAAAATAAGCTTGAAAAAAAGATCGATACAACATCTTGGTTTTAAATTCTTTACATGTAAAGATGTTAGAGCATTTTTCGATTGTCTGACCAAGGTATCGGTAGAGAAAAAAGTGATCCTTGTGAGTACTCAATTCCCAAAGATTTGATCTTTTCATAAACCATCTCATTACTGACATATTCTGCAATAACTTTTATGTGCGCTTCTTTTGCAAAAGCAACAATATTTTTTACAAGAAGAAATGAAATTTTATCATCTAATATCTTTTGAATGATGGCACCATCAATTTTAATGTAGTCTGTTTTAATCTCCGTAAGATAGATAAAATTAGAGTACCCGCTGCCAAAGTCATCGATAGAAATTTTGTAGCCTAAGCTTTTGAGCATTAAAAGATTGTTTTTAGCATCATCTCTATGGGTTATCTCTTCACTCTCAATAATTTCTAACCCCATTCGGTTAGCTATATTCTCATTAAGTGCATAATTTTTTAAAATAGTTAGAATAGACTCATCGATAATGTCATGAGGATTAAGGTTGAGATTAATGGCAATAGTTGGCTCATTTATCAACTGTTCATAACAAATTTTTAACACTTCTTTTGTGATATTTCGTAAAATAAAAGTACCTTTGATGGTAGGAAGTATTTTGTCTGGTGAAATAATAGAACCATGCTTGTCCACAATGCGAAGCAAGGCTTCATAATGCGAGATCTTTTGCGTTTTAGTATGAACAATGCTCTGATAGTAGCAGAGGATTCGTTTCTCTTCAATGGCTTCTTTAATTTCGTTGAGCGACATACATGCATTTTGAGTATTTTCGTTCTCGTCATATAGCTCTATGGTATCTCTGCCTTTGTTCTTAGCATTGTAAAGCGCGATATCTGCTAGCTTAAAGGCTTCAGAAAATGTTCTTGATTTGTAAGGCACTAAGTTAATGCCAATGGAGACAGTAATTTTGATAGATTCCTCAGCGGAAATGTAAAATCTATTTTCTTGAATGGTGTGAAAAATTCTCTCAATGACATTAAGCGCACTAATGTGGTCATCTCTACGAGTTTTAGCCAAGATGAGAAACTCTTCTCCTCCATAGCGGATCACAATATCATCTTGATGCCTGATCGTCAGTAAAATAACATTGGCAACTTGCTTTAAGATTTTATCGCCGACATCATGTCCATAAGTGTCATTAACCTTTTTAAAATAATCAATGTCTAGCGTTGCTAAAATATAGTCATTGAGATTGATGAAATCTTCATGTTTTTGAAGGTAATTTCGGTTATAGACATTGGTAAGTTTATCGATAAAAGCTGTTTTTTTGACAGCGCGAAAACGTATAGCTTGAATAATGGTGAAGAGCAAAATAATAAGAACAACAATCATCACGGCCAAGATGCCATTTTGCATGACATGGATGATTTTGTTAATTTCTTCAATTTTTTGTATGGAAAAGTCAATCGCTAAAACCAACTTAACTTCGTCTTGATGCATAATGGGAATCAGATAACTGATGGAGAGTTGATGTAACATAGTGTGACGTATAAACAAGGCTTCTTTTTTTGTATAGATTTGCAGCCACTCAGGGCTATCAACATCAAATTTCTGGTCAACCAGTGCTTTTTCATCATATCTGGAAGCATCTGCCAAAAATCGAAATACACCTCTATCATCTCTGTATAAAAGGTAGGCGTACTTTATATTTGGGGTAATTAATAGTTTTAAATTCTCTTCAATTTTCTGTTGTAAGAAAGTATTGCTTTTGATATTCTCTTCGTAATTTTTACTCTCTTTCAAAAGCATTTGAATAGATGATGCACTATTATGCATAATTGCAAAGACATCTGAAGTTGAAATTTCAAATATTTTTTTTTCGATACTCTCTTCGAGCTTGATGGTGGAAATTAAGAGAAATGCTAAAATCGAAGTGATAGCAATAATAGGGATAATAAAATAAAAAGGATTTTTAAAAAAATTTTTTTTACTCATTAAAAATTCTCTACAAATTGATCAAATGTTCTCGGTAAAACAATGGCTCTTTTTTCAAGTCGTTTTTTGATAAAGACAATATTAGGTCTACTTTTATTCCAGAAAAGGGCTCCGTAATACTTATCATCAGCAAGAAGTTTTCGATAGTTATTTGTAAAAAAGAGTCTATTTGTGTTATCGCATAATGTTTCATTGTCAATAGTTTTATTGACAAAAACAAAGTTGGCTGTTTCACATTTTGGACTTAGCGTAAAGTATTGAGAGTAAATTTTAGCTTCCATATCAGAAATATGAGGTATGAAAAGGGTTACTTTTTCATGCACGGAAGAAGTTGCGATCTCGGAGATAATTTTTGCTTCAAGTTCAATCTCTTTGTTATAAGGCTGAACAAGAAAAGTGTATTGTTCTGCCACAGCAAAAGATAGGATGAAAGTAAGGAGAAAGAGTATTTTTTTCATCAGAATACCCACCTAAATGAAAAGGTGACGCTTCTATCATTATCGTCTAAAGCAAAAAAACTAGTTCCTAAATTGGTAAAGTAAAGAGACTGTGTAGAGCGATCTAGAATATTATTTGCTTTAATGCTGTAACTCAAATCTTTCGTCGCATGATACGTCACACCAAGGCTCATATCAAAGCTATCAGGGATATTAAGGCCCTTGTAGTCATAGCCATTACGATAAATAACAGAGGTAAAGTAATCAAACTTTTGATACCCACCCATGTATTTAATATAGCCACCTTTTGTGGAGTTATTGATGGTCTCACTGAGGCTTGACGTATAGTAATTTAGATGGATTTTGTCTCTATCCGTAAAGCTGTATTCGTAGTCAAAAAGAATGCCATTCGTTGTAATAGTATGATCAATATTGATAAACCCAACTGGCGTAAGATAGATGAAATCATCAATATTAACATGATCATACGTGATGCCGAACTTAGAATCTCCTTCTGTATAAACGCCTTCAAGTGTGTAAAAGCGGTACTGTTGCGATTTAAGTTTTGGCTTGCTCTTATCAGCGTAATCAACGTTATAGAAAGAAGGGGTAAGTGCGGTTTGAGTGTAAAAACTTTTAAATCCCCAATTTTCAGTGGGTGTATAGATAGCACCAACGCGTAGTAAGGTTTCTGAACTGTCCTTCAAATACGCATTTCGGTCATAATAATCAAGTTTAGTGTTAGCCACTAAAATAAGATCATTTCTAAGTTTATAACTGTCTTGAAAAAGTAATGAAGAGATAGTCTCTTCATCAAAAGCGCTAAAGCGCCCTATAGCACTATTGGTATTGCTCTGTCTGTTTTGGACATCATAGGTTTTATTTTTAACATTTATTGCTGTGATAAAAGAATTATCTTCGATATCAACTGATTTTGAAAGATAAGCATTCGTTTTGATGAAGCGCAAATCTTCACTATAACTTTTAGGACCACTAGGAATACCAAAGGGAAAAGTGATTAATGGAACAATGGCAATACCTCGCGCATTGGTTTCAGTTTCATCATAACTTCGATCATTGACATCAACTGAAAGGTTGGCTTTAAGTGACTTGTCTTCTAAAAAATAGTGGGTGTAGTTGATAAAAAAATCTTTGGAGAGACTTTTCCCACCCTCGGGAGTAGCATCAAAGGCAAGACCTGCGTAATTATTTTTAGAAACATCGGTGTAGCCCATATTGATTTTGGTTGTCTCATTGCTAACATCTATGTATCCATAGTGCTTCGTGCCATTACTATTAAGTTTTTGGTTATTGTAAATGGTTGTTTGTTTGATTTTCTCTTGATTGAGAAACATTAAGTAGGACCAGCCATTCTCAAAGCTAGTAGAATTTGTGAAACTTTGAGAGTTGGAGCCTTTGGATGTAATCCAGCTATTGATTTCAGAGCTATTCTCTTTGAGTGCGGATTTAGTGTAAATGCGCACAAAATAGATACCCGTTTCATTGCCAAACGAAAAAGAGCTCTCGCCGTAATAGATTTCGACGTGATCGACAAAATCAAGAGGCAAGTCACCCCATGATAACGATGTGGATTGATCGTAGCCTGAGCTAATTTCATGGTCATTAATGAAAAATCTAAAAAAACCACTCGTAGTTGTTTTGGAGCCTGTTAATGAGTAGTTTGTAAGTCCAAATTGGTTTGTATTAATGTTAAAGAGAGGAAGTTCTTTTAAAATATCGTTGAGCTTGGTGTATTGCATCAATCGAATTTCTTTTTGTGAATAAATAACCACATGTCCAATTTTTTCATTGACAGTTTGCAATGAGTTATCGGAAGTTGTTTTATATTCTTGAAGTAAAGAATCGAGTGTGTCAGATAAAAGCAGACTGGCGCAACATGCAATCAATAAAATAATCTTCATTTGTTTATTTAGTAAGCCTTATGTTTTTTATATAGACACATAATAGTATAGAAAAGAAGAGCTTAATAATATATTTTTATAATTAAAAGTGAGAACTTATAATACTAATAAAATTACAATGTGGTAACAATTTGTGCAGAACATGTTTTACATATACCATTAATGACAATAAAGCTATTGCTAATATGAAAACCACTTTGAGAAGAGATAGTCTCTAAAAGTGGTTTCGTTTCTACAAACATATCTTCCACGCTACCGCAAGCTGAGCATAAAAGGTGAATATGCGGAACTTTTTTGATTTCGTATTGTTGTTTTTGATGAGGAAGCTTTACCTCTTCTAAAATGTGGAAAGAGATAAGGTCATTAATGTTGCGGTAAAGTGTTGCTTTGGACATCGTAGGGTATTTTTTGAAAATGGCATCGTAAAGTGAATCGATGTCAATATGCCCAAAATGGTCGATTGAATCTAAAATAGCAAGCCTTTGGTGTGTTGATTTGAGGTTGCTTGCTTTTAAAACATCTTTGAAGCGATCCATTAAATACTACCTTTACATGTAATATAAAATTTTATAGGAGCAGAACTTAATAAGATATTAACTATCCTATTTATTTATAAAAAATAATGATAAATAATTCCAAATAAGATTAATTACTATTTAAGATAAATATCCATATAATTTCTTCACATCTAAAAAAGGAGTGGAAATGCAAATTTCTAAGGCATTAAGTCTTTGTGCATTAAGTACAACCGTGTTATTTGGGGCAAACGGTTTGATTGACAAGGTCAAGCAAAATGGTATTGAGGCGATTCCTGCAAGTCAGTTGGAAATTTTAAAATTAATTGATGATCCTAAGGATCCAATCACAGAAGCTAAAGTAGAACTGGGCAAAAAACTCTATTTTGATCCGCGTATGTCAAAAAGCTCAATTATTAGTTGTAATACGTGTCACAATCTAGCAACAGGTGGAACAGATGGCATTAGCGCAGCTATTGGTCATGGCTGGACTGCAAACCCTCATCATCTAAACTCTCCAACAGTGTATAACTCCGCCTTTTTTAAAGCACAATTTTGGGATGGTAGAAGCCCACATTTAGCAGACCAAGCACAAGGTCCTGTGCAAGCAGGTCCAGAGATGGCAGCACCTCCAAAATTGGTTGAAGAGCGCATTAACTCTATTCCTGAGTATGTGGAACTCTTTAAAGGAGCATATGGCGATACTGTAAAAATCAGTTTTGAGAAAATCACTTCTACAATTGCGATTTTTGAAAAAACATTGGTTACGCCATCGCGATTTGATGATTTTATCAACGGCAATGATAATGCGCTTTCAAAAGCAGAAAAAGAGGGACTTGAAGTATTTATAGACAAAGGATGTGCAAGTTGCCATAATGGTATTGCTTTAGGCGGTACAATGCAACCATTCCAAGTAGCGGGTAAATACAAATTTGCTCAAGTAGGTGATTTTAAAGGTGATAAAAATGGTATGGTCAAAACGCCAACACTCCGAAATATCACTGAGACGGCACCATATTTCCACAACGGTGCTATTTGGACACTTAAAGATGCGGTTAAAGAGATGGGAAGTACGCAGCTAGGAATTAATATTAGTGATGCGGATAGTACAAAAATTGAAACATTCTTGAAAGCGTTGAAGGGTCGAAAGCCTGAGATTGTTTATCCACAGCTCCCAGAAAGCAGTGAAAAAACACCTAAACCAGACGCGAAGCTTTAATAAAGTCACGCCTTCTTAGTCAAACTAGGAAGGCGTATTGATAAATTTATTCTACGCCTCTTACTCTTTTCATCTCATCTTCTCTCTCTTTGAGGAAGAGTTCTAAATTATATTTGACACGATAGGCAGGCGTCATAAGGTGAATAAGAATATCCCCCATGTCAATGACCGTCCAGTTCTCATCAGCATCTACATGTAAAAAGCTTTCACCCGCACCTTTAAGTTCGGTTTTAAGATGATCTAAAAGCGAAAGCCCGTGTCTCTCACCCATTGTGGTTGCAATAACAACCGTGTTTACAAAATAGTCTTTGCCTGTCATATCAAATACTTGTATATCTTCTGCTTTTTTGTCGCTTAGAGCAGTTACGATTCTTTCAATTCTATTATCCATTGGATTCCTTGTGTAAAACGCTATCACTTCATTTTCTATGGCTTTTGGGATAAATCTTCTATCCAAAAATGAGCGAAGCTTTGAAGAACTGATATTAACATTAATTGGTAAAATTTTCAAGTCTTTTGGAGGTGTAAACTCTCCTCTTGGTGCGACGACAAATTCAACAAGTTTACAAAGCTCATCATAACGGTTCCATTTAGGAAGTGCTGAAAAACTGTCACTTCCAACAATCAAAAAGAGTTTTGCCTCTGGATAGAGACTCTTTACATGTAAAATAGTTTCAATGGTTGGAACTTGTCTTTTTTGATCACATTCATACGAAAAAATTTCGACCTTTTCCATATTTTGAAACATTTTTGCAAGCCATGCTTGTCGCATAGGTGCTGGAGCACAAAAGCTCTCTTTAAAAGGGCTAAGGTAAGTAGTTACGACTAAAAGCTTGTCGATGTCTAGAATTTCAAGGGCTTTTTTGACAATGAGCTCATGCCCAGTGTGTGGAGGATCAAAAGATCCTCCAAAGATAGCTATGTTCAACTTTAGGACTCCGTGGACTTTAAACTTTTTTATACATCATTTTTGCTAAAATAATTCGCTTTTCTATAAAAAGCAAATGGACTAAAACGACTATTATATCAAAAGGAATACCTATGGCACTCAAAATTGCTATAAATGGATTTGGTCGCATTGGAAGATGCGTTGCAAGAATTATTGATTCACGAGATGATGTTGAGTTGGTTTGTGTCAACGATACGGCAGATCGTTCTATGACAAAACAATTACTCAAATACGATAGCGTACATGGTATTTTCCCTGGAACAGTTGAGTTATTAGAAAATGATTATATGCAAATGGGAAAAGCAAAAGTTAAAATGTTTTCAACCCGTGATCCCAAAGCTTTAAATTTTGCAGACTATGGTGTTGATGTTGTCCTTGAATGTACAGGCGCTCTTTTAACACAAAAAGATACACAAGTTTTTATTGACAATGGTATTAAAAGAGTTGTCATGTCAGCTCCTGCAAAAGACGATACACCAACTTTTGTTATCGGTGTGAATGAGCATACCTACGCTGGAGAGGCGATTGTTTCCAACGCTAGTTGTACGACAAACTGTTTAGGACCTGTCGCTAAAATTTTGGATGATGCCTTTGGCATTGACAAAGGTTTGATGACAACCGTTCACTCCTATACAAACGATCAAAATATTTTAGATGTTAAACACAGTAAAGATTTACGCCGTGCTCGTGCTGCTGCGATCAATATGATCCCAACCACCACAGGGGCTGCAAAAGCCATTGGTTTAGTTCTTCCACACCTTAAAGGACGTCTACATGGACAAAGTATACGTGTCCCAACACCTAACGTCTCTATGGTTGACCTTAATGTTGTTGTTAAAAAAGCGACAACCAAAGAAGAGGTCAATGCTCTTTTTGCTCAAAATGCAACAGGGGCTTTAAAAGGGATTTTAGAGGTTGATGTTGAACAAAGAGTTTCACAAGATTTCGTAACCAGCTCTTGGAGTTCTATTGTGGCATTAGACCTCACACAAGTGATTGGTGGAGATATGATTAAAGTAATGGCATGGTATGACAATGAGTGGGGTTACTCAACTCGTTTGGTTGACATGGCTTTACATGTAAGTAAATAAAAAGGACAGAGAATGATTCGCTCTATTAGAGATTTGGATATTGCTGGTAAAAAAGTTTTTATTCGTTGTGATTTTAATGTGCCTTTGGATGAGTTTGCCAATATCACAGATGACAGACGTGTGCGTTCAGCCATTCCTACCATTCGTTACTGTTTAGATCATGGTTGCGCTGTTATTTTAGCAAGCCATTTGGGTCGTCCAAAAGGGGCAGTTGATGAGAAGTACTCTCTTGCACCCGTACAGATGAGACTCAAACGTCTTTTAGATAAAGAGGTTATTTTGAGCACAGATGTCATCGGAAAAGATGCCAACGAAAAAGCGGCGGCTTTGCAACAAGGAGAGATTTTACTCTTAGAAAACCTTCGTTTCTGCAAGGGTGAAACAGCCAATGATGAAGAGTTTGCAAAAGCGTTAGCCGATATGGCGGAAGTGTATATTAACGACGCATTTGGTGTTTGCCACAGAGCCCACGCTTCGGTTGAGGCGATTACACACTATTTCAATGAAAAAAGTTCAGCCGCTGGATTTTTACTCCAAAAAGAGGTTGAGTTTTCTAAAAACCTTCTTCGTCGCCCTACACGCCCATTTGTAGCCGTTGTGGGTGGTAGCAAAGTGAGTGGAAAACTCCAAGCGCTGGTCAATCTTCTTCCTCGCGTTGACAAACTGGTCATCGGTGGTGGTATGGCATTTACCTTCTTAAAAGCGCAAGGTCTTGACATTGGTAACTCTTTGGTTGAAGATGAGTTGATTGATGAAGCTAACCGTGTTATGGAAGAGGCAAAACGACTGGGTGTTAAACTCTATCTTCCTGTCGATGTTGTTGCTGCACAAACATGTTCTCAAGATGCAACGATTAAATTTGTTACCGTTCAAGAGATTCCTAAAGGATGGATGGGACTTGATATTGGACCTGCAACATCGAGGTTGTTTAGAGAAGCATTAACAGATGCTCAAACGATTCTTTGGAATGGACCAATGGGTGTATTTGAGCTTGAAAAATTCTCAAAAGGTAGTTTTAAAATGTCACATGACATCGCACAAGCGCATGCAACAACCGTTGTAGGTGGTGGAGATACGGCTGACGTGGTTGCGCGTGCAGGTGATGCTGATGAGATGACGTTCATCTCTACAGGTGGAGGGGCTAGCTTAGAGCTTATCGAAGGTAAAGAGCTTCCTGGCGTTAAAGTCCTTGGAAAAAGTGAGATTGCATAAGCATGATTATTGCTTCAAACTTCAAAACAAACTACACGAGAGGCTCTGCTAAGGCTTTTATCAAAGAGATTCAAGCCTTTATTTCAAACACAAAAAGTGAGCAGCAGGTGCGTATTTTCGCACCTTTCACAGCGCTTGATCGTTTTGATGAGGTAAGCAACCTCAAAGTAGGTGCGCAAAACTTTTATCCTGTACAGAGTGGTTCCTATACGGGTGAAATCGGCTTTGAACAGCTTGAGGAATTTGGCATTGATACGGTGCTAATTGGACATAGTGAGAGACGTCATATTCTCAAAGAGTCTCAAAGTTTTATTGCGGGTAAATACGATTTTGCTAAAGCGCGTGAAGTAGAAATTATCTATTGCATTGGTGAGCCTGCTGAAATTCGAGTCCAAGGCATTGATGCTGTCATGAGCTATTTGTGGGAACAGTTTGAGGGGATTGATATTAATTATGACAAGCTTGTTATTGCATACGAGCCTGTTTGGGCGATTGGCACAGGCTTGAGCGCTAGTTTAGAAGACATTGAAGAGGTCTTAACAAGGCTTCGTGAAAAACTTTGCGCACCTTTGTTATACGGTGGTAGTGTAAAGGTTGATAATATAGACGCTATTTTACATGTAAAAGCATGTGATGGTGTTTTAGTAGGAACGGCAAGTTGGAATGAAAAAGCGTTTTGCGAGATGATTCGCATTGCGGATACTGTAAAAAAATAAGGAGTTTGGGTATGGTCATGAAAGGTAAAAGAGGTCTTATCGTAGGTATTGCTAATAATAAATCTATTGCGTATGGAATTGCAAAAGCGTGTAAAGAACAAGGTGCAGAGTTGGCATTTACGTACTTGAATGAGCAGTTGGAAAAAAGAGTTCGTCCTATCGCTGAAGAGTTTGGCAGTGATAAAGTGTATGAGCTTGACATCAATAATCCTGCACACTTAGAGGCACTGACTGCTTCATTGGAAAAAGATTTTGGAAAGATCGATTTTGTCGTTCACTCTGTTGCTTATGCACCTAAAGAAGCCCTTAGTGGTAAATTCATTGATACAACCAAAGAGGCGTTTGACATTGCTCTTGGCACGTCTGCGTATTCATTGGTCTCTTTAACACGCGCTTGTTTACCTGTGCTCAATGAGGGTGCGTCTGTACTAACACTTAGCTATCTTGGTGGACCAAAATACATTCCTCATTATAATGTTATGGGTGTTGCAAAAGCAGCACTAGAATCGAGTGTTCGTTACCTAGCAGTAGACCTTGGAAGTCGTGGAATTCGTGTGAATGCGATTAGTGCAGGTCCTATCAAAACGCTTGCAGCAAGTGGTATTGGCGATTTTAGAATGATTCTTCACTGGAATGAGATAAACTCTCCACTTCGCAAAAATGTGACCACCGATGAAGTAGGCAATAGCGGTATGTATCTTTTAAGTGACCTCTCTTCAGGGGTAACAGGCGAAATTCACTACGTCGATGCAGGTTATAGTATCATGGGTATGGGTATGGACGAAACAGACGCAGAAGGCCATACTGTACTTGCGTGGGATATGCAAAAATAAGGAAAAAGCATGAAATTAGTACTGCAAAAACTTGGATATGTAGTACTAATGCTCTGCATTATCTCTTTGATCTCTTTTGGGGCAATTCATCTTGCTCCCAACTCTTTCTTTGCTAGCGGTGAACTTAATCCCAACATTACCCCCGAAGCACTAGATCAACTCAAACGTGTTTATGGACTCGATAAATCACTCACTGCACAGTTTTTTGCATGGTTTAAAGCGATGCTTCAACTCGACTTTGGTATTTCGTTCGCCAGCGGTAAAGCGGTACGAGATGAGATCTTAGAACGCCTTCCTATCACACTGTTTATGAATGTCATCAGTATGATTTTAGTCTTTGTCTTGGCTCTTTATTGGGGCATAAAATCAGCTATGAAACAATCAAGTTTTTACGATAAAAGCATCAAGCAATTAGCCCTAATGAGTTATGCGATGCCTTCGTTTTATCTCTCTTTGCTGTTGGTCATCCTTTTCTCGGTCTACTGGAAAATTTTTCCTATTTCGGGATTGCACTCGCAAGGCGTTGGCGGAAATGGCATTGGCTATCTGGCGGATATGGCATGGCATTTAGTCTTACCCATCTTTGTCATGGTCTTTGGCGGGCTTGGAAGTTTGATCTTGTATGTACGAAGCCTGACGATCAATATTTTAAAGAGTGACTATATCTTCTTCGCCAAAAGCAGAGGCGTTGAAGGACGTGCTCTTTTGATGCGTTTTATTTTGCCAAATCTCTCGCCTCCGATTGTGACAATACTAGGACTTTCGCTTCCAGGACTTATTGGTGGCAGTGTGATTTTAGAGTCTATCTTTGCCATAAATGGTATGGGCTTGCTTTTTTATCAAAGCGCATTAAGCAGGGATTATCCTGTTATCATGGGTATACTCATTATTTCTTCATTTTTAACTTTAATTGGCAATATGATTGCCGATTTGGTATTGACAAAACTCAATCCTCACTTTAAACGACGAGGATAAATCACTTTGAAAAGGATAATATTATGAGAAACATTATTTTAGCTTTAGTAGCAGTTGTATTGATGAGTGGCTGTGCAACATGGGGTGGCATTAAAAAAGATGCTAAAGACAGTGCAGAATGGACGAAAGAGAAGATCAACCATGGTGCTGAATACGTGAAAGAAAAGACTGAGTAAAGAGGTAAACAAGGTTTACATGTAAAGCATTACGCTTTACATGTAAAGATGATTATAGTCCACCGAAAAGGTTTTTAAGTGCATTTGGATCGCGTTCTGGTTGCTCATCATTGGCAGATTCACTTGAAGTTGTGGAAGAGCCTGATTCAACCAATTCAATCTCAAATCCAGTCAGCATTGACGTCAAACGGATGTTAATACCATTCTTACCAATCGCTTTTGACTTTTGATCACTTGGAAGTGTAACAATCGCTTTGCCATTTTGAATTTTAACATTAGAAATAATGGCAGGTGAAAGAGCACGTGCAATAAAAATCTCAGGGATATTTGAGTATTCAATACAGTCGATATTTTCATTGTGTAACTCTTTACTGACCGCATTAATTCTCACACCTTTTGTTCCAACCGTAGCACCAACAGCGTCAATGTTAGGATGTAATGAACTAAGTGCTATCTTCGCACGCTCTCCTGGAATTCTAGCACTACCGATAATTTTGATAAGTTCATCTTTAATCTCAGGAACTTCAAGCTCCAATAATGATTCTAAGAATTTTGGGCTTGTACGTGAAAGCTCAACATACATGCCTTGAGATTTATCAATTAAAACTTTACGAATAACGCTTTTAACAACATTACCGACTTTAAATTTCTCACCCTTAATACGGTTTTTGCGTGGTAGTACGGCTCTGATTTCTTCGATTTCAATATAGGTGTTTTCATCATTATCCACACGCACTACGGTTCCAAAAACAGTTTTACCCACAAGTTTTTGGTATTTTTCAAAAATATTATTTTCAAGCAAGCGTTGAATGTGGTATTCAAGTTCTTTTTGAAGGGTTGCGGCTGCTGTTCTTCCTAAATTATCGAGTGGCAACTCATAGGTGAGTTCATCGCCAATTTCGATGTCAGGATCAACTTCTTTGGCTTCTTTAATGGCAATAAAATTTTCATTTCCATCTAAAAGTCTTTCATCATCAGGGGCAACAACGATGACTTTTTGATAAAGTTTAAGTGTTTTTGTCGCGGGATCAATTTCCGCGCCGTATTCGTATTCTGCGCCATAAATTCGTTTTGCAGTCTTGACCAATGCCAAGGTGACGGTATTTTTAACTTCGTTAATGTCCAGCCCTTTTTCATGGGCAATAGATTCTATAATGTCTACAATTTTTTCCATAAGCTTCCTTAAAAAGATACATATTTTTATATCATGGTGTGATAATCGCAATGATGAAAAATCAAAAATGGAAATTTAAACGATTGCGGTGAAGAATAAGGATTATAGCTAAAATCTTCTTTTATTTTTCTTTATGCCAACACACTTGTTTGCTTTTAATGAGGAATTTATCGAAAATAAAGTATACTTCGCGATATATCTTTGTGCATATTGGACACATACGATAATTTTCTCGATAGAAAAGAGGTTTATGATGGAAATCAAATTAGCAAGAAATGAAATTAATGGAAAACCAAAGACAATTACATTGGAGAAAGTAACTGAGATTATCGAAAAAGAGGGACAAAAGATTTTTTATTTTGATAAAGAGAACTCTCACAAAGACCTTGTAAGTTTAGTGGAACACTTTGAAGCGCAAGGTTTTAGCGTCTATTTAAGAGACATCCGTTACGGTTTAGGCGAAAGCGATTACATGTACGAAGTACATATTCTCTAAGGCTGGATTTTGGGTATTTTAGAGGAAAAAAAGCTTTATATAGAGACCCTCGGTTGCGCGATGAATGTGCGGGACTCTGAGCACATCATCGCAGAACTTGGGGATAGAGAAAATTATGTTTTAACGAGTAGTGTACAAGAAGCGGATCTGATTTTGATCAATACGTGTAGTGTGCGCGAAAAACCTGTCAGTAAACTTTTTTCAGAGATCGGCAAGTACAATCTTCAAAAAAAAGAGGGCGCCAAAATTGGTGTGTGCGGATGCACCGCAAGCCATTTGGGTAAAGAGATTTTTAGACGTGCTCCTTATGTCAGTTTTGTCATCGGTGCGCGCAATGTTTCCAAAATTTCTACCGCCGTCAATACCGAAAAATTTTTAAGTGTCGACACTGACTATGACGAAAGTACCTATGCCTTTGGCGAGTACCGTAACAGTCTTTATAAAGCATTCGTCAACATCTCGATTGGTTGTGATAAAAAATGTACCTACTGCATCGTTCCTCAAACAAGAGGTGATGAGATTTCTATTCCTGCTGAACTCATTATCAACGAAGCACGAAAAGCAGCTCAAAATGGAGCTAAAGAGATCTTTTTACTCGGGCAAAATGTTAATAATTATGGCAAACGCTTTAGTGGAAATGTTCAATATAATATGGATTTTTCAGATTTACTTAATCAAATTAGCGAAATCCCAGAAGTAGAGCGTATTCGTTTTACCTCTCCTCATCCATTGCACATGGACGATAAATTTCTAGAAACATTTGCTAATAATCCAAAAGTGTGCAAATCGATGCACATGCCATTGCAAAGTGGTTCGACGCATATTTTAGAGCAGATGCGAAGAGGTTATAGCAAAGAGTGGTTTTTAAACAGAGCGTTGAAATTACGTGAAATGATTCCTGATGTTTCAATCAGTACCGATATCATTGTGGCTTTTCCAGGGGAAAGTGAAGCAGATTTTGAAGATACGCTTGATGTAATGAGACAAGTGAAATTTGAGCAAATTTTTGCGTTTAAATATTCGCCAAGACCTCTAACAAAAGCAGCTGAGTTTACCAACCAAATTGACTCCGAAATAGGGTCCGCTAGACTGGAGCGGTTACAACTTCTTCAAGATGAAATTTTAGATGAGATTGCAGAAGCGCACCTTAATAAAATTTATCCCGTTTATATTGATGAACTTCGTAACAGTGGCTTTTTAGCAGGAAGAAGTGACAATAATGCGCTTGTTCAGATCAAGGGTGATGAAAGTTTACTAGGACAGACTGTGAACATTAAAATTACTAACCCTAAACGTCTCTCTCTTTATGGCGAAATTGTTCTCTAAAGAGCTTAAACGTAAGCTTTTGGTGTGGATTGTTCCACCCCTTGTTTACGCTCTCATCAAACTTTTATTCTTTACATGTAAAAAGAAATTTTACGTTGGAAATAACAGTTCTGCAACACCGTGTATTTACGCTCTTTGGCATGGCGAAATATTAATGGCTGCTGCTGCTTACACCTATTATACCAAGCGAAGAGCTATTGATACCATCGTGAGTAATCATTTTGATGGAGAGCTCGTCGCGCGGCTGATGCAACTTTTTGGAGGTGGTACGATTCGTGGAAGCTCGTCCAAAGGTGGGGCTTCTGTTTTAAGAAGTGCTTTAAAATCACTGCAAAAAGGTCGTGATATTGGTATTACGCCCGATGGTCCTAGAGGACCGAGGCATAGCGTTGCCGATGGTATTGTCGTACTTGCACAGATGAAAAAAGTACCTATTGTTACCATAAACTGTAATCCAACGTCTTTTTGGAAGATGAAGAGTTGGGATCAATTTTGTATTCCCAAACCCTTTTGTACATTAGAGTTTTATTTTGGCGATGCGTTTTATGTGGATGATTTAACACTCGAAGCGGCAAAAGCATTGATCCAAAAGCGTCTTCTAGAGCATGCAGTCTAGCTTCTTTGGGACAAATGGTATTACTTTTGCTTGATATTTTACAAAACTTAAGCAAGATTAGTCTAATATATAGTACAAATTCAAATTAACACAAGAGTAATGACGTGAACAAAGAGTCAGAAATATGGGCATAAGAACTGTTCTTCAGAAAAAATTTCAGAACCTTTTTGTGGCTGTTGTGTTAAATGAAACAGAATGTGTGCTACGTTGTAAAGTTATAAAAGATGGCTCCATTCAAAAAACTTTTACAAAAACTTTTCCGCTTTCATCACCTCTTGAAGCACTTGATAAAGCTCTTGAAAATTACCTTTTATCATTGCAAGATGAGTACACTTTTGTCTATATCTCTTTTTTGCTAAGCTCTTTAGGACAAGGAGCCATTTCCGGTACAGGGAATGCAAGTTTTAGTAAGCATCATGTCGATATGCAAAATGTTCATCATGTCTCTTTGTTCAATCAATGGTCCGCGTATGCTTCCTACATTGAAATTAAATGGGCAAAGAATCTTTTCTCAGAGGTAGGTCTTGATCTGATCTATTCTCCATTTATTCTTTTAAGTGACTTTGTCGTTTCTCAAAAACTCAAGAGCAAACCTACATGTTATATTCTTAATTGCCAAGATTTTTTTATTTTGGCTATTTTTGAAGAGAAGCACCTTCATTTTGGTGCCTTTTTCAAAACTCAGAGCGATACCTCTTTTACGCGTAGCGATGATGTCAATGATTGGGAAAATGAACAAGCAGAAGAAGATATTGTTTCATCCGATTCGATGCCTGAAATGGTTAAAGAAGAGGAAGAACGTGAAGGAATCGAGGAGCTAAGTGAGCTTGAGGAATTAGGTGAGTTAGAAGATATTGATGATTTGCGTTCCACTGACTCATTTTCTGATATCGAAGATAAAGCCATTGTTCATTTTAAAGGAATGGAAGACATTAAAGAAGAAGATATGAATTTAGAGCTATATGGGCGTGATCTTTTGGTCTATAAATACCTCCGATCTTCTCTTGAAGAGTACTATCACAATCCTTTATATCAGAGTGAATTTATCGACGAGATTATTATTTTTGACGGGTATGAAATTAGTTCAGAGCTGATTCACCAACTTGAAGATGAATTGATGATGGATGTAGAGATACATAAAGTGGATGTAGGCGACCGCATGTGTGACATCGCTATTGCTGAGGTTTTTAAATGAAACTAAGTTTTATTGCACCTCGCCCAAAACCATTCATATCACTCTTTAGTAAGATGTGGCTGATTTTCATTAGTTTGATGTCGCTCTTTATGATTATCTTTAACTTCTATATTGTGATTGAAATGAGTTCATTTAAACATGGTATTGTTGATTTGGCCAAAGAACGCGAGATGCTTGAGACAAAAATTGATGAAGATGATGAAGCCATTGGTCTTATTTTACGTCAAAAAGCACTCTCAGAAGAAATTTTCTCAAACAATACACTTCTTAAAGAGAGTATGAAAAATCTTTTTGATTTAGTGCCCGATCAAATTACGCTCAAAAAAGTTCAGATGGAGCGAAATTCGCTCGTTTTATATGGTGTTTCGCCGACACAAGATACATTTAATTTCTTGTTAGCAGCCCCTCTAAAATCCATTTTTCATACGAGCAATACGACGTTTTACCTTACAAAAGAGGGATGGTATAATTTTGTGAGCATCAATAAAATTCTTGGCGAGGATGGTTTCCGTGAATAGCCTTGATAGAAGCTTAGAAAAAATCGATATGATGAAGTTGCTCATTTTTTTAATGGTCTTCATCGTCATCACATTCGCTTTTGTTTTTTTACTTATTATCCCCAATGTCAAAGAACATCGTATTTTGCAAGCAGAACATAAACGTGTTTTGGTGCATAAAACCAGAGTTGAAAATCTCTTTTTGGAACGTGAAGCAGAGCTTTCAAAACTCAAAGCAGAGAATGTACACATCATTGGAGCTTTTAAGCACCCCTTTACGCAAGAAGAGTTTATTCGTTATGCTGGGAAATTTTTTACCCAAGTTTCTCTTACGGAAGTAACAAAGTCTGAGTATAAAAAAGAGTTTGTAGAGTACGAACTTAACGTGACATCAACACTTAAAACACCAACGAATTTCTACAATTTTTTAGAAGGGCTTAATCGCTACAGCAGCATTGTTCAAGCTGACTTTCCAATCTATTTAGAATCGGGAAAGGAAAGTATTAGCTCAACGTTTAAAGTTAAGGTGTATGATCTTAACGCAACACATTAGGATCAATACCAGAAGTGTAAAGGTAGGGGCGTATTTTGGAAGGAATGCGCGCTTTGCGACATACCTCTTTAAAGTGCTTTTCCATATCGTGTTTAAGATAAGGTGCTATAAAAATTCTCTCTTTTTCAAAACAAACTGCAATTTTTCCACCGATAACACAAGACTCTGTTTTTAAAATCTCATCTCTTTGCGCTTTGGAAACTAAGATACCCAAAAGCTTGAGTATTTTATCGATTTGCCGAATATTAATAAGGTCATCAGCGTCTTTTGGTAGTATAAAAAGCTCTTTAAGGCGTTTAGGCTGATGGGGTAAAAGTCGCTTACGATCTTCCTCTAAGTAAGCAAAGCTTTTGGCAATTCCCTCTTCATACGCATCGATGAGTGGGGTTGCGTAATCATGTCGGAACTTGTTGCGTAAGTGTTTGAATGAGTCATTACTTGCATCGTTGAAGTAGGTTATATTGTGTTCTTCTAGGTAGTCCTGAAGCTTTTTTTTGCTTACATGTAAAAGAGGTCTCATAAGCGTGTAATGCTCTCTGCTTTCCACTTCTTGCATCCCAAGCATTTCCACAAGTCCAGCTCCACGGGTGAGTTGCATTAAAAACCATTCCAGTTGATCTCCCAAATGGTGCGCCGTAAGAAGATTCTCGTAACCATGTTCTTGAATAACAGCTTCAAAAAAAGTGTAACGCTCTTCTCGTGCATAATGCTCAAAATTGGCATTTTCAAGTTTACATGTAAAGCTAAAAAGGTGTTTATGGTACATCTCTGCAAGTCTTTTAGCATACGCCTCTTCAACACTGCTTTGCTCTCTTGTTTGGTAGTTAACATGGGCAATATCAAAAGGAATGTTATGGGCAAGCAGTAAAAAGAAGAGGGCGGTGGAGTCACCACCGCCTGAGAATGCCAATAGGTTTTTTGTGCGACGTAAAGAAGTTAGCGTTGCTTCATGCAACAGTGGTAATGGTTGCAATGAGTTGATCTCCAGCACATTCGGTGATGGTTGCGCGGTAACATTTTCCGACCTCAATATTCTCTACATCGGAGTCATTGACCAAGACCTCACCATCAATGCTCGGTGCCCATAGAAGCTCACGTGCTCCCATAAAATACTCATGCTCACTGCTTTCACCTTCAACTAAGATGATGACCTCTTTACCAACCTCTTTTTCAAAGCTTTTTTTCGTTTTGGCTTGGACGAGCTTATCCAGTTGTTTAATGCGTTTATTAATGGTTTTAGTGTCGATTTTCTCTTCCATCTCGTAAGCAGATGTGTCTTCTTCATCCGAATAAGCAAAGATGTTAACACGGTCAAAATCAAACAATTTGGTAAAGTCCAGAAGCTCTTGAAACTCTGCTTCACTTTCTCCTGGATGTCCTACGATAAAACTGGTGCGAATAAAGCTATTGGGTGCTTTTCGCATAAGCTCTAACTGTTCAATGATGCGCTCACGTCCAGCACCTCGCTTCATGCGCTTGAGCATCGAGTCGCTGATGTGTTGGATCGGCATGTCAAAGTAGTTATGAAACAGAGGTGAGGCGATAATGCGCTCAATCAGAGCGTTAGACGTTGTCGTTGGGTAAAGGTACAAAATGCGCGCGCTCTTAACGCCCTCAATTTGCTCAACCGCATCAATGAGTTTAATAAGTCCCTCTTTTTCACCCACATCACGCAAAAATGAGCTACTGTCTTGAGAGATAAAGCTAAAGTCATAAAGGCCTTTTGAAACGAGTACCTTTACCTCTTTGACAAGCGATTCAAGGGTGCGTGAGTGAAGCTTACCTTTAAAGCCAGGGATGGCACAAAAGCTACATGTTTGATTGCAGCCTTCAGAGAGTTTAATATATGCATGGGCATTGGAGCCTGTAATCACACGTTCCTCTTCGTTTTGTAAGTACGTAGCGGGACTAAAGCGGTTTTGACGAAGGGCGATGATCTCATCGATCTTGTCATAATCACCCACACCCGTAAAAAGATCAACCTCTTTAAGCTCTTGGGTGAGATCTTCTTTATAGCGTTCAGTCAAACAGCCTGCCATAACAAGGACAGAGCCTTTTTTGCGTGTTTCGTGGAGTGAGAAGATGGTGTTGAGACTCTCTTGTTTAGCAGGTCCGATAAAGCCGCAGGTATTGACGATAAGTACGTCAGCCTTAGAGGGATCATCGCACAGTTCGTACGCTTGAAGTTTTCCTAACATGACTTCACTGTCAACGAGGTTTTTATTGCATCCTAGTGAAACGAGATGTAATTTTTTCAAATATTTCCTTTTTTAAATCCATAAATTATCAATGAGGCGAGTAGTGCCAACTTTGGCGCAGACGAGAATGATAGAGTTGCCTATTTCAATAGTAGATATTGTATCAAAATCACGATTTAAAATCTCCACGTATTCTACATGTAAAGGTAACAAGGTATGCAACATTTCAGCTTTAATCGTTGCTATATCGCGTTCCCCTGCAATGATGGCATGTGTGGCAACTTTGAGTGATTCACATAGAAGTAGGGCATCTTTACGTTCTTGCGCACTTAGGTAAACATTGCGACTGGAGAGGGCTAGTCCATCATCTTCCCTTACAATTTCGCAAGGGACTATTTCCAAATCCAAAAAGAAAGAGGTGACCATATTTTGCAAAAGATAAAGTTGTTGCGCATCTTTTTTGCCAAAATAAGCCCTTGTTGGTTTGGTCAGATTGAAAAGTTTTAAAACCACGCGTAAAACACCATCAAAATGACCTGGGCGCGCAAGTCCTTCTAAAATGTAAGCTTTGGAGCTAGGCGCTAGAATACTAGGTTCAAGTGGAGCGTACATAACATCAGGGTTTGGCATAAATAAAATTGCCACACCCGCAAGTTCGCATATTTTAATATCGGCTTGGGTACGCTGAGGATATTTATGAAAATCTTCCCCTTCTAAAAATTGAGTAGGATTGACAAAAACAGAGACAATGGTATGTTCATTTTCAGCGATTGATTTTTGCATTAAAGAGAGGTGTCCGTTATGCAATGCTCCCATGGTTGGCACGAAGCCGACGGATCCTTGAAGCTCTTTTCTTGCTTGGGATAATTCTTCAATAGTTTTTACTATTTTCATTTTAGGCACTTTTGAGTAAAATATAATACTAG
Source organism: Sulfurospirillum oryzae (assembly GCF_025770725.1). Classification (NCBI taxonomy): domain Bacteria; kingdom Pseudomonadati; phylum Campylobacterota; class Epsilonproteobacteria; order Campylobacterales; family Sulfurospirillaceae; genus Sulfurospirillum; species Sulfurospirillum oryzae. The sequence continues at coordinate 401,487 of NZ_JANZKZ010000001.1, read as the reverse complement.
ACTTCTAAGAAACGTTTTTTAACAGAGGTCTCTTAAATTGAAGCGAGTATTATAGCAAAAGGAAACCATTTGGATAGTTACGAATACACCGAACTTCTCAAAAAATTAACCACCAAAGTGGACAACATCGCACAGATTATCAAGCCAGAAGATCTGACATCAAGGCTTGCAGAGATTGAAATGATCGAACAAAACCCCGAATTTTGGAATGATGCAAAAAAAGCGGCTGAGATGCAAAAAGAAAAAACGGCACTCAACTCGTTACTTACACGTTACACCAAAGCAAAAAATGTTGTTATGGATGCCGTAGATTTGTATGAAATGGCAAACAGTGAAAATGATGAAGCCACCGTTGAAGAGCTTTATAAAGATGCTGAACATTTGGAAGAACACATCAGCAACTTAGAGATCGCCATGATGCTCAGTGGCGAGAATGATAACAAAAACGCTATTATTTCCATTCATCCAGGTGCGGGTGGAACAGAGAGTCAAGACTGGGCAAGCATTTTGTACAGAATGTACCTTAGATGGGCTGAACGCTCTGGTTTTAAAGTGGAAGTCTTAGACTACCAAGAGGGTGAAGAAGCTGGGCTTAAAGATGTCAGTTTTATCATCAGTGGTGAAAATGCGTATGGCTATCTCAAAGTCGAAAATGGCATTCATCGCCTTGTTCGCATTAGCCCTTTTGATGCCAATGCCAAACGTCATACCTCTTTTAGTTCGGTGATGGTTTCACCTGAGGTTGATGATGACATAGACATTGTTATAGAAGATCGTGACCTTAAAGTCGATACGTATCGTTCAGGTGGAGCAGGCGGACAGCATGTCAATAAAACCGATAGTGCCATTCGTATCACACACATGCCAACTGGCATTGTCGTGCAGTGTCAAAATGACAGATCACAACATAAGAACAGAGCTTCGGCGATGAAAATGTTGAAATCGCGTCTGTATGAGTTTGAACTTGAAAAACAGCAAGCGGAAAAAGACGGTGTTGAAAAAAGTGAGATCGGCTGGGGACATCAGATACGCAGTTATGTTTTAGCTCCGTACCAGCAAGTCAAAGACAATCGAAGCAACATTGCTTACTCTCAGGTCAATAATATTTTAGACGGTGATATTTCAAAAATGATTGAAGATGTGCTTATCGCACAAAAACGTTAACGAAATTAAAGGAGAAAAATAATGCAGAAACAGGCGATCTTAACACAACTAGGCTACAGCGTTACTCCCAATGCGGAAGCGCAACTTGAGCGCGTCATCAACAACACAGTAGGTTTTGAGCATGTTGAAAAACATCTCATCGCTTTGCACGATGCACTCAAAGCGCATCATTCATTTGTGGCACTCTCAAGTAACAAAGATTACTTCAAAATCAAAAATGAAGCAGCAGGTGCAGAATTGGTTGATGAGGTCAATGAGATGATTACCAAATGGGCAGCAAAATATAAAATTACTTTGGAAAAAGTTCCTAACAAAAATACCTATTACGTCATAGGTTACAAATAATAAAGGCTTTTTATGTCAAAAACAAAATATCTGGTTATTTCAGCCGTAGTTGTGGCAGCCATCGCGGCAACGCCTCTTGTCATTTCGCAAAAAGTCGATAGTGCCATCGAGGCAAACAAGGTTTTACTTGCCCAAAATGGTTTGAAACAAGACATTTTAAGCAAAAGCGGTTACTTTACAAGTCAAAGAACTTTTAGTCTTGAAGTAGCTGATGCCAAAAAAGCACGTGACTTTTTACTCGCAAAACTTATCGATAAAAATGCACAATATAAGCTTTTTGTCCAAAGTCTGAAAGATGAAACAGACGGAAGCATTAATGCAGGATTTGATGGTTTAAAATTTAAAGGTGAAATGACGCACTCTAACCTTTTGCCAAGTGACGTAAAAATCTCTTTAAGCCTTGATCAATTACCTAAATCGCTTCAAGATGAGCTTGCTAACGATAAAGCGGCAAGTGATGCCATTTTACCTCTTTTAGCACGTGGTGTACTCGCGGTTGATATGACATTTGGAAGTGATGAAAAACTCAAAGATGTACGCTTTAAAGATATTAAAGAGCAGATTAAAACCGAAGGTTCAACCCTGAACATTGACACTGAAAAGCAACTACTAACGTTAAATGAAAACGGTGGGGTGGTACAAGGTGTGCTAGGCGTTGGTAAGCAAAATTTCGGTGTTGATAGTGAAATGTTTGTGTTTAAAAGTGAGTTAAAAGATTTTGTCTATAACTTTAGCTATAAAGACGATCTGAACAATAAAGGCGACATCAAAATTGGCAAGTATACACTAGAAGTCAATGACGAGTACTCCAATACCAAATTTGATCTAGGTTCTCTTAAAGCTAATAGCAGCGTTGAAGATGTGAAAAAAGATCTTCAAATCAAAGCAGATTATACGCTTGATAACATCGTTGTCAATAATAGCAGTGCAGATGTTACACTTGAAAAACTTTTTGCAAAACTCTTTTTAAGAGGGATCAACTCAGATACAATGAAAAAAGTTCAAGCGGATTACAATACACTGCTTTTAGGAGCAACGACCCCGGATGATAAAGTCTTAATCGACGATTTTGTCGCACTTGTCAATCATGGTGTAAAACTCGACCTTGGCATTGCTCTTAAAGGACTGAATTCAGACATGATGAATCTTAAAGACGTGAGTGTTGATACAACGCTTGAGATTGTACAAAATCAATACACAGACAAAGAGAGTCCTCTCGCACTTCTTGGGCTTTTGGATATTACATCAAAAGTCAAAGTTCACAAAGATGACCGTGCAACGCTTGAAGCTATGGGATTGACTTCTGCGGAAGATTTTGCACTTGGTAAGCCTGAAGGCGATTTTTTCATCTATGAAATTGCTATGAAAAAAGGCGCAATTAGTGTCAATGGTAAAACGATTCAGTAAAGTAAATGAATACAATTTCAAAAACTAACATCTTTGCTCTTGCTCTTGGAGATACCTTTTCTCCAAGAGTGTTGCTTGTCTCCTTGCTCTCTTTTATCTTAACCATCATCGTATTTATTGGGGCTATTTGGCTTCTCTTTGGAGGTGTAAGCGCACTTTCTGCTTGGATCGCACAGAGTTTGCAGAGTTTTGAAGGAAGCATAGAGCAGAGTTGGTTTTTGAGCATGGTCTCACTTATTTTTATCACTAAAACGGTTGTAGCGATTCTTTTCTTTTTTACTTCTGCTATGGTTGTTTACTACCTTTTCTTGATGGTTTATTCGGTCATCGTAGGGCTTTTTGCAGGTTATTTCATTAAAGAGATTGGTTCACTCTATTATCCAACGGTTGCATTTCGTGGTATGGGACTTATAAGCTATGTATGGATAGTCCTTAAAACGCTCCTATGGACGACTCTAATGTTTTTGCTACTGTCACCTTTGGTTTTTATACCCGTATTTAATTTTGCTTTACTGCTGCCTGTGTTTTACCTGTTTCATAAGCTTTTGGTTTTAGATGTTTCTTCAATGGTGAATTCAAGTGAAGAGTATAAGGCGTTAAAGCGGATGTATGCTGGGCAGATGAGAGGCATTTCATTGGTCTGTTTTGCGCTTACCATCATTCCCTTTTTAGGGGTTATTATTTATCCTTATTATGTGATTGTTATGAGTCACTATATCTTTCGTAAGACTGAGGAGTTACGAGCTTCTTAGCAAAGCTCGAAAATCCCTTTTTGTCTGTTTTTATAAATACTTCCATGACCTGCAATTGCGCCGTGCATGGCAAGATTGACTCCATTTTTTTCGCGACACATCAAATCACCAAGTGCCAGCATAAAATTGCTGGTTGCCTCAACGGTGTCGATGCTAAAAGGAACCATGGCACCTGTTAGCGTGATGATTTTGTCTTTTACATGTAAAGCTAAAAAAGTAGCGGTAACGTCCATGGTATCGGTGCCATGAATAATCAAAACTTTGTGGCACGAAGAGTCTTGAATGGTTTTTACGATAAGTTCTCGATCATTTTCGTCCATATCAAGACTGTCTTTGTGAATAATGTTTAAAAGCTCATACGAAGTGTTGTTACAATAACGTAAAATTGCCTCTAATGCAATACCATCATTTGGAACTTCAAGCTCACCTTTAAGAGGATTGTAGCGTTTGTTAAATGTGCCACCTGTATTGAGGATAAGGATTTTTTCCATCGTCATTAAACCTTTTGGCGAATTTGAATTTTTTGAGGATCAAAAAGCTCAGTTGCTCTTTGAACAAAAGGGGTGTTTAAAACCTCTTTTGCATCGACTTCGCATTTCCCCGCCATCATAGCACCCGTTGCACAGCTCTCACTTTGCGGTTCATCTTCAAATTCTAAACTTTCGATCATCGAAGAGCTTTGCTCATTAGCGCTTAATTCTGCCTCATTCATTTGCAGTTCATAGTTAGGATCAAACATGGGTACGGGTTCAGCAGGTTGAGGTTCTGGCGGAAGCGCTTGGATTTTATTGATCTTGATTTTTGTCTCTAAGCCGAAAAGTTCTTGGACAAAATGCTTGATGATGCTGTAATACGTATTGAGTGTTTTACTCGCTTCGCCCTCAGCACTCGAGGTGAGAGTAAGTTGTTCATCTTCAAAGCTTACAAAACGAATGTGATTTTTAAAACATTCGCCTAGCTCGGCATTACGATCAAGTAGTTTGTCGCACAGTCTTGTAAAAAGCATTTGTGATGTCACGCCTTGATCTTTTACATGTAAAACTTCTTCTAGCGCTGGAGCAGGTGTTTCTGTACTTTCTGCAACTTCAGGTTTAGCATGAGCAGGAAGTCTAAATTTCTCATTTTCAAGTGAGTCTATCATCTCTTCAATGGTTTTAATATTGGTCGCTTCAATCATTTTAAAGAAGATCAAAGAGAGCACGAAACCGTTGTTGGCATTGATGTAAAGCAGGCTTTTGGATTCACTCAGAATTTTGAAAAAGCGCTCATACAAAAGAGTTGAAAAACGGCGATCTTGCGCAAAAAAAGCATTTTTAAGATACGCGATTAACTCATCGATGACGATTTCGCACTCATAACTCTCAAGCTCTTTGATAAGGTGAAGCATCTCGTTTTTATTGGCACTCAAAATTGCCGTAAAAATCGTCTCAAGTTGGTTAGGGTCAAGAAGTCCAAGCATCGTTGCCACATTCTCAGGTGTAATGTATCCTTTAGAAAAAATGATGGCTTGATCAAGCAATGTCAAAGTATCGCGAAGTGATCCGTTGCCTGCGCGCGAGAGCATCTCTAAGGCTTCTTTTTCGTACTCAATGTTTTCAAGATTGAGTATATGACAGAGGTGGTTGACCACGTCACTTTGTTTGATCTGTTTAAAACGGAAATGTTGCGCACGTGACAAAATCGTTGCAGGTAGTTTTAAAGGGTCTGTCGTTGCTAGGATGAATTTTACATAGCTTGGAGGCTCTTCCAATGTCTTCAAAAGCGCATTAAACGCTTGTGTAGTCAGCATGTGGACTTCATCGATGATAAAGATTTTAAAGCGAGCACTTGATGGTTTGTATTTGGTACTCTCGATCAGTTCACGAATATCATCAATACCACGATTGGACGCGGCATCCATCTCAATAATGTCGATGTGACGGTTTTCATTGGCACTCAGGCAGTGTTCGCACACTTCGCATGGCGTTGAGCTTGGACCTTGGTCGCAGACGAGGGCTTTCGCAAAGATACGCGCAGTTGATGTTTTACCACTACCACGAAGTCCGGAGAAAAGATAGGCATGTGAGAGCCTATCTTGGTTAAGTGCTAATGAAAGTGTTTGGGTGATCGACTCTTGGCCGATCAGTTTGTCAAACGAGGAAGGACGATATTTTAGAGCAAGTACTTGATGTGACACAGCGCAACCTTTAGGTTTTTAGTCATTCATGATAGAGAGGAGTTCTTCATTGTCCTTGGTTTTAAGCATTTTAGCATACAAGAATTTAAGTGCTTCAATGTCATCCATCTGGCTAATAGCACTTCTAAGTGCCCAAATTTTTTGGAGTTTATCAGGGGAGAGTAGAAGCTCTTCTTTACGTGTTCCTGATTTCATGATGTTAATCGCTGGGTAGATACGACGATCAGAGATATTTCTATCGAGTACAATCTCGCTGTTACCAGTGCCTTTAAACTCTTCAAAGATAACTTCGTCCATTCGACTTCCAGTCTCGATCAATGCGGTTGAAATGATGGTCAAACTACCACCATCTTCGATATTTCTCGCCGCACCAAAGAAACGTTTTGGTTTATGCAGAGCGTTTGCATCCACACCACCACTGAGTACTTTACCGCTTGATGGGGTTACCGTATTGTAAGCACGAGCAAGACGAGTGATAGAATCTAAAAGAATGATGACATCTTTGCCCATCTCAACACGACGCTTTGCTTTTTCGATGACAAGGTTGGCGACACGAACATGGTTTGATGCTGGCATATCAAAGGTTGAGCTATACACTTCACCTTGAACACAGCGTTGCATATCGGTAACCTCTTCTGGTCTTTCATCGACGAGGAGAACGATAAGCTCTGATTCGGGATGGTTGCGCGCGATACCATGAGCGAGTTCTTTCATAAGTTCCGTTTTACCACTTCTTGGAGGTGCAACGATAAGACCACGTTGACCTTTACCGATAGGGGTAAAGAGGTCAAGTACACGTCCTGTAATTTTCATTGGATCGTATTCGAGTTTGATTTTTTCGGTTGGGTAAAGTGGTGTTAAGTTTTCAAAAAGAGGGCGTTTTTTGCTCTCTGCAAGAGGTAGATAGTTGATCGCTTCGATTTTAAGAAGGGCGTAGTAACGCTCTTGATCTTTTGGAGGTCTAACTTGTCCTGTGACGATATCACCGGTACGAAGTGCAAATTTCTTAACTTGGGTACTGCTGACATAAGCGTCATTGGCACTGTCTGAGAAGTTGGCGTCTGTTGCACGTAAAAAGCCATAACCTTCACCTGCAATCTCTAAGATGCCCGTAAAAAGAATAAATCCGCCTTGGTTGACTTGTGATTTTAAAATTTCAAACATCAAATCTTGGCGTTTTAATTCGTTTGGATTTTCAATACCAAGCTCTGTTGCGATCTCTAAAAGTTTTTCGAGTGGAGTGGTTCTAAGACCCTCTATTTTGTAGCCATCGACGGGGACATGGGTTCGTGATTTGTTATAGTGAGTTGGTTTTGCTTGTCCATTACCGTTAGTATTGCCGTTGGGTTGGGCTGAATTCGCGCAGGGTTGATTGTTTGAGGTAGGAGTGTTTCCGCTCATTGTGCCTTCTTTGTTGTTAGTTTGATCGTTCATGAAGCTAGAGTCTCTTGATGGTGAAAAGATTCCCAAAGATAGAGTTGCTTGAGTCGATTTTTATGAGACTACTTTGTGAGAATTCTAAAAGTAGTGATGGCGTAATTTTAGTCAAAGCGAGAGAATTTGTCAAGGTCGGCTAAAGAGAAAAAAGATAAAATGCCACTCAACAATACTGGATACAAAGAAGTTGAAACGATGAATGATTTAGTGCATTTGGCGATTATTATGGATGGCAATGGCAGATGGGCAAAACGTCAAGGCAAAGAGCGCTCATTTGGACACAAAGAAGGCGCTAAAAAAGTGCGTGAAATTACAAAGTATGCCGCTAAAATGGGCATAAAGTACCTTACTCTCTATGCCTTTAGCACTGAAAACTGGAACCGCCCAAAAGCTGAAGTGGCTGTTTTGATGAAACTTCTTTCCAAGTATTTACACAGTGAAATCTCAACGCTTCTTGAAAACAACATTCGTTTTGATGTCATTGGAGATGTGAGTAAGTTCTCCGCTTCACTTCAAAAAGAGATCGCTTACGCCAAAGAGATGACAGCACACTGTACGGGGCTTCGACAAATCCTTGCTATCAATTATGGCGCTCACGATGAAATCCTTCGAGCCATCAACAAATCTTTACATGTAAAAGGTGAAATCACCAAAGAAATCCTCGAGTCCAACCTTGACACCGCAGGCATTCCTGCTGTGGATGTCCTCATTCGCACGGGCGGTGACTGTCGCCTTTCTAACTTTTTGCTTTGGCAAGCCGCTTACGCAGAGCTTTTCTTTAGTAAAACGCTCTGGCCTGATTTTTCGGTGGGCGAGCTTGAAACCATCGTCTCCGAGTACCTTCAAACTGAACGACGTTTTGGTGGTATCATCTAACTGCCTTTCCTCAAAACTCTTGATTGAGATCAATCAATGACATAAATTTATCCTCTTGCTAAGATTCTGTCAAATTTTAATTAGGAGAGATTATGTCTTTAAATATGTTATGTGATCAATGCTCTATGAGTGCCATTAATGGCTGTGGTTCTAAAGGTCAAGATATAGGAACGTGTGGCAAAGATGCCAACTTGGCGAAACTTCAAGACATTATGATTTACGGTCTTAAAGGTCTTAGTGCGTATAGAACACATGCCAATGAATTTGGTGCAGACACCAAAGAAGTCGATGACGTCATCGCTCAAACACTTTATTTCACCCTCACTAACGTTAACTTCAACTTTGACGATCACATCGCTCAACTCATGAAAATCGGTTCTGCTGGTGTGAGAATGATGGACATCTTAAGCGAAGCACACACTTCGCACCTTGGCGTTCCAACACCTGTTAGCATTTCTCAAAACAAGGCTGAGGGCAAAGGCATTTTGGTCAGCGGTCACAACCTTGACATGCTTTTAGAGCTTTTACGCCAAACAGAGGGTAAAGGCATCAACATCTACACCCACTCCGAAATGCTTCCCGCACACGGTTACCCAGAACTTCGCAAATATGCTCACCTTAAAGGCAACATCGGTAAATCATGGTTTGACCAAACTAAACTCTTTGAAGAGTGGGGCGGAACTATCATCGTGAACACCAACTGTATCGTTCCTCCAAAATCAACATCAACTTATGTCGATAGACTCTATACCTACGACATCGTAGGCATCAAAGAGGGCAAAAAAATCCAAAATAACGACTTCAGTGAAGTCATTGCTCAGACACTTGCACTTCCTGATGTAACAGGCTTTGACAGTGAAGAGACACTCGTAACAGGTCACCACTATAAAACCATCCTTGGTCTTGCACCTCAAATTCTTGAAGCCGTTCAAGCAGGCAAAATCAGCCAGTTCTTCGTTATCGCAGGTTGTGACGCTCCAGGCTCAGGTGGCGAATACTATAGAAAAATGGCAGAGAGTCTTCCAAACGACTGCGTCATCTTAACGTCAAGTTGCGGTAAATTTAGATTTAACGACATCGACTTTGGTACCGTTGCAGACACAGGCATCCCTCGCTACCTAGACCTTGGTCAATGCAATGACAGTAACGGTGCAGTTCACATCGCTCTAGCTCTTGCTGGCGCACTTGGCGTAACCGTACATGACTTGCCAGTTTCTATCGTTCTTAGCTGGATGGAGCAAAAAGCAGTTCTTATTCTTCTAGGACTCTTTAGCCTTGGCATCAAAAACATCTATCTTGGACCAAAACCACCACAATTTGTCAACGATGACATCTTCGCTTTCTTGCAAGAGAACTTTAACTTGCATTTGACCGATGATGCGGCAAGTGACGTGGAAAAATTACTGCTTAAAAAACCTGCGTAAGGTTTACATGTAAAGATGGGGAAGCCTCGAAAGGGGGCTTTCTCAGTCTTAAAAACCTGAAGATATACCTGACCCAATTTTCAAAGTTTCTAAATCTACTACTTCATTATCGTTGTATCTTGTAGTAAGATAAGTTCCTATCTCATCATGAGATATTCTATTTAAAATAGTTGTAATTTCATCGTAATAATTCAAATTATTAAAAATTCTTCCTTGTTTTTGGGCTATTTTCAATGAATGCAATAATGCTTGTTTTTCATGATCGAATTTATCTATAGGGATAATTTCAACTGGAAGTATGTCATGCAAAACTAGAGTAAGGATAGCATCAAAATAATTCTCAAGAGTTGCTTCCTCTGAAATTTGAATTATAGGTTTTTCTTTTAAATTACTTTTCCATAGTTCACAAAACGATAGAATCGTATTACCATTAAATTTCACAAGCTCACTCACATCATTATTCAATAAAGCAATGATTAAAATTCTGATTTCTATAAATTCTTTTTCATCGGGTATTAGAAAAAGGATTTTTTCTATTGATTCTTTCCCTGAAAAAATCAGTAACCTATTAATACAAAAACGGTACTTTTGAATTAATAATCTTCGCTCAAATCCATTCAAAATCTTTATGTCAGGCAGTTTTTCAAGAATGTAAAAAAGTTTATTTTTTAATGTTTCAGCGATTTCTAAAAAATTATGCGACTTACCGAATAAATACAATAGGTATGCATAATTATCAAAAAGTAAACTTTTGTAAAATTTTACTTGTCTTTTATATTGGCTATTAGCAAATATTTTATCAAAAGGAAGAAAAATATTTTTATCATTGAATTCTTGTTTTAAGTTACCTAATTTTTTAGGGTTTAATGCAAGATAGATAGTAAGGGAAGTCATAAAATCAGAAAACTCATCATTAATTTTGTCAATATCATCAAAAGAAATTTTACTCCATTGCTCATAATTAACTAAGTCTGTCTTTTTTTCATTTAATTCTAATCCAATAGGAAGTAGTTGTTTTATTTTGGCTCTGATTTCATCTAATTGGGTTTCTTGACTACTTATAATGACAAGGTCATCCACATACCTAAAATAATGAGAAGTTCCAAAATGTTGTGTCATATTAAAATCAAAATTTTCTAAATATAAATCTGCACAAAGATGCCCAAAATCTGGATTTGCAGCTACTCCTTGATTGGTAGCTTCTAACAAAGAATTTATAAATATATTTAGTTGTTTTTTTGTTTTTTTCTCGCACTGTGATATTTCTATTTTGTTATTAAAAACTTCATATAATTGTTTTTGATTTACACTTGGATAAAATTTCTTCAAATCAAAAATATACGCAAAATTACCTTCTGCTAGCGCTAATTCAATTTTTTCATTTCTTTTTTTGTATCCATGCATAAAAAAGGCAAAATTTTGACCCGAATTTTTATAGAAAGGCAATCTATAACTATAAACATTTGGATTGTCATTGTATATCTTGTTTTCTTGTAATTTGTCTATCAGCATGGCTTCTGCCAATAAAGTTAGAGGCGATCCTATTGTTAATTCACGGTATTCTATTCCTTGTGGTTCTTTTTCTTTAAAAACTTTAAAATTTCTATAATGCCATTTATTTGATGTTTGAAGTTGCCGTGACATAATTGAAGATAGTAATTTTATTTGATTATCTTTGGGGCATGAGTCCATAAGGGCTCTTAATGCAACATATGTAATGGGTGAACTTCTTCTTGCCGAATTCAAAGCTTTTGTAAATAATAATTCAAAATTATTCATTATTTCTCTTATATAATTTAATACTTACATTACCTTTTTTTATAACTTCTTTTTTTATTGGTTCCCACCAGCAATAGGTATGAGAAATAGATTCTCTTTCTTCAAATATTTGTACAAAAAAATCTTTTATATTCTCAAAAATTCTGTTTAATAAGCCTAGAAATTTTTTTGCATCTTTACCATCAGGTTCTATCCACAAAAATGTACTATTTTTTGTTCCTAACCTGTCTGTAATATGTTGTAGGGATCTTTCAATTCTTGTGAAATTAGTTTCATTGCCTGCAAAGCCACTAAAAGCTGACGTTATCACATAATACTCATTAGACGAAATAGTGCTAGTTATTTCGAAAAAAGTATCCATTAGTGAACTAGTTTGAATTGAAGAGCATGCGTCCCATTCATAAGTAGAATATATAACACGAATGCCAGCATTCAGCAAATATGGCTCAAGATCATGTAGAAGACTTTGATAAATTTCTAATGCTTTTGGAGAAATATCAGCAGCTAAAATATGGATATTTAATGGAAGAGTTGGAAGAAGTTTTTTTAATCTTAATTCAACAAGAGTAGTCAGTAACGATAAGATGTGCCCACCTGTTCCACAAGCTAAATCTAAAATAGAAATATTACCTTTTGAAAAAGTTGAAAAAATATCTATTTGTATATTTGAAAATTTCTTATCAGGGTCTAGTGTAATATGAATAACTCTGGTACTAGAATTTACAAACCTATAGGCAAAATGCTCTATTGCTTCAGTTGCACCTGAACCGCCTATAGGATGACTTTTACCATCAGATGTTTTGGCTAACTCGTATGCATTACATTTATGAAGATGCTCAATATATTTTGTTTCTAGTTCTGTACATAATTTTACAGCTTGTTCATTATGAAGCCATAATTCTTCGGGTAAGTCGTTAGAATTTATCACTATCTAGCCTTGGCAATTAGGAAAAATAAATTTTTAAGTGTTATTGTATCTTGTTTACAAAGTAATTTACATGTAACCCTCTCAAAAGCTCAGTACCACACATACACTCAAAAAATACCCTATCAAGATAAGATTAAATACAAAGCATATATAATGGATATAAAATCAAAAAAAGGCTGATGTATGAAAAACTTTTTGATAGCACTGGGTGTGTTAGCCGTTCTTGCGGCGGTGGTCATCGTTCCGAAAATCAACAACGTTCCTAGACTTGATGAAACCGTTATCGCTGCGGCGTCTGCTGTTGATAACCAGTACAAACGAAGAAGCGACTTGATCCCTAACCTTGTTGCTACGGTTCAAGGGTATGCAGCTCATGAAAAAGAGGTGTTTACGCAAGTAACGGAAGCCAGAGCCAAAGTAGGGCAGATTACTCTTACGCCTGAAGTTTTGAGTAACCCTCAAGCGTTTAAAGCGTATCAAGCGGCACAAGATGGTCTTAGTAGCGCCCTTACTCGCCTCATGGCAGTTTCAGAACGCTACCCCGATCTTAAAGCCAATCAAAACTTTCTAAGTCTGCAATCACAATTAGAAGGAACAGAAAACAGAATTGCTGTTGCTAGACGCGACTACATCGAGGCGGTGAAAAATTACAATCTTGAACTTAGAACGATTCCGGGAAGATGGATAGCTTCTATTTTCTACCCTGATGCACAAGTCAAACAGAATTTTACTGCGACACAAGCGGAGAGTGCAGCACCCAAAGTCGCTTTTTAAGGTTTTACCATGAAACTTTTTAAAAGCTTCATTTTAGGACTACTTTGTGCGTCGGCGCTTTGGGGTGCCATCACATTTCCCACGCCCAATAATTCGCACATCGTTGATGAAGCGGGGCTTTTTAGTGCGTCACAAAAAGTATCCTTAGAGGGTACGCTATCTGCGCATGAGAGTGCGACAACAAACCAAATCGTGGTGGTTACGCTCACATCATTGCAAGGGTATGATATTGCAGATTTTGGGTATCAGCTCGGGCGCGCGTGGGGGATTGGAACTAAAGAGCACAACAATGGCGTCTTGCTCATCATTGCTCCTAATGAGCGAAAAGTGCGCATCGAGGTCGGGTATGGACTTGAGGGCTCCCTTCCTGATGCTACCGCAAGCAGCATCATCCAAAATACGATTTTGCCCGCCTTTAAAGCAAAAAACTATTTTGAAGGCGCAAATAACGGCATAACCGCGATTATCAGTGCGATTAAGGGCGAGTATAAAGCCGATGAAACAACACAAAAAAGCTCACATCATTCGTTTGTTGTTCCCATCTTATTTTTCTTCTTTATGGTCTTCAACGCCATGCTCTCACTTAATTTATCGAGCCGAAGAAAGTTGTTCCCTTCGTTGTTTATCAGTGCAATTGCAGGTATCATAAGTTGGTTTATATTTTCGATGATCGTGTTTAGTATTCTCATCACTTGTGCCGTTTTTTTATTGAGCTATGTTGGCGGCGCTTTTGGTGGTGGCACATTGCCTAATTCGTGGGGAAGCAGTAGTGGTGGAAGCTCATCAAGTGGGGGCTTTGGAGGATTTAGTGGCGGCGGCGGAAGCTTTGGCGGCGGCGGAGCGAGTGGGAGTTGGTAATGCATCAAATTGGTAATGAAACACAACAGAAAATTGAGAAAACGATTTTTGAAATGGAGAAGAAAACCTCAAGTGAGTTGGTTGCGGTTGTGACACAAAAAAGCGGTGATTATCTTTATATAAGCCTGCTGATTACAAGCCTTATTTCGCTTTTCATCCCATTTGGATTGCTTTTTTTCGCACCGGACATGGAGGCAAAAACTATTTTCGAGGCGCAACTGCTTGGCTTTATGCTCTTACTTTTGCTTTTCAATGTGCCAAAAGTGCTCTTTTATCTCTTGCCAAAAAGCGTTTTTGTTAAGGCAGCAAAACTCAAAGCCTATGAGACATTTCGAATTTTAGGGCTTCAAAAAACAAGCAATTATCAAGCGGTGATGATTTTTGTGAGTCTGTATGAAAAATACATTGAGATTGTTGCCGATAGTGCCATCAGCGCAAAAATTGATAATGCACTCTGGCAAAAGACGATTGATGCTTTTGTTGAAAACGTCAAAAACGACAAGTTTGAAGAGGGCTACCTTCAGGCAATCAACGAAGTCGGAGCTATTTTGACACAACACTTTCCAATCGAAAAGCACGATAAAAATGAACTACCAGATCGTTTGATAGAAGTGTAGCCTTCGCGTTAGTGAGGGCTACGTTTTAACGTCTTATTTTAGGCTTCAACCTCAATCACATCATCACCCACTTCAATCTTCTCACCTGAAATAATTTTAGCGCGTTTTCTAAACTCAACTTCGCCATTTCGTTTGACGTGTCCCTCTTCGATGAGCATCTTAGCCTGTGCTCCGCTATCTGCAACGCCTGTAATTTTGAGAAGTTTAAATAACTCTATGTACTCTTCTTCTAGTTCAAATTTCATTTTTATTCCTTTATTGATGCACAATAATACCCCAATCTATCTTTACATGTAAGTCTCTTCGCGCTTCCTAAAGTCAGTAAAATTTTATTGAGGGAACTTTTTGGTAAAATGGCTATGCGTAAAGCATGGCATAAAGGAAAATGGGGATGGATAGAAACCGAAGACTGGTGAATTACTCGCTCTTGGCACTTACGGGGACGGGTGTGTATTACACGGTCGGTACGATGTTTCAGTCCTTAGAACCACCCAAAAAAGCACTTCTTGATGCGGCTACTTACATAGATACCACGGCGTTACCGCTCAATGAAATTGCTTATTTTTCGTGGCAGAAAAAACCACTTTTTATCCTCAAAAAAGACGCTACGTTGACTCTCGATAAAAAACGAGACATTAAAATTGGCGACTATTATTATACGGTGATGGTTGGGATTTGTACCCATTTAGGCTGTGTCCCAAAGTACAATGCTTCCCTTAAACGCTTTATTTGTCCGTGTCATAACGGGCAGTTTGACTACAATGGCAACGCACTTGCCAGCCCTGTTACGAAGCCTTTAGTCATTCCTCCTTTTAAAGTGCATGATGAGATGATTATCGTCGGAGAAGTAGGCGAGGCGTACCTCCAACTGATGGAGGCATCAAAAGCATGAATTTCAAAATAAACAATTTCAATATTTTACTTTACACGGGCGCTATCATGGTTGTTCTGTGCCTTTTAATGCTCATCTCTGGCATTTTTCTTGCGATGCACTATATTCCTGATGCGGAGAAAGCCTTTGAAAGTGTCCATACGACGATTATGCAAGAAGTCAATTACGGTTGGTTGTGGCGAAAAATCCATGCACTTGGCTCAACATTTTTCTTTTTATTGCTCTACATTCACCTCTTAGGAATGCTCTATTTTGGGTTTTACAAACATGGTAAAACGAAGTATTGGTACAGTGGCATGGTGCTTTACTTTTGCTGTATGGTCATCGGTTTTACGGGGTATGTGCTTCCGATGGGGCAGATGAGTTACTGGGCGGCGCAGGTGATTACCAGTTTGTTGGAGTATATCCCAGGCGCTGGGGAAGACATCGTGCTGTGGGTTCGAGGTGATTTTAGCGTGAGTGGCATCACGTTGTTGCGCTTTTACACCTTGCACATTGTGGTGATGCCTTTGAGTATTGTCCTGATGATACTTGTGCATACGGATTTTGTGAAGTGGTACGCCACCACAAAGCTTTCATGGAGTCGCAAAGGCTTACATGTAAGCAAAGAGGAGCGTTTTAGCAAACACGACATCACCCCAAAAGAGCCAAAACCGTTTTTCTCCAATGCCGTTTTAAAGCCACTGTTGGCATGCACGCTCTTTTTGGCACTCTTTTTTTATTGCGTCTTTTTTCAGGATGAAATAGCGTTTGATGCGCTCAATCTCACCCCTGCCAACCCAAGCGATACACCTGCACACATCTACCCTGAGTGGTACTTTTTATGGATGTTGCAGTTGCTTAAAAGCTTTTTCTTTGATATAGGAATGATCAAAGGTTCCTACATCGGTATGGCATCCTTAGTGGTGGTCAATGTTGGGCTTTTACTCATGCCACTCTTAGACAGAAACCCTCGTCGCATTCCCGCTCATCAGCGTCCTTATTTTTTAGTATGGTTTTGGGCATTGGTACTCTCTTTGATAGGGCTTACAATTTTAGGAAAATTACCGAGTTCGACGCTTACGTTGTGGATAGGGCTATTCTTCTCCACAGTGTTGATGGCACTTTTTTTCATTTTACCTTTTTTGTCTGGGAAGGAGTCTCATGCCAAATCTTAAAATTTTTGCGGCAATCGTGATGTGCGTTTTTGTACTCGTCATTGGGCTTGAGTGGTTACCAAAACAGCATGACGCTCAGAGTAACATTGTTGCAGAACAGACACTCACCAAAGCAACGAGTGAAGAAAAAGCGATTTACGAAAAAGAGATGAGCCGACGTGATGTCATCGGGTACAGCATTGTGGGGTATTTTCTTTTGCTCTCAGCGCTGCTCTACATTAAAATTGTTCTGCAACGCTCCAAGCCAATCGAGTAAACGAACACTTTACATGTAAAGATTAGGGTTTCTTTTTTCCATCCAAAATCACGTCGATAATCATGGCAAAAATGCCCAAGGTAATAAGCGTAAATGCCCATGAAAAACTTTTGGTGATGACGTATCCGACAATTAAAATGGCTAGTGCGGTAGGAACTTCATTGTAAGCTCTAAAAAATTTTCCATCTTTCGTGCACGTGCCATTGGCAAGTTCCAAACGGTATTTTTCTAATGAAAACGAATAAAGTGTGAGTGCAATAAGTACCGTAAACTTCGCATAAATCCACCCACCGCTTGAGAGCAGTTGTGGGTCAAAAAAAATCATGCCAAGCCCACTGGCAAGGGTTGCCCAAAAGGCAGGAAGTCCGATGTACTTATAGATTTTGTACTCTTGAATCTTCACAACTTCCACAAACTCTTTTTTTTCAGCATGCTCAACATGGTAGACAAAAAGCCGTGGCAAGTAAAACAACATCGCCATCCACGACATCAACGCTATAATGTGAAAGGCAAGCAACCATTTATAGTGTTCCAACATCTATCCTTTGTTCATTTTACAGACGCATTATAACACCAAAAACTTACCCTAAACTGCCTTTACATGTAAATGTCTCAAACCTCCTCTAAAGTGAAACTATTCTACAATGCCGACAAAGACTCAAAGGATGCCAAACCATGCCATTTTCTACCCTCAAACTCTGCCCTCAAATCCTCCAAGCGCTTGCGCAAGAGAGCTTTTCTACGCCAACACCGATTCAAGAAAAAGTGATTCCTCTTGTGTTGGAGCGAAAAGATGTGATGGCAAGAGCGCAAACAGGAAGTGGTAAAAGTGCTTCGTTTGTACTGCCGATGTTGGAGCTTTGGAGTGCGAGCAAAAATGATGGAAAAGCAAAGATCAAGGCATTGGTTTTAACGCCAACAAGAGAGCTTACCGTACAAGTGGCGGAAGCGTTTGTCGCCTTTGGAAAATTCTTACATGTAAAGCCTAAAGTGGTGAGTGTCATCGGTGGTGAGAAGATCGGCGAGCAACTTTACGACATCCAGCAAGGGTGTGACATCGTGGTGGCAACTTCGGGGCGATTGCTAGACATCATGAGCAAAAAGCAGATCGACCTTTCTCGTGTCGAGTTCTTTGTCCTCGATGAAGCGGACAAGATGCTTGACCTTGGTTTTGAGCAAGAGTTAGGCTCTATACTTGAGGCGTTGCCAGCCAAACGACAAAATCTTCTTTTCTCTGCGACGTACCCTGAAAAGATGCAAGTCATTGCTTCAAAGATCACTCAAAGTGCGGTGGAAGTAAGCATCGATGCAGAAGCACCGACGGTGGAGCTTATAAAGCAACGTGCCATCGAAGTCAATAAAGAAAATAGAGCGCCACTTTTGCGTCATCTGTTACGTGAAAACAAATGGGAATTGGTGTTGGTGTTTATGGCAAATAAACGTGCCGCCGATAATATTGCTGTGAAGTTTCGCAAGCATGGTTTTTTGAGCGAATCGTTCCATGGGGATTTACTTCAAGAAGACCGTTCTTGGACGTTGAAGTCGTTTAAAGAGCGCAAGATTCGTGTTTTGTTTGCTACCGACATCGCTTCGCGTGGGCTTGACATCGACGATGTAAGCTGTGTTATTAATTACGATCTTCCTCGTGCAACCGAAGACTATATCCACCGCATCGGACGAACGGGACGTGCGGGTAAAGAGGGTTTGGCGATTTCGTTTATAGATCACGAAGATAAAGCGCATTTTGCACTCATTCAAAAACGTTGTCATATCAAACTTGAAAAAGAGCAGATCAAAGGCTTTGAACTAGAAGGCGAGGCCCCCAAAAAAGAGAAAGGGAGCGCGCCTATCAAGGGAAAACGCAAGAGTAAAAAAGACAAGTTAAGAGAGCAGGCTGGTCAAGCCTGACTTTTTACATGTAAAGGTTTTTAAGCGACGATAGCTGTTTTTTTGACTTCAAGTCTGTCGTACATGTCGAGCATATTGACATAGTGTTGGTGCAGGCTTACGTCAATGAAGTAGGCTTTTCCGTCTAAGATATTCACTGCATGTTCAACTTTTTCTTTTCCGAAAATGTCCCAAAGAGCACTCTCATACTCAGCCCAAACAAGTTCTTGTTCCCTCAAAGAGAGAATTTCGCAAAGAAGTTTACTCATGGGGTTTTGGCTAAAAGAGAGGAGCATTTGCGCTTCTTCGTAATTTTCCAAAAGCAGATGCACTTGCGCTTTAAGGTCAATCATCTGAAAGTTTTGCTCAAAAATCACACCGATGTATTTTTCCATATTGAGAGAATCTTCCAAAGATTCGATGGTCTCAAGCAACACGTCATGGTCTTCTTCTTTAAAATTGAGCACCTGATGTCGGATGAATTTACCACTGTTTCGATTTTGGTAAACCATGTCATCGATAGGGTAAACCTCCGAAATGCTTGGTACGATCAGATGGCAAGAGTAAAAGTTTAAGTAGGTGTATTCACGTAGGTAAATCTCTTTACCCATTGCCTTGATGATGTCGCACAAAAAGGCATACTCCTGCGCACTTCCAACGCCTTCATACTTCCACGGAGCATACGCAAAACTTTTGGTTGCATTTAAAAAAGGAAAGCCCATTTTGCCGTTAGAGTCGATGAAGTGTGCTTCAAGGTTGAAGCTATCGCCGACGATGCTCATATCAAAGGTTGGCATCTCAAAAGCGTCAAGATTTTCAACACCTCGTCCTTGCATCAGCTCACTCATAGTGCGCTCTAGGCTGACTTCTAAGATGGGGTGCGCACCAAACGAGACAAAAAGCGTGCCATTGCGCGGATTGATCAGTGAGATGGCGGTTACGGGAAACTTTCCACCCAATGAGGCATCTAAAATTTCAACGATAAAGCCCGCATCTCTAAGCTCGCACAAATCTGCATGAAGGTTAGGGAATGATGCGATGATGTCTTCTGGGTACTTTGGAAGGGCATAACCGTTTTTGATGATCTCCATCTTCGCATGACGTTCAAAAATCTCACTCAGTGCCTGCACTTTTGCTTCATCAGGCGTGTTTCCACTGGCTAACCCATTGCTTACGTAAAGATTGCTCAGAATGTTGAGAGGAATATACACTTGCTCGTTTGCAAAAAAGCTTTGAAAAGGAAGCGCTACGATCTTGTCTGTGTAATCGCTGTTAAAGTCGACAAAGTCTTCATCGCTCATTTCGTTGGACGGATTATAAATTACATGTAAAGATGGACTCAGATACTCTCCTCCAAATTCAAACACTTTTTGGTCTGGGTAGTAAGCACGGTTGGGAAGGTGAAAGTCGATAAAAAAGTTATTGGTTTGAAGTCGTTCGATGTACTCGCCAAGTGCGCTGGCTTTTGAGGACTGAGAAAGTGTGCCTTTGCCGTTAGAATAGATATGATTGGGTGCCTCGATGGAAGAAAGGTTGATAGAGTAGCAGTTTTTAAGGGGATGCTTTTCGCTGGCAAATTTCATGCCGCAACCAAGGTCGCTTAAAATCGCTTGCATTTTTAAAATAGAAGCTTCGAGGGGTGCATTTTTTGAGAGTATGTTCATATTGTAGTGGATTCCTTTTGAATATTCTTTATTGTACCCATAATGTGCTGAGATAATGGAATGAAGCGTTCATTGGTACAAAAGAGTATTGTTTAAGCGCAATAGATGTGATTGAAATGTGACCATTGAGATGTTAAAATAATTTATATCTGAGATGTATATTTTCAGACAAATGAAATGATGAAAATTGGAAAAGTATGGCAGAAGCATTAAATGACGATGAACAAGAATATTTAAAATACAGTGATGTTGAAAAGGAGATTGATACTTTTTTAGAACAACTTGATTTTGAGGAATACGGCGTATATGAATCTTTATATTATTTTGAAGAAGAAGTATTTGAAAAGATCATTTCATCTTTGCATCGCTGTAAACTGCCAAATGTCTATATCTCTTATAAAGATGTTTTGCGAGAAAAGCTTTTTTTAACACTGGGTTGTAACGCACAAGATCTTGTGTTTATCGCAGAAGGAATTGTTTATGCTAAAGGTTATTTATCGGTTCCTGTTGTAGGTACGGGAGCAGAACGAAGAGCTTGTGGCATTGCTCCTGAAATTTTAGAAGAGTGCAAGCAAAGATATTTTAAAAATGATTTACACAAAGAGAAGATTTTCAAGTTACTGCCGCATGTGGTTGAACAAACGCTCAATTTTAGAAAAATCAGTCCTATTAGATTTCAAAAGCTTTTTATACCTATGTTTGTCAATATGATTGAGATTATTGTCATAGGCTATACAGAGTTAGATGATGTGCAAAGTATTCGCGCACTGAGTCTTCATCTTTTACGTGAAGTTTTTGATGATTTGATGCTTTATGTCGCGGAAGATCTGTTATTTCATTTCTCAAATACAGATCGAAAAGCGATTGAATTTTTAAGTTTTTTTAGTGTGCATGATAGCATTGACTCTTTGGGAAAACGCCATAAAGCAAACCCAATTTTAGATGAGAGCAATAATGCATGGAATATTGCGACGATACGTTCAACGATGATTCAGCATAAAAATGCGAAACAAGCCATTTATGAGAAAAAAAATTCACTTATTACGATTAAAAATAAACTAGATGCCTTTATTCTTGACCAAAAACAGCTTACGCAACAAAGTGTGATTGAAAAAGAGAGGTTGGTAGAAGTTGAAGAGGCGATTGCCTCAATCCATAAAACACTTCAAAAACTTGAAGAGACTGATACGGTTGAAGTAAAGTTTATCGAAGATGGAG
Source organism: Sulfurospirillum oryzae (assembly GCF_025770725.1). Taxonomy (NCBI): domain Bacteria; kingdom Pseudomonadati; phylum Campylobacterota; class Epsilonproteobacteria; order Campylobacterales; family Sulfurospirillaceae; genus Sulfurospirillum; species Sulfurospirillum oryzae. The sequence continues at coordinate 379,876 of NZ_JANZKZ010000001.1, read as the reverse complement.
AGGAAAAAATCTTTCAACGAAAATCATTGATGGTACGTATCTTTAAAAAAGAAGACACGCTCCTTACGCAGAAGAACAAACTGCTTAAAACACTTGAAGAGATTGATATTAGGATTGCTAATAAACAAAAAGAAATAGATATTTGGGAGAAAAAATACGCTGAAAATCAAAACTTTTTATCTACCGCTGAAGCTAAGGAACATCCTATGGATAAACAGTATGAGCGGATTTTACGTGCACTCGCTAAAACACTCGCAAACAGATAAATAAAAGTGAGGGGAACATAATTCCCTTGAGAGGGAGTTTTATATAATTGAATGGTGGAGCTGTGGGGGATTGAACCCCAGTCCAAAAATAGCCACCTATGACGTCTACATGCTTAGATATTGTTGATAGTGTTTAATTTTGCTTCGTACAACAATCAGAAAACTACGCAAAACGAGCCTTTAACTTCGCTGCATGTAAAGGCGTTCATGCAGTATATCTATCAAAGCTATGATACTCTCCAAGACCTCCTAAGATAGCATCAGAGGGGAGAGCAGTCCATTATTTGTTAAACTTACGCAGCTAGAGCGTAAGCAGGACGATAGTTACTGTTGTTAGCAGTTATTGTTTGAAGGTTGTGTAACGGAAGACCCTCACTTCCGACATGCAGCCATAAGCTAAAACTACTCCTGTCGAAGCCATGTCAGCCCCATTCAAGAAACGAATTTTACCATAATAAATAGGAAAATTTGCTATAATTCACAAAAATGTATAAGGATTTGTTTTGAAAAGAATTTTAACGTATCTTGGTGTAGCACTTTTGTTCTTGTTTGCACAAGGCTGTGCCCCAAAATCGCCGCCTCCAGCTTCGACATTGAAAACCTATGATAACGAAAAAACCAATCCAAAGCTTTCTAAGCTTGTCGGAAAAAATTACGTTAAAGGTATCGTTCGCACCATCAACCATGATCCTATTGCCCAAACATGGAACTATGAAATTGATGGTATTGAAACAACCAATGGAAAATTGTCTTATGTAAACTTCAACCATAAAACAATCCTTGCCAATGAAGGCGATCTTGTTTATGCTTCTTTTGATGGTATGCGTTTAACAGAAATGTTTGTGATTAAAGAAGGGTTTTATAAAGGTGGAAAAAATGCGTCAACAACACCACCTCCAGTGAAGAAAAAAAGTGCAGGTAAAAGTAGTGATGATGGCGGTGCTGGAAAACGCGATAAAGCTCACCAAGTATTAGGCGTTCCACAAGAAGAATCGATTAAATTAAATTAAGTTTACTTTTGTTAACCGATCGTTTACTTTGAGTTCCTATACTTCTCTTAGCGAATTTCATATTTTCTTCTGAATGTATGGAGACTCAAAGAGGCGATCCGCCAAGCGCCTCTTTGAAACCTTTTTCTAACTCTATCGTAAAAATAGCTCCCCCACTTTCATTTCTCGCTTCGAGTTTTCCTCTCATACTTTTTTCTATAATCAATTTTGCCATATAAAGTCCAATGCCAGTACCTTCATTTTGCTCTTTTGTACTCACATAAGGCTCAAAGATTTTTTCGGTAGGTTCTATTTTAATTCCCCCACCATTGTCTTGAATAATAAACCGCACTGTCGTTTCATCGCTCTCTAGGCTAATCGTAATTTTTCCACATTCTGTACCCGAAGCAATGATGGCATCTTTAGCGTTCGAGAGAAGGTTAAGAACAACCTGTTCGTATTCACTTTTATAGCCAATAATGTATTCGTCATGCGGAATATTTACTTCTACCTCAATTTCTTGATTGGCGATGGACATACCTATGATGCGTAAAACTTCATCGATACTTGCTTGAATACTAAATGCCTTTTTATCTTTATTGGGCATAAAAAAGTTACGAAAGTCATCGATTGTATTAGACATATATTCTACGATGTTTTCTGCTTCAATACATTTGATTTCCATACCTGTTTTATCAAGTTTATCCATGTTGTATTTAAGCTTGAGCGTCATCAGAAGTGCTGAAAGTTGAGAGAGTGGTTGTCGCCACTGGTGCGCAATATTGCTGATCATCTCTCCAAGCGCAATAAACTTTGATTTTTGAATGAGAAGCTGTTCTTGCTCTCTATTTTTTTGAATCTCTTCACTCACACGGCTTTCCAGTGTACGGTTAAGATTTTCAAGTTCCAGCGTTTTTTGTTGAACTTGTTTATGATAGGTTTGTAAAAAGCGCTCGATGCGTTTGCCAAGGATAACCGCAAACGTGTTGGCAACAAACGCAAAAAGTAAAAAGATAATGACAGCAGAGGTGACTTCCAGCTTCATCTTCTTTTTAAAATCAGCTTTGGCAATGCTAATCTCTTTGTCTATATCATCCGTATACGCACCTGCTGCGATGATGAGATTCCACTCTTTGTAGAGTTTAAAGTAAGATACTTTTGGACGAATGATATTACTTTCAGGTTTTTTATAGATGTAATCTACAAACGAAAAACCTTTCTCGTGGATGTCTTGTAAGAAAATTTTGCGAAAGGCTTTACCATTTTCATCGGTGTACGCATCGGAGATATATTCTCCTTCCAAATCAGGGCGATTGGGGTTGATGAGCATTTTGGCAAATTTATCACCGCCACTGATATGCTCAACCTGATAGACAAAGATATAATTGTGCTCTTCACCCCCATAGCGGATATGGCGAATCCAGTCATACACTTCAAGCTTGAGCGCTTCTACTGCTTTAGAATCCGCTAGATTGGTTCGACTTTTTTTAAACTCGATAAACTCTATAATAGCATCGACTTCACGCCTAAGGACATTGCGTTTGTTCTCAACAAACGTTTTTTTGCTATCTTCGATTTGCGCTTGTAAAATTTCATACTGTTTGGTGATAAAAAAGTAACCGTTAAAAAGCATCAGGGAACTGATGATAAAAATAGTACTAACAATAATGATAGTGGAGATATTGCTCTCTTTGATAATTTTCACAAAAAATTCCTACCTTGACTGCTATAATAATGAAAAAGAATCATAGTGCTTCTTTTGAGAAATGTAAAGGGTTATTTATGGATGAAAAGATGCTAAAAAAGCTTGCTCCTTATACGGTTTTATACGCAGAGGATGAGGTAGGCGTTCGAAAAAATGTATCGGAACTTCTCTCGTTGCTCTTCAAAGAAGTGTATCTTGCAAATGATGGAGAAGAAGCCTACAAACTCTTTGTACAGCACAAGCCTGATCTTATCATTACCGATATTAAAATGCCTCATCTCAGCGGCATTGACCTTGCGAAGAAAATACGTGAAAGTGATGCAAAGGCACATATTATCATTATTACGGCGTATACCGAGGTAGATTTTATGCTTGAAGCCATTGAACTCTCCTTGCTTCGTTATATTGTCAAGCCCATTACGGAGCCAAAGCTTTTCGATGCGCTGGAGAAGTTCTTGCAGTCAAAAGAAAAGGCGCATCTTCAAGAACTAGCACCCGATTGGTACTACGATAGCTTGCAAAAAGTGGTTCTTCACAATACTCAGATGTATGAACTGACGAAGAAGGAGGCAAAGCTTATTGAGCTTTTATTGGAAAAAGATTCGATTATTACGTATGAAGAGATAGAGAGACATTTATGGGAAAGTGAATATATGAGCCTTAATGCACTTCGCCTGATGATCAAAAATTTGAGAAAGAAATTGCCTGAGGGGACTTTGAAAAACATCCAAGGAATAGGTTACAAATTATAGGAATAGAGGATAAACTGAAGCGTTACGAAAAGAAGCTTTCTAAAACATATTTAATAGGCTTTTGCAGTTTACATGTAAAGATCGATGATTTTCGCCTATAATCAAAAATAAAAATAATTTTGATAAGGGGAATGAAATATGACAAAGTTTTTTAAAGTGATGAGCGCAGTAACGCTTCTTGTATCATCATTGGTCGCCGCAGAATATACGATTAAACTCACACATGTTGTAAGCCCCAACACTCCCAAAGGAATGGGTGCAGACTTTTTTGCTAAAAGAATAGGTGAGCTCACAAATGGTAAAGTAGAAGTCGTTGTTTTCCCAAACTCACAACTTTATGGCGATGGCGAAGAGATGAAAGCTTTGAAACTTGGAAATGCGCACATCGCAATGCCTAGTTTTTCAAAATTTACCCATATTGTTCCGCAGATGCAACTTTTCGATTTACCATTTTTATTTAGAGATGACAAACACCTTCATGCGGTCTTAGATGGTGAAGTAGGGCAGATCATCAAAGATATAGTAACAGCGAAAGGTTTCGTAGCACTTGATTATTGGGATGCAGGTTTTAAACAGCTCTCTTCCAATAAAAAAGCAATTATAGTGCCAAGCGATGCAACAGCACAAAAATTTAGAATTATGAGTTCACATGTACTTGAGGCACAATTTAAGACTATTGGAGCCATTCCTCAAATATTGCCCTTTTCAGAAGTCTATTCTGCATTACAGCAAAGTATTGTCGATGGTACAGAAAACCCACTCTCTAACTTTTATACCAAAAAGTTTTATGAAGTTCAAACAGACTTAACGCTCTCTTCGCATGGTTATCTTGGTTATCTTGTGATTATGAGTGAAAGCTTCTGGCGAAAATTCCCTGCAGAGTACAAACCTATGGTTCTCCAAGCAATGAAAGAAGCAACAGCTTATGAGCGAAAACTAGCAGCACAAGATGAAGAGGCGACATTGGCAAAACTCCAAGAGTATGCAAAAACCTCAAGTACGTTTAAAATTCATACACTAACCCCAGAGCAAAAAGCAGCATGGCAAAAAGCTATGGAAACCATTTATCCACAGTTTTATAGCGTTATCGGCGAAGATCTTATTAAAAAAGTGCAAGCGACGAAATAAGTTAAATATAATTTACTTATAAAACTTTTCTGATTTTTTTAATAACCGTTTGATAACAGAACCTTGTAAAAGTGACATTTTCTTAAAAGATTTATTGTAATTTACTGTTTTTTGTGATAGACTTATCTCGCCTTCAAAAAAATTCAAGGAGACAATATGAAATTAGCTAAACTTAGCTTGGCGGCTATCGTAGTTGCAGGTCTTGCATCTAGCTCTTTTGCAGCAAGTGATAATCTTGCAGACGCATTTAAAAACGGAAAAGTAAACGGCGAATTAAGAGCATGGTACTTTGACAGAGATACTGGAGTAGCTCCAACTGCAGCTCGATATACGGCAGCAAACGTTGGTAAACAAGGACAAGAGAGTCTTTTCTCTACAGCAGTAATTCTTGGTTATGTAACTGACTCCCTTTATGGTTTAAGCCTTGGTACAACATTCCAGTCAAACTATGCGCCATTTGCTAGCGATGCAGCAAAACAAATGTATGGTGCTGATATGTACGGTTCAGGCGCTGTTCTTTCTGAAGCGTATGTAGCATATACAATTGGTAAAACAACAGCAAAAGTTGGTCGCCAATTTATTTCTACTCCATTGGTAAGTGGTTCTGGTTCACGTATGATTAAAGAATCATTTGAAGGTGGATTAGTAATTAATACAGATGTGCCACAAACAACATTAGCAGCAGGTTATGTTGGTAAATTCCAAGGTAGAACCACAAGAGCTATTGATGCAACACTCACAGGTGCTCAAAGTGATATTCCTGAATTCTCAAAAAATGCAGTATTCTACGGTGTAGGTGTTGCTTCTTTTGATGGTGCTTACACAGTCTTAGCTATTAACCAATCAGTTCCAAACTTAACTATCACAGGTCAATATGCAAGAGTAAATAATGTTGCTGATACAGTTGTTGGAGATGCTGATGTTTACGTTGGTGCATTGGGTTATATTCTTCCTGTAAGCAACTTTAAACTTGGCTTTGATGGTGCATACCAAAAATCAAAAACAGATAAAGAAGTTCAGTTAGATGGTAATATGGTAGGTCTTCAAGCATCTTTAATCGACCTTGCAGGTTTTGGTGCTAAACTAGGTTATACAACAACATCTAATAGTGATGATGTTATCCTTGGTATGGGTAATGGCGCTGGTGGTGCTGTAGCCTTTACTGCTCCATTGATCGCAGGTGCTTCTAAAGTATCAACTTCAAACACAGATGCGTATAAAGTTGAGCTTTCTTATGATTTCTCAAAAGTGGGCGTAACAGGACTTAAAGTAATGGGTCAATACATTGACATTAGTGCTGATGGTGCTAGAACTAACACATTCAATGCAAGAAGTGCTAATATAGACTATAAATACTGGGAAGGACAAATTTCTTACGATATTCCAGCTGTTAAAGGCTTGACACTTTCTTTAGAGTATGAAGATTGTACAAAAGATACTGCAGCATTTGGTGCAACAGCGGCTGCTACAGTAGATTCAAGCGATATGAGATTTAGAGCTAACTACAAATTCTAATTTGTATCTTAACTAAGTCTTAATGAGGGCGGTTTTTGCCGCTCTCTTTCCTTAAAAACTCACAAAAACTTCAATTTTTTATAAAAAGCTTACTTTTTCATCACATGTTTTATTTGACTTTAGTGTTTTTTTTTGTATACTTCCGCTTGTAACCAAATGGTAATCAAACATTTTCAAGGAGAAAATATGAAATTAGCTAAACTTAGCTTGGCGGCTATCGTTGTTGCTGGACTCGCATCTAGCTCATTTGCAGCAGATACACTTGCTGACGCGTTTAAAAATGGTAAAGTAAGTGGTGAGCTTAAAGCTTATTACTTCGATAAAGATAATGGTACAAATAGTGAAAGTATTTTCACAACAGGTATTATGCTCAACTATAAAACAGCATCATTTTATGGTTTAGGTGCAAACTTTACATTCCAAGGTAGTTCATCGCCATTTGCAAGTGACAATGAAAAAGATATGTTTGCTGGCACAATGTATGGACCTGGCGCTGTTCTTTCTGAAGCATACATTTCATATACAATCGGTAAAACAACTGCACTTGTTGGTCGTATGTTCTTAGATACTCCACTTGTTGCAAGTTCAGGTTCACGTGTAGTGAAAGATTCATTTGAAGGTGCTGCTGTTATTAACACAGATCTTCCAAATACTACATTGATCGCTGGTTATGTTCAGAAAGGTCAAGATAGAACAGATAACAATGGTAAAATTGGTGAATTCACTAAGAAATTTGCAACAGGTTCACTTTCATACGGAGAATTACCTGTAAATGCTGAAGATGGTGCATATACTCTTGCAGCTATCAATAAATCAGTCCCAGGTCTTACTTTAACAGCTGCATATGCTTATGCTAATGATATCGCTCAATTAGCATACGCAGAAGCTCTTTATGAAGGTAAAGCAGGGGAAATTGGTTATACTTTAGGCGGTCAATTCTATTACAATAAAATTGACAATACTTTGACAAATTTAGCAAATACATTAGTTGTTTCACCATATGCTGATGATAGTATTACAAGTTATGCTCTTAAAGCAGGATTAAGCTATAAAGGCATTAATGGAACAATCGCATACTCACAAACAAGTGATGATGATGTTGCAACAGCTGTAGCGAATGGATCTTCAACAGCTAAAGGCTTACATAGAGGTGAACTTGTATCTGGTTTAGGTAATGGTGCTGACCTTCTTTATACTGATGCAGTTATCTCTTCTCCAGGCTATACAAGAGATACACAAGCATACCTTGCTGATGTAAACTATGATGTAACTTCAGCTGCAAATGTTGGTGTACGTTATGTTCTTGCTGATGATAACTATCTTGATGCAAAATACTCTTACTCAGCAGTATATGGCTCATACAAGTTTGATGGCGCTTTAAAAGGCTTCAAACTTGGTGCAGAGTATGAGAAACAAGGTAAAGATGTTGATGGTAGCGATCTTTGGGTAAAAGCTTCTTATAAATTCTAATTTCTGCCTTTTTATTCCACCCCTTTTTGGGGTGGAACTCCTCTATTTCTTTTTGTAACATTTTTCAAATGCACACTTTTTATACAACTCCTTCAAAACTTTACATTCAATATTAAGTAACTTTTTTGTACTATATTTACATTACTACACTAAGGAGTATTCATGAGAAAACTAGCTGTTCTTGCTACATCTGTTGCGCTTTTGGCTTCATCTTCTTTTGCCAAAGAGATCAATGTTGGTGTTACAATGTCAATGAGTGGACCGCTTGCGGCATACGGTCAAACTGCCTATGAGGGTATTGAGTTTGCCAATTCGTTGCAACCAAAACTAAAAAACGGAGATACCGTTAAATTAGTACTAGTTGATACCAAAGGCGACAAAGTTGAGTCAGCCAATGCTGCTACAAGACTTATCAGTTCTGACAAAGTTGTGGGAATTCTTGGTGAATTAACCAGTACAAACACAGCACAAGTTATGGCGATTGCTGAGAAAAAACAGATTCCTGTTATCTCTCCTGTTGCAACAAATGACAAGTTAACAGAGCAAAAAGAGTTTGCAAACCGCGTTTGTTTTACTGACTCTTTCCAAGGCGCAGTTGTTGCAAACTATGCCGTTAAAGACCTTAAACTTAAAACGGCTGTTGTCGTAGTTGATCAAGCACAAGTTTATTCTCTTGGTCTTGCAAAAGCATTTACTGAGGCTTTCACAAAAGCTGGTGGTAAAATTGTAAAAGAGATCAAAGTAAGCTCAGGTGACAAAGACTTTAAAGCGGTTGTTTCTCAAATTAAAGCTGCAAATCCAGATTTTCTTTTCTTGCCAATGTATCACCCAGAAGTTTCTATGATTGCTCGTCAAGCAAAACAAATTGGACTAGTTAAGCCTATGTTCTCAGGAGATGGTGTTGCTAACCAAACCTTTATTGATTTAGGTGGCGATGCAGTTGAGGGTTATATGTTTACAGACTTCTTTGATTATGGTGCGCCTCCGACACAACGTTCAAAAGATTTCATTGCTGCCTATTCACAAAAAACTGGAAAACAAGAAGTTAATTCATTTGTTGCACTTGGCGCAGATGCTTATAACTTAATGGTAGATGCAATGAATCGTTGTGCAAATCCAGAAGATAGTATTTGTATCAACAAAGAAATTAAAGCGACTGTTAATTTTGAAGGTGTATCTGGTGTTATCAACATGGATAAAACAGGTAACTCTACACGTTCAGCGGTTATTAAAGTTGTTCAAAATGGTAAAGCTGTTTATAAAGCAACTGTAAATCCATAATTTTCTCATCTCTGCCTTTACATGTAAAGATGAAAGGCAGAGATTTTAGAGCAATTTTCACTCGCAAAAGTGGGCATTGCTCTAAAATATTTTAGGAGAATCTATTTGGATTTAACAATGTTTATGCAACAGATGGTCAACGGCTTTAGCCTTGGCAGTATGTATGCGCTTATCGCCATTGGTTATACGATGGTGTATGGAGTATTAAGACTCATCAATTTTGCGCATGGCGATATTATGATGGTGGGTGGATTTTTAGGGTATTTTGGTATTGCCGTATTAGACCTTCCTTTTGGGGCGGCAGTTCTTCTAGCTATTGTTGGCTCAGCACTTTTAGGTATGGCGAGTGATCGAATCGCGTATCGACCATTGCGTAGTGCTCCCAAAATTTCACTTTTAATTACAGCTATTGGTGTAAGCTTTTTCCTTGAAAATGCTTTCAACGTCTTTTTTGGTGGCGTTCCAAGAGCTTTCCCCGTTCCTGCTTATTTGGAAAATGTAGTCGATTTTATGAGCTTAACGATGCCAGTCTCTGCGATTATTGTTCCAATTATTACGGCATTTTTATTGGCAATTATTTTATGGGTACTTTACAAAACAAAGTATGGTATGGCAATTCGTGCCCTTGCTTTTGATGTTGGTACAGTTAATCTCATGGGCATTGATGCGAATCGTATCATTACTTTGGTCTTTGGTATGGGCTCAGCGCTTGCAGCAGTGGGCGGTATTTTCTGGGCGGTTAATTACCCTTCCGTTGAACCAATGATGGGTGTACTTGTGGGACTCAAAGCTTTTGCAGCAGCTGTTGTTGGTGGCATTGGTAGTGTTGGTGGTGCTGTTCTTGGAGGTTTGATTATAGGTTTTACTGAAGTTGTTGTCATCGCTTTTTTCCCAGAGTTGGGTGGCTATAAAGATGCGTTCGCCTTTATCTTTTTGATCTTAATCCTTTTGTTTAAGCCCACAGGTATTTTGGGTATTGATTTTGAAAAAAGTAGGTTTTAAGATGAATAGTCTCATGATAAAAAAAGAGCAATGGCTCAAATTTACTTTTATTGTCATCACATTGTGGTTTATCTGGTTTGCTAATACTCATTTTGATGAATATACAGTAAGAATTTTAAATAACATCGCTATTTTCGTCATTTTGGCGGTTAGCTACAATCTGATCAATGGTGTGACAGGTCAGTTTTCACTCGAGCCAAATGGCTTCGTAGCAATCGGGGCCTATACTGCAGCGCTTTTACTGGTAAGCCCTGAGGCTAAACAGTATCAATACGCGATTGTTGATCCTTATCCTTTTGTCTTAACGCTTCATGCGAATTTTGTTGTGGCTCTTCTTTTGGGTGGCGCATTTGCAGCAACTTTAGCAGCCATTCTCTCTTTTCCTGTTTTTAGAGTTAGAGGGGATTATCTTGCAATCGTAACGCTTGGCTTTGGATTTATTATTAAGATTTTGGCGATTAACCATCCTGAAGTAACGAATGGCTCATTAGGTCTTAATGACATACCAGAGTTTTCAAATCTTTACTGGACGGGTGGCATAGCGATGATCGCTGTCATTGTGGTCTTAAATATCATCAACTCTAAATTCGGTCGTGCAATGAAGGCAGTTAGGGATGATGAAGATGCCGCCATTGCAATGGGTGTCAATACGTTTAAAGCTAAAACACTGGCTTTTTGTACCAGTGCCTTTTTTGAAGGTGTGGGAGGGGGACTTTTAGCAGCACTTCTTACCAGCATTTCACCTGATCTTTTCGACTTTTTCTTTACATTCCAGCTTTTAATCATCATCGTTTTGGGTGGACTTGGAAGTACAACAGGTGCAATTATTGGTACAGTGCTTGTTATGGGTGGAAGTGAATGGATGCGCTTTTTAGACGAACCAATGAAGCTTTTCGGCTATGAAACACATGGTATGCCAGGTATGCGCATGGTGGTATTCTCGCTTATTCTTATTTTCATCATGCTGTTTGCACGTGAGGGTATTATGGGCAAAAAAGAGTTGACAGATGTACTAAAGTTTCGTAAAAAGGGTGGCAAATGATCTTAAAAATTGACAATGTCACTAAAAATTTTGGCGGTGTAACAGCCATTAAAGAGACGAGCTTTAGTGTTGCTCCTAAAGAGATTTTTGGACTGATTGGTCCTAATGGCGCCGGTAAAACGACGATGTTCAACATCATTACAGGCAATTATGAACCGACTTCAGGTTCTGTTATATTTAGAAACGAAGCCATTAATGGGCTTAAACCCCATCATATTGTGCGAAAAGGGATTGCTAGAACATTTCAAAATATCAGACTTTTTTCCAGCATGAGTGTTTTGGAAAACGTCTTGATCGGTTTCGATTTTCAAGCACGTTATGGCTTTTTGGAGTCCATTGTACGTTTCCCTCGTTTTATTTCAGAAGAAAGACGTATTAAAGCGCGTTCGATGGAAATTTTAGACTACTTTGGAATGGCATCGTTTGCACATGATAAGGCGGTAGATCTTAGTTACGGTCAACAACGAAAAGTTGAAATTGCAAGAGCTTTAGCCACCAATCCTGAGCTATTGCTTTTGGATGAGCCTGCTGCTGGTATGAACCCATCAGAGACAGAAGAGCTCGGAGAAATTATTAAAAAAGCGCGCGTTGATTTTGATTTGACCGTTCTTTTAATTGAACATGATATGAAGTTTGTTAATCAATTATGTGACAAAGTCTTGGTTCTTGATTATGGTAAAACAATTTTTGAGGGTAAACCAAGTGACGCGATTTGCGACCCTGAAGTTATAGCAGCGTATTTAGGAGATTTTCATAATGATCAGTGTTAAAAATTTACATGTCTATTATGGACTCATAGAGGCTGTTAAAGGGATTGATTTTGAGGTTAAAGAGGGAGAAATTATCTCTTTGATTGGTTCTAATGGCGCAGGTAAAAGTTCTACATTAAAGGCATTGCTGAACAGTGTAAAAAAAACAGGTGACATTAACTTCTTAGGTTATGATACACGCAATCACAAAACCCACACTCTTGTACAGCACGGGCTTTCATTGGTGCCTGAGGGAAGAAAGATTTTTATCAACTTGACAGTTGAAGAAAACCTTCGTATGGGTGCTTTTAATAACGATGAAAATTATGAGCATCTCAAAGAGACGATGTATACGCTTTTCCCTCGTATCAAAGATAAGCGTCACCAGCTTGCAGGTACGATGAGTGGTGGTGAACAGCAAATGTTAGCCATCTCTCGCGCTTTAATGGGAGAGCCTAAACTTTTGATGCTTGATGAACCAAGCCTTGGACTAGCACCCAAAATTGTCGGTGAGGTTTTTGAGACGATCATGCGTTTACGTGACGAAGGAATTACCATTCTTTTAGTGGAGCAAAACGCGTTTGCTGCTCTTAAAATTTCCGATAAAGCGTATGTTTTAGAAAATGGCAAAATTGTTATGAGTGGCATTGCTTCTGAGATGATCGGCGATGATACCATCCGCAAAAAATATCTTGGCGGTTAATCCAAAACCTCTTTACATGTAAACCTCCTTGATTAGGAGGTTTATACTTCTTTAATGATTTATAAACTATTTACTCTAACACGGTAACATAACTTAATTTTTCCAGACAAGGGAGTTTTATGGATTTTGTATTGAAGCAGCTTTTTTCAATGAAGGCGGCTATCATTCTTTTAGTGCTTTTTGGACTTTTTAGTGGTGTCGCTACATTTGTTGAAAATGATTTCGGTGTTGAGACGAGTTGGGCACTGATTTATACTTCATGGTGGTTTGAATTAGTTCAAATTGCTTTAGGCGTCATTTTAATCTCTAATATTGTGCGATATAAACTCTACACTCTTGATAAACTCCCTTCTTTTCTCTTTCATATCAGTTTTATTTTTATTCTTATTGGCTCAGGCGTAACACGCTATTTTGGCTTTGAAGGGTCTTTACATGTAAGAAATGGTATGAAAGAAAGTAAAGTGCTTTCCAGTGACGCATTTGTTCAGGTGAGTGCATTGAAAGATACTCAGTCTTACAGTTATAGCCATTCTCAGCTTATTTCCAGACTAGGCGGGAATAACTTTTCATTCTCTTTTGATGTCGGCGGTGATAAAGCGGAAGTGAAATTTAAAGAATACCTACCTAATGCGACTGCAAAAGTTGTTGATGATCCACAAGGTGTTCCAATGATTTCGATGATGCTAAGTGGTTATGGTGAAAGCCTCAATGTAGTTTTAAAAGAGGGTGATACCTACGAATCAAGTGAATATATTTTTAGCTTTAATGCAAAAGTTCCACAAAGTGAAAAACCAGTCGTACAATTTACGTTAGAAGATGGAAAATTTTATTTCTATTCTAAAGAAAAAATTGCATGGTTCAAGATGGCTGAAAATAAGCGCGGGGAATATGCTACGGATAACAAGCAAGATTTTGTAGCAGGTCAGCTTTATACCATTGGAAATGTTAATTTTGCACCACGATATATTGGTCTTAAAGGGCTTGAAAAAGTGGTTGAGGATAAAAATCCTATGAAAAAAGCAGACGCTACCTCGGCCATTATTGTAACGGCAAAATTTAAAGGTGAAACCAAAGAAATTGCCATGTTTGGACATGGCAAAGGCTCTGAAGGTCAGCCGACGAAAATAATTATTGCAGATACGCCATTTATTTTTGAATGGGGCTCTCAAATCTTTACACTCCCTTTTGCTATCAAACTCAATGAATTTCAATTGGATCGTTACGCAGGTTCCATGTCGCCGATGTCTTATGCAAGTGAAGTTGAAGTTGTTGATGCAGAAAAAGGGATTCATGTGCCATTTCGTATTTATATGAACCATGTTCTTGACTATCGAGGATTCCGTTTTTTCCAAAGCTCTTATGATCAAGATGAAAAAGGAACAATTTTGTCTGTTAATAATGATCCAGGGAAATTTCCAACCTATTTTGGTTACCTTCTTTTAGGCATAGGACTTTTGTTTAATTTAATTAATCCAAAAAGCCGTTTTCGAAAACTTGCAGCGATGGTACAAAAAGACATGACGAAAGTTAAATCAGTACTGCTAGCATTTTTCTCTGTATTTACATTAGGTCAAGTAAGTACGCTTCATGCCTATACGACGGAAGAATATGTTGGCTTTTTAAAACAATATGATACGAAGCACGCCGATAAATTCGGAAGAATTTTGGTACAAAGTGTTGATGGTAGAATTAAACCAATCGATACAATTTCGACAGAACTTTTGAATAAAATATATGGAGGCTCTAGCTTCGAGGGGCTTACACCCAATCAAGTAGCGCTTAGTATGATGAGCTCACCGGGTGAATGGCAGGGATTGCCCGTCATTAAAGTATTTCATCCAGAGCTTAAGAAGATTATCGGTATTCCTGAAAATCAAAAATATGCTGCCTTTAATGATTTTTTTGAGAAAGAAGGCGATCATGCCTTTAAATTAATCAAGTACACAGAAGAAGCAAACCGTAAAAAACCAGCCCAACGTAATCAGTTTGATAAAGACATTCTCAAAGTAGATGAACGCGTCAATATTTGTTATATGGTCTATACGGGCGAAGTCTTTAAAATGATCCCGAAACAAAATGATCTGAATAAACGATGGTTCGCACCACAAGAGGCTGTCATGAATTTCTCTAAACAAGAGGGAGATGAAGTGCGCGCTTTGCTTGGAGGGTACTTTGAAGCCATTAGCGAAGGCTTGGAAAAAGGTAATTGGGAAAGCGCTAATAAAGCAATTGATAAATTACAATCATATCAAGAGCAGTACGGCTCAGAAATTATTCCAAGTAGCAGTCGTATAAAAGCAGAAATTTTCTTTAATCATGCAAAAATCTTTGATCGCTTAACACCTGTTTATTTATTGAGTGGTTTAGTTTTACTCTGCTTTATTTTTGCAAAGATGATCAAATCGTCTCTCAATATTCGTTATATCACAAAAATTGTTCTTGCGATTAATTTTGTTGCCTTTCTAGCACATACAGGTGGGCTTGGTTTGAGGTGGTATATCTCAACGCATGCGCCTTGGAGTGATGGTTATGAGTCGATGATTTATATTGCGTGGGCGATAGCCCTTGCGGGTATTTTCTTTTCTCGCCAGTCCGTTGTCTCTCTTGCACTGACATCAATCCTTACTGGTGTGACTCTTTTTGTTGCCCATCTTAGCTGGATGGATCCACAAATTACGAACTTAG
Organism: Sulfurospirillum oryzae; assembly: GCF_025770725.1. Taxonomy (NCBI): domain Bacteria; kingdom Pseudomonadati; phylum Campylobacterota; class Epsilonproteobacteria; order Campylobacterales; family Sulfurospirillaceae; genus Sulfurospirillum; species Sulfurospirillum oryzae. The sequence continues at coordinate 364,589 of NZ_JANZKZ010000001.1, read as the reverse complement.
TGCCAGTTTTAAAATCGTATTGGCTTAATATTCACGTTTCGGTCATTACTGCAAGTTATGGCTTCCTAGGGTTGTGTGCGTTATTGGGCTTTTTCACTTTAATTTTATTTAGCGTAAGAAGTAAGAATCAAACAAAACGCAATCAAGAGATTGACCGTAATATCGTTGAAGCAACACGCATTAATGAAATGGCAATGATTTTAGGACTTAGCCTTCTTACAATAGGAAATTTTTTAGGTGGTGTTTGGGCAAATGAGTCATGGGGAAGATATTGGGGATGGGATCCAAAAGAGACATGGGCATTGGTTTCGATTCTATTTTATGCCGCAGTTGTGCATTTGAGATTCATTCCAAAACTGAATACGCCGTTTGTCTTTGCTGTTGCTTCAACCGTTGCTTTTGCTTCGATCATTATGACTTATTTTGGCGTTAACTTTTATCTCTCTGGCATGCACTCTTATGCCGCAGGTGATCCAATTCCTGTACCGCCTTTTGTCTACTATACAATTGTGATTGTCTCGCTTGTGATAGCGCTTGCCTATCCTAAACGAGCTTTTGCTAAAACCTTATAAATAGACGCAGAGGGATATTTATCCCTCTTTTAAGTTGTGCTATAATAGGCAAAAAGTTAAGAGGCTTCTGTAATGCAAGAGAATTATCTCATCATAACGATTGTTGCTGTTATTGCTATTGTTTTAATCTCTCTTTTTATTGTTGTTGCCAATTTGCAAAAGACTGTTGTTGAAGTAACACATCATTCTAAAGAAGAAGATGCTAAAGCTCAAAAAATAGCGATTGAGGCTTTAGTAGAAATTGCTGCAAAACGTACATCCACACGCAATGATCTTACCAATGCCATTCTTCGAGCAGCCAAAGAGTGCCCTTTCCCTACTAAAGAAAAAGGAATGGCTCCAAAACTTTCCAAAGTCTATCTCAATTTTGTTTTATTGATCGCGAGCCATCGCAATGCTGATGCTAAGTTGATTGCTTTTATGGATGAAGAGCTTAAAAAAGCCAATCCTACGTATAAACAAGAGATTGATATGTATGAAAATGAGGGAATAAATCAAAGAGGCAATAGAATTTAAAATCTGGGAAGAAGAAATGGCGACCCCAGGGGGACTTGAACCCCCGTTCCCGCCTTGAGAGGGCGGTGTCCTAACCACTAGACGATGGGGTCGCACAAGTGTGTTTGTTTAGGACAATGGTGACCCGTGATGGATTCGAACCATCGACCACCTCCTTAAAAGGGAGATGCTCTACCGACTGAGCTAACGAGTCATGCTCAGGCAGTTTCATAACAAAATAAGAAAATGCTGAGGGAAAATAGATCGTGGCGCGGCGGACGGGGCTCGAACCCGCGACCCCCGGCGTGACAGGCCGATATTCTAACCAACTGAACTACCGCCGCGCATAAATGGTGGTCGTTAGAGGACTCGAACCTCTGACATCCACCTTGTAAGGGTGGCGCTCTACCAACTGAGCTAAACGACCATTAGGGACACTAAAAAAGAATAATTTGGCGACCCCAAGGGGATTTGAACCCCTGTAACCGCCGTGAAAGGGCGGGATCCTGGACCACTAGACGATGGGGTCGCACAAAAAATGAATGGTGACCCGTGATGGATTCGAACCATCGACCACCTCCTTAAAAGGGAGATGCTCTACCGACTGAGCTAACGAGTCATTCACCGTTCTTCTCGTAATGAGGCTGAAATTATAGAGAAAAAAAATTCATTTGTCAAGACATTTTTTCACTTTTGAGAAAAATATTTTCGCCTACATGTAAAAGTAACTTTAAGGCATGGTAAGCACTTTGGGTTTGAATATACTCTCGATCACCCTCTAAAAGAAGTCTTTCGATCATAATATCGCCTTCTTTATTGCGTGCTCCAACATAAACTGTACCGACTGGTTTTTCGATACTTCCACCCGTTGGTCCAGCCACGCCACTGGTGGCAATAGCAAAATCGGAGAGGCTTGCGTTGAGCACTCCTTCTAACATTTCACGTATGCACAGCTCGCTGACGGCACCAAAACGCTCAATCGTTTCGCTGCTAACACCTAGCCATGACTCTTTAATTTCATTAGAGTACGTCACAAGTCCGCCTTTGAAAACAGCTGAAACACCAGAGCGTTTGGTAAGCATAGAAGCGATAAGCCCTCCCGTGCAGCTCTCAGCAATGCTGAGTGTTTTTCCATGTGCTTGAAGCGATTCGGAGATATGTTCAATGACATCAGGATGGTTAATAACTTTTTGAGGAAGCAGGGATTTGGCTGCTTTAAAGAAACTCTCCAAATTGCCATATTTGTTAGAAATGGCTTCAATCATCATCCATCCATCAATGATTTTTGTGGGGGTAATGCGGATTTCAAAGTTTTGCGCCAATGGTTCAAGTAAAATTTTTAAAGAATCTTCATCAATGTTGATGATTGAAAAAAGAGCGGAACTGTTTTTATTTTCGATTAAAACGGGAGGGAGTTTTTTATTTTCAGTGGCTTTGATGACATTAATAAGTTTGCCTTCGCGTTCTAAAAGATAACTACTTTCTTCAAAGCGAACGGTTTTTGAGGGAATAAGCATACCTGATTTTAGTTCGAGTGACTCTTCACCCAATGTTGCGATAACTTTATTAACCAAGTTGAAGCTGTCATTGGAGGTGACGATGACGATTTCATCGGCATGCGTGATAGACTCTTCTAAGACAAAAAAGAGGTCTTTATCGTTTTTATCGATGTAGACGGTTTGATCGGGAAGATCAAGATGTTTCGTAATTGTTGCGTGAATATAGTTTAAAAATGGCAGATTGTATCGTAGAGCTTTACCGACTACGATCAAAGAGCTTTTCATGAGAACAACCTTTTTTATTTTGATGATGTCAAAAAAGTAAAACTCTTTTGACTACGTTAGCCATTAGGGCGCTAAAGCTTGCCAACGGTGTTGGCAGACTAAAATTTGCATGATAACGTACCTCGCATTATACCGTAAGTGCTTCTTAAATCGTTTTTAGATAAACTTGCCTCATTTTAAGAGACGCTTACATGTAAAAATTTTTCACAGCTGCGTAGCTTCCAAGGAGAGATAATTAATGGACTATAAAGAGACCTTGCTTCTTCCTCAAACCGATTTTCCAATGAGAGGCAATTTACCCCAAAACGAGCCTGCTCGTTATGCAAAGTGGTTTTCCAATGAGGAGAGCGCTTATGCAAAGATGATTAAAAACAGAGAAAATGCTCCTACATCATTTATTCTTCACGATGGACCTCCTTACGCGAATGGGCATATTCACATTGGGCACGCACTTAACAAAATTCTCAAAGATGTGATTGTTAAAACGCATTATTTTTTTGGTGAGAAAGTTCGTTATGTGCCAGGTTGGGATTGTCATGGTTTGCCGATTGAGCAGCAAGTTGAAAAAAATCTTGGTAAAGAGAAAAAAGACGCACTCCCAAAAAGTAAAATCAGAGAGTTGTGTCGTGAGCATGCGAGAAAGTTTATTGATATTCAACGCGAAGAGTTTAAATCTTTAGGTGTTATTGGTGATTGGGACAATCCATACATGACCATGAAGTTTAAATTTGAAGCGGACATTTACCGTGCGTTATGCGGTGTTGCTGACAAAGGACTTTTGGTTGAACGAAGCAAACCGGTTTATTGGTCATGGGCAGCAAGAAGTGCGTTAGCAGAGGCAGAAGTAGAGTATGAAGACAAAGAAGACTACTCAATTTTTGTGGCATTTGCACTGAGCCCTGAAGCCAAAGCAAAACTTGAAATCAGCTCTGACGCTTCTGTCATTATCTGGACCACAACGCCGTGGACACTGCCTGCGAATGTGGGTATCTCTTTTAGTCCCGATGAAAACTATGTGCTTACCAGTGATGGTTACATCGTTGCAGAGCCTTTACATGTAAAACTGATTGAACAAGGCGTCGTTGCAGGTGAGATCGTTAAAACGTTTAAAGCCAGTGTGCTTGAAAATAGTTTTGCAATCAACCCTCTTAATGGCAGACCATCACAATTAATTCTTGGCGATCACGTAACGATGGACGGTGGTAGTGGTTGTGTTCACACAGCTCCAGGACACGGTGATGATGACTACAAAGTGGGACTTCGTTACGGTCTTGAAGTGGTGATGCCTGTTGATGAGAGAGGCTGTTACGATGAGACTGTGGTTCATTTAGGGTTGCTTCCAGATGCGCAAAGTTTCGTAGGCGAGCATATTTTTAAATGCAACGAGCGTATTTTAGAGCTTTTGGGTACAAGACTTTTGAAATGCTCTAAGTTTACCCACTCCTATCCATTTTGTTGGAGAACCCATCAGCCGGTTATTTACCGCGCGACAAAACAGTGGTTTGTGGCAATGGACGAAGCGGTTGGCGGACGTGAGAGCCTTCGTAAAATGGCAATGGATGAGCTTGGAAAAGTGCGTTTTTACCCAAAATCGGGTATTAATCGTCTAGGTTCAATGATCGAAAATAGACCAGATTGGTGTATCTCAAGACAACGTGACTGGGGTGTTCCTATCGCATTTTTTAGAGATAAAACAACGGGTAAACCAATCTTTGATGCTAAAATTGTAGAGCATATCGCCAACATCTTTGAAGAAAAAGGTGCGGACGCTTGGTGGGATTTAGAGATCAAAGACCTTTTAGTTGACAATAGCGGTTATAAGCCAGAAAACCTTGAAAAAGTCATGGATATTTTGGATGTTTGGTTTGACAGTGGTAGTACATGGAAAGCGGTTCTTCAATCCAAAGACTATGATGCAGGACATTATCCTGCGACGATGTATCTAGAAGGGAGTGATCAACATCGTGGTTGGTTCCAAAGTTCACTCTTAGTCAGTACTGCCAACAATGGCATTGCTCCATATCAAAAAATTCTTACACATGGTTTTACGGTGGATGAGAAGGGTGAGAAGATGAGCAAATCGAAGGGCAATGTTGTAGCCCCTACGGATATTGCAAAAAGTCACGGTGTTGAAATTCTTCGCCTTTGGGTTGGAACGAGTGAATACACAACAGATCTTAAAATCAGCGACAACATCTTAAAACAGATCAGCGAGCAGTATCGTAAAATTCGTAATACCTTTAGATTTTTATTGGCTAACGTGAATGATCTTGAAACCATTATGCCATTTTCGCAAATGGGCGTTTTGGATCAATGGATCTTAGCGCATGCCAAAGCGGTTTTTGATGAAGCAGAAGGGTACTTTAGAGAGTATGAATTTTCCAAAGGTTTTGCGCTTTTGAACCATTTTATCGCAGTGGAACTCAGTGGTATTTACCTCGATATTTCTAAAGACAGACTCTACTGTAATGCTAAAAATGACTCTATTCGTCTTTCAGCACAAAGTGCAATGGCGCTCATTGCTGAGAAATTGATGGTGCTTATGGCTCCAACATTGACCTATACGATTGATGAGATGATGGAATATGCCCCTGCTATTTTAAAACAAAATTGTGAAAGTGTTTTTGATCTTGTTTATCAGCCTCTACCTGCTATTGCGACTTCGTTTGATGAAGCGTACATGATGGAAGCGAGAGAGAAATTCTTTGAAATCGTTGACGCATTGAAAAAAGAGAAAATCATCAAATCAACGCTTGAGTTAGCGCTTCAAACGACTTCACCAAAAATCGCAGCACTAGAGAAAGTGGACGCAGAAGACTGGTTTACGGTGAGTAAAGTGATAGAGCACAACGAAGAGGGCGAAATGGGTGTGTTTGAGGTGGCTGGGGATCAGTTTAAAATCCTTAAAGCGTCTAAATGCAAATGCCCACGTTGCTGGAAATACCGTGCTAAAAGTGAAGAAGAACTTTGCCACAGATGTAATGAGGCATTAAATGGTTGATTTTAGCGCTCCGGTGGAACTTAGTTTCATCTTTACCACCATTGGCGTTATTTTTGCCGTCATTGGGGTATGTGTTTATTTAATTAATGTCAAAACAAAAAAGTTAAAGGAGAGACGTTGATTACTTTAAAAGAGGCGTTGAAACTTTCTAAAGAAGAGATTGAAGCATTTAGAACTGATTTGAAAAAAGAGATTGAAGCGAAAAAAGAGTTGGGCGCGTATGTTGAACAGCTTACATGTAAAACGATAAGTGAGTATGGCGCAGGCATTCCGATTGCAATTAAAGACAATATTCAAGTCAATGGCTGGGAAGTAACGAGCGGGTCTAATATTCTTCAAGGTTATGTAGCTCCTTACAATGCGACCGTGATTGATAACATGCTGCGCCATGGGCTCTCTCCTTTTGGACGTACCAACATGGATGAGTTTGCCATGGGAAGCTCAACGGAATCATCTTTTTATGGTAAAACACTCAACCCACACAATCCAAAATGCGTTCCTGGTGGCAGTAGTGGTGGTAGTGCTGCAGCTGTTGCTGGCGGCATTGCCATCGCAGCACTTGGAAGTGATACGGGTGGAAGTATTCGCCAACCCGCAGCTTTTTGTGGTTGTGTTGGTCTTAAACCAACGTATGGAAAAGTAAGTCGTTACGGTTTGGGTGCGTACTCAAGCTCACTCGATCAGATTGGACCGATTACACAAAATGTGGAAGATGCGGCTATTTTATATGACATTATCGCAGGGCATGAGCCAAAAGACTCTACCAGTGCAAATATGGCACATCAAAGTGTAGCAGATAAGCTCAATGCAGATCGTAAGATGACCATTGCTGTGATTGAAAACTATCTTAACGAGGCAAGTCCAGAAGTGCGTGAACGTATGATGGATGGTATTAAGGCGCTTGAAAAAGCGGGTCATAAAATCATTTATCGCAATTTTATTAACAACAAATATGACATCGCGACTTATTATGTCATCGCAACCGCCGAAGCAAGTGCGAACTTGAGCCGTTATGATGGCGTTCGTTATGGCAATCGTGGAAGCAATGAAAACCTCAAAGAGATGTTTATTCAAAGCCGAAGCCTTGGTTTTGGTGAAGAAGTTAAACGAAGAATCTTGCTTGGAACATTTGTTTTAAGCAGTGGTTATTATGATGCGTATTATATCAAAGCACAGCGTGCGCGTCATTTTATTAAAGCACAGTATGAAGCCATTTTTAAAGAGGCTGATCTTATTTTTATGCCAGTAACTCCAACCAGTGCGTTTGAGTTTGGCTCTAAAGCAGATCCTTTAGAGATGTATTTGAGTGACATTTATACCATTTCACTCAATCTTGCAGGGCTTCCGGGTATTTCCGTTCCTCTTGGAATGGACAGTAAAGGGCTTCCTGTGGGAGGACAACTGATTGGTCAAGCGTATGGTGAGCAAGCACTCCTTGATGGAGCGTTAAGCTTAGAGCGTGAATTAGGATTATAGGAGAGCACACATGAAAATTAGAAAAAGAGCATTAACATTTGAAGACGTATTACTCGTTCCAAAATATTCAGAAATTTTACCTAAAGAAGTCGATATTAAAACAAAATTGACAAAGAATATCACCCTAAATATCCCTCTTGTTTCTGCAGCGATGGATACCGTTACAGAACACCGAGCGGCTATTATGATGGCACGACTTGGCGGTCTTGGTATCATTCATAAAAATATGGATATTGAATCTCAAGTAAGAGAAATCAAACGTGTGAAAAAAAGTGAAAGCGGCATTATTATTGATCCTGTTTCTATTAAAGCAAATGCGACGCTTCGTGAAGCATTAAACATTATGTCTGAGTACCGTATTTCAGGTGTCCCTGTTATTGATGACAAGGATATATTGATTGGAATTTTAACCAACCGTGATCTTCGATTTGAAAATGATTACTCTAAAAAAGTAGAAGAGTTGATGACAAAAATGCCTTTAATTACCGTCAAAAAAGGGACAACCCTTGATGATGCAGAGGCTATTTTTAGAACCAATAAAGTTGAAAAACTTCCTATAGTGGATGAAAACAATAAACTTGCAGGTCTTATTACGATCAAAGATCTTAAAAAACGCCAAGAGTATCCTCATGCTAACAAAGATGAGTTTGGGAGACTTCGTGTAGGTGCTGCGATTGGTGTTGGGCAACTTGATCGTGCTCGTGCTTTGGTAGAAGCAGGCGTAGATGTTTTGGTTTTAGATTCTGCACATGGACATTCAAAAGGTATTATTGATACGGTTAAACTTATTAAAAAAGAGCTTAGTGTTGACATCATTGCGGGGAATATCGCTACATCAGAAGCGGCTGAAGCGTTAGTGCAAGCAGGCGTGGATGGTATTAAGGTAGGTATTGGACCGGGTAGTATTTGTACCACTCGTATCGTTTCAGGTGTTGGTGTGCCTCAAATATCTGCTATTGAAGAGTGTTCAGAAGTGGGTAAAAAACACGGCGTTCCTGTGATTGCTGATGGTGGTATTAAATATTCAGGTGATTTTGCAAAAGCCTTAGCAGCAGGTGCTCAAAGCGTTATGGTAGGAAGCTTGCTTGCAGGAACCGATGAGAGTCCGGGTGAGTTTATTACGTACCAAGGACGTCAATACAAAACCTATCGTGGTATGGGAAGTATCGGGGCGATGACCAAAGGAAGTAGCGATCGTTATTTCCAAGAGGGAACGGCTGCGGATAAACTTGTGCCAGAGGGTATCGAAGGACGTGTGCCACATGCGGGTTCTATCCGTGATGTCATCTTCCAAATGGTGGGAGGACTTAGGTCTTCTATGGGCTATGTGGGCGCACGTGATATTATTGATTATCAAGAAAAAGCAGAATTTGTAGAAATCACGAGTGCAGGTCTTAAAGAGAGCCACGTGCATGATGTTATCATCACACACGAAGCACCAAATTATCGCGTTAATTAATGAGTAATGGGGTTAGATAACTCCAATTTCAAATAAGGTCAGTTGTGAAAATACAAACCTTGGTGGAACATTTTGACGAACCGCTCTATTTAGAGAGCGGTCGTATCTTAGAGACATACGATCTCAAATACGAGACGTATGGCGAAATGAATGAGAGCAAAAGCAATGTCATCGTTGTATTTCATGCGCTCACAGGAAGTCACCATGCTGCAGGTCGCTATGAAGGCGAGACGAAAGCGGGTTGGTGGGATCCACTCATTGGAGATGGTAAAATCGTTGATACAACAAAATATTGCGTGATTTGTGTCAACATCCTTGGAAGCTGTTTTGGCTCTACCGGACCTATGAGTATCAATCCAAAAACCAAAGAGCCACTGCGTCTGAAATTTCCTGTTTTAACCATCAGTGATATGGTCAGAGCGCAGATGAACCTTTTTGCAAGGCTGGGCATCAAAGAGGCGTATGCGATTCTTGGAGGCTCTCTTGGGGGCATGCAAGGGCTTTGTATGTCTATTGAATACCCAAACTTTGCTAAACGTGTGATACTACTTGCAACCACGTATGCAACGGGTGCTTGGGCGATTGCATGGAATAAGATTGCCATGGAGGGCATCGTCAAAGACCCTCGCTTTAAAAACGGTAATTACGAGCTAGAAGATTTTGAAGAAGAGGGACTGCTTAGTTTTGCGATTGGCAGGATGGCTGGGCATATCAGCTTTTTAAGTCCGCACTCTATGAATAAAAAATTTGGGCGCAATTACGTTGAAACGGATGGTTTGTACGAACTTTTTGGACGCTTTCAAGTGGAACGCTACATGGAGTATAACGGCTACAGTTTTGCCAAACGTTTTGATCCTTTAAGCTATCTTTACATCATTAAAGCGATGAATATTTTTGACGCGACACGTAATTATGACTCACTCGAAGATTCGCTTAAACACATTAAAGCCAAGTTAACGCTTATCTCTTTTCAAGGGGATTGTCTCTTTATGCACGAAGAGATGGAGTTTATCAAAACGACGATGGAAAATATGGGCAGAAGTGAAAAGGTAGACTATGTCTGTATTGACAGTCACTATGGACACGATGCTTTTTTGGTAGAGTACGATAAGTTTGATTTTTACATTAAAAAAGCACTGGACGCAAAGGTATAACATGCACGAAGAGAAGCAAAGTTTTGAAGCAAAGCTTGAGAATGCCAAAGTGATTTTAGATACGCTCTCCAACCCTGAACTTTCCTTAGAAGAGGGGATGAAAAAGTACCAAGAGGGCATCGCGATTTTAAAAGAAGCAACGAAAATGCTTGAAGAAGCAAAACTCACCTATACAAAATTGCAAGAGAAGGAAGAATTGGCATGAAAATAGCGGCATTGCAACTAAGCACTTTACCGATGAGCGAAGCAAAACTCGATTATTACTTTCGTATCTGCAAACAAAAAGAGGTTGAGGTGGTATTGCTCAGTGAGTATGCACTCAACAGCTTTTTTAAAGAGTTAGAGAGCATGCCAATCTCGATGATCAAAGAGCAATCCAACCATAAAATCGAAGTTTTGAAAAAATTGTGTGCCGATTATGATTTACATGTCATAGCACCCATCGTCAATGTTAAGGGTGACTTTTGTTACAAATGCAACGCGCATTTCTCACCCAAATCGGTTCACTTTTTCGATCAGCAATTTTTGATCAATTATAAACACTGGAACGAAGAGAAATTTTTTGCCAATGCGGTTGCGAAGTACACACTTCCTATCTTTCTGCACGGAGGTGTTCGTTTTGGAATCGTGAGTGGTTATGAGCTTCACTTTGATGCGGTGTGGGCTGAAGTGATGAAGAAAAATGTGGATGTTGTCCTCACCGCTACCTCTTCAACGTTTGATTCTGCACGTCGTTGGGAAGAGCTTTTGAAAATGCGAGCTATGTTGAACAATGTCTATATTTTACGAGCAAACCGCGTTGGAAGTTATAAAGAAGAAGATACGTGGCAGTTTTACGGACAAAGTAGTCTTATCTCCCCTTTTGGCGAAGTAGAACTTACCTTAGGTGATAAAGAAGAGATGCTTGTCGCAACCATTGAAAAAGAGAGTCTTGTGGAAGCAAGAAAGCTTTGGGGATGGAAAAAACAGGTCAGTAAAAGGGAAGCATTATGATGCGCTATTTCCACAGGCAAGTGCAGCTGTGGGGAGAAGAGACACAACAAAGTTTACAAACTAAAAAGATCGTTATCATCGGCTGCGGAGGTCTTGGAAGTTCTTTGGCGTATGCGCTGGGAAGCTCAGGCATCGGTGAGATTCACCTCGTGGATTTTGATGAGGTGAGTGTGCATAACATTCACCGTCAGATTGCGTTTAAAGTGGGCGATGAGGGAAAACTCAAGGCTGACGTGGTTAAAGAGAGCATCGAAAGTCGTTGTCCTTTTGTGAAAGTTTATGCGCACATCGGACGCTTAGAAGCGTTTACATGTAAAGGTATAAACGTCGATCTCATCATCGATGCGACTGATAATTTACCCACACGAGGACTGATTGATGCGTATGCCAAAGAGGTCAATACGCCTTGGCTTTATGGCTCGGTTGAAGCCTTTAACGGACAAGTCTGTTTTTTTGAGAAGAGTAGCTTTAAAGCCTTTGTGATCAGCAACAAAACACCTTCCGGCATTGCTGCCCCCATTGTGATGCACATTGCCTCTTTGCAAGCTAACTTAGCATTGCGCTATTTAGCAGGGCTGAGTGTAAAAAAAGATTTGCTCTATTATCTGTACATCAACGAAGAGGGTGAGTTGATCACCCAAAAATTTGGAATGCCACACTAAAAAATTGTTTTACATGTAAAAGGAAGACCATTGCATTTTGAACCGTATCCGTTTGAAAAATTGACCGAGTTACTCAAAGATATTACACCAAATAGCGCTTATTCAGCGGTGTCATTGACCATTGGTGAACCGCAGTTTGACACGCCCGATTTTATTCAAGAGGCGTTTAAAAAGAACAGTTATTTGCTCAACAAATACCCCAAATCTTCGGGCGAATCCTATGTCAATGAGGCGCAACGCAGTTTTGTCAAAAACCGTTTTGATGTCACATTAAAAAGCAGTGAACTTCTCTCCACATTTGGAACCAGAGAGGTGCTTTTTAACTTTCCTCAGTACCTTTTGTATGGCAAGCCAAATCCGGTTATGGCATACACCAACCCTTTTTATCAGATTTATGAAGGTGCAGCCATTGCGAGTCGCGCTCGTGTTGTGCATCTAAATCTTACCAAAGAGAATGCGTTTAAACCTGACATTAATATGCCCGCTTTAAAAGAGGCGGATTTGATCATTCTTAATTTCCCCAACAATCCAACCACCTCTGTTTTAAGCCTTGATGAACTGGGTGAATGGGTGAAGTTTGCACTCAAATATGACATTGTGCTTTTAAACGATGAGTGTTACAGCGAGATTTATGTGGGCGACAAACCAGCTTCTTTATTGGAAGCCTCTTTACATGTAGGCAATCCTAGCTTTAAAAATGTGCTGGTCATCAACTCGATCTCCAAACGCAGCTCCGCTCCAGGGCTTAGGTCAGGCTTTATAGCAGGCGATGAGAAAATACTCAGTGGTTATGCGAAGTACCGTACTTACGTGGGAGCTGGCATTCCCTTGCCGCTTCAGATTGCTTCGGCTGTAGCGTGGAGCGATATGGAACATGTGGAACTTACGCGCGCGCAATACGCGAAAAATCTGCGCCTCGCACATGAAATTTTAGGTGTGCCAGAAGTGGATGCGACGTTTTACGTTTGGTTGGAAGTTGAGGACGATTTAGAGTTTACATGTAAGCTTTATGAGCAGAAAAACATCAAAGTTTTACCAGGTCGTTTCTTAGGACGTAGTGGAATTGGTGAAAACTATGTGCGCATTGCGCTTGTGGAAAACAGTGTGAAAACAGAACACATTTTAAAAGAGATAAAAGATTTTATTTCTGCCTCGAAAGAGGCAAGCTTTAGAGCATAGCGCAGCGTAGCTTTTCAAGCTTGCTTGTAAAGCGTGTGTAAATAAAAGATTTTTGTAAAGGGTTGAATTGAAAAAAGTTCATTTTGTAGGCATTGGCGGCATTGGGCTTTCCGCATTAGCAAAATATTTAAAACAAGAGGGTTATGCGATAACCGGCTCTGATATAAAAGCAACGAAAATTACCGCAGGATTGGAAGAGCTAGGCATTAAAGTGCGCATTCCGCACGATCCTGATTGCATTACCGACCAAGATCTAGTGGTTTATTCTGCAGTCATCAAACCGGATAACGTGGAGCTTGTGCGTGCACGCGAAAAGGGCATGAGCATTATGCCTAGACGTGAGGCATTGCTTTTTATTCTTAAAAACAGACGTGTTTTCTCTGTGTGTGGAGCGCATGGCAAAAGTACGACCAGTGCGATGCTCGCTTCCATGGTTGAGGGCTCTTTGGTCATTGGAGCGGAGAGTAAGCAGTACGGCTCTAACATGTACTACAAAGAGGGCAACAATGTCATTTTTGAGGCGGATGAAAGTGATGAGAGTTTCTTAAACTCCAATCCGTACATTGCGATTGTCACCAACGCAGAACCTGAACACATGGAGTATTATAACTACGATTTTAACCGTTTTTACGGGGCATACCGCCACTTTTTAGAGAGTGCAAAGATTCGTGTTATCAACGCTGAAGATGAGTTCCTCAGCACTTTAACGGATTTAGACGCGATTCGCCTCTATCCAAGTCGTGACATCTGCGAAATTGATACCGTGATGCGAAATGGTGAGCCTTTTACTTCGTTTGTTCTTAAAGATTTAGGACGTTTTGAAGTGTGGGGTATTGGCTCTCACATGGCACTAGATGCTTCATTGGCAATTTTAGCAAGCATTCATGAGATGGACGTCGAGACAGCGCGTGAAAAACTCAAAAATTATAAAGGCATCAAAAAGCGTTTTGATCTTTTAACCAAGCATGAAAATTTTGCGCTCATTGATGATTATGGACACCACCCAACCGAGATCAAAGCGACGTTAGGATCAGCTAAAAAATATGCTGAACTGATGGGTCTTAAAAAAATTACAGCGATTTGGCAGCCGCATAAATACTCACGTACCATTGATAATTTGGAGAGTTTCGTGAACTGTTTTGAGGGGGTCGATCAGCTCATTATTTTACCGGTCTGGCGAGCTGGCGAGAAAGAGGTCTTTATTGACTTTGAAAAAGAGTTTGCACGTTATTCCCCACTTTTCCCACCGCGTGTTTACCGAAAAGATGATAGTATTGAGATATTTCCTTGCGAAGCGAATCAGCAAACTTTTGATGAAGGTTTAATCATTAGTTTTGGAGCAGGCGACATAACTTATCAACTACGAGGAGCGATGTAATGCAACTTTTACTTCTTTTGGCAGTGGCTTTTTTGATTGTATTTGTAATGTACGCAAAAAAAAATGCTCTCTCCAAAAAAGCTAAAGTAGGCATTTTAGCAGCTCTAGCGCTTCTAATTGCCTTTGCATGGTTATACGAAGCGAAGAGCACACAAAATAGCGAGCAGAACCGCTTACTTATCAACGCATTTAAACAGGGTAAAACCCTCGATTGTGAAGGCAAAGAGATTAGTTCTGCTACCTTTGTCTTTGTCAGTGGGACACTCAGTTTCATCCCCAACGATAAAAATCAAAACGATAAAGGTGTCGTTATTGACATTCTTACATGTAAAATGAAATAGTCATGGAAAAACTCTTTTCAAAACTCGATTTGGCCGATTATGCGACCTCATTCAAACATTTTTTAGCGCGTCAAAAACCTCTTTTTATGGAGGGTGATGCCAATTTACATTATAAACTTATCCATGAACTTTTGATGCGTGATCGTCTCAAGCCTCTACCTGAAGTTCCCTCTTTGGATGTGGCGCTGATGCACTTAACGAAGATGGGTACACTTCGTCTTAATGAGATTTTTGCGTTTGTGCAGATCATTAACTATATGCAGTACCTTAAAAATATGCTGAATGACCAAAGCCTTGGCGAATGGATGGAACGCATTTTAATTCCCGTTGAAATAACGCAAATTTGCGGTTATTTTGATGATAAAGGTGAGCTAAAACCCAGCGTTGATGAACAGTTTGCTAACATCGCTCAAAGCCTTAAAATGGTAAAAGATGAGATGAACAGTACGCTTCGTCGTCTCATTTCCACCGAAAAAATAGCGCTTTATCTCGCGGACAAGCAAATTCACTACATCAACAATCAAGAAGCCCTTTTGGTACGTGGTGGCTTTAACCATGTGTTAAAAGGCAATGTTATTGGACGCAGTAGCAGTGGTTTTTTCTATGTGGTACCTGAAGCACTTGCGAAGTTGGTGAGCCGTGAGAGTGAACTGTTGGATCGTAAAGAGGAGCTTGTCTACAAGTACGCTAAACAGATCTCTTCCACGTTTGCTAAACAGCTTAAATTTTTAGCTTTTGTGAACAAAGAGTTTGACCGCTTTGATGCCTACTATGCCAGAGTCGCGTACGCAAGAGAAAAAGATATGGAGTTTGTGCTTCCCTCTAAAACCAATGCGATTAAGTTAGAGAACTTTGCGCATCCTGCCCTTGCCAACCCAAAACCCATTACGATTGATTTTAGTAAACAGGTTTTGATGATTACGGGCGTGAATGCGGGTGGTAAGACGATGCTTCTAAAGTCCATTCTCTCTGCCGCCATTTTGAGTAAATACCTTCTTCCGATGCGAATCGATGCCAAACACTCTAGCATTGGCTCCTTTAAAGAGGTTTTTGCGATTCTTGATGATCCTCAAAATGTCAAAAACGACATCTCAACGTTTGCGGGACGTATGAGCGAATTTAGTAAGCTTTTTGGGAAGAAAACGGCACTTGTCGGTGTCGATGAGATAGAGCTTGGAACGGACGCGGATGAAGCGGCCAATCTCTTTAAAGTCATGATCGAAAAACTTATCGACAAAGAGATGAAAATCGTCATTACCACGCACCATAAACGGTTAGCATCTTTGCTTGCAACGCACCCCGAAGTCGAACTCTTAGCTGCGATTTACGATGAAAAGAGCGAACGTCCCACGTATGGATTTTTAAAAGGGACGATTGGTAAAAGCTATGCTTTTGAGACAGCCCTTCGTTATGGCATTCCTCAGACCTTGGTTGCCGAGGCGCGTATTTTATACGGTGAAGACAAAGAAAAGCTCAATGAGCTCATTCAAAAAAATATTGACTTAGAGCTTCAAATGCGTCAAACCTCTGAAGCATTAGATGCAAGGCTCAAAGAGGTTGAAAAACTCAAAGAGTCTTTAAGGGATGAAAAAGAGCGTGTCAGGGACGAGTTTGACCATGCCTATTCTAAGATGTCCAAAGAGTTCAATCAAGCGATTGGCGAAGCGAAAAAGGCGATTAAAAGCTCTGATACTAAAGAGTCTCATCGACTTTTAAACAAAGCTAACCAGCTTCATCAAGAGACCAAGCGCGTTGTACCTGAGCAAAAATCAGAACCTTTGGCTGTAGGCGATAAGATCAAATATGGCAGTTCAAAAGGTGTGATTAAGAGTATTAAAAAAGAAGAAGCGATGATCGAGTGCGATGGCATTACTCTTCGCGTTCCACTCTCCAAACTCAAACGAAGCGGCAATCAACCCAAAGTGCATAAACCTGGTGTTGTCATCTCCAAAGAGACGCCAAGTGGCTCGATGATTTTAGATTTGCATGGACTAAGAGCAGATGATGCTGTGGAAAGACTCGATAAGTTTCTAAGTGATGCCCTCATGAGCGGTTTTGATGAGGTTTTGGTCTATCATGGCATTGGAACGGGAAAATTGGCGTATGCAGTGCGAACATTTTTAAGCACTTACCCTTCTTTGGTTTCTTACGGTGATGCGCCTCTTAATATGGGTGGGTATGGTGCCACATTGATTAAACTTTAATAAAGCTTGATGTTAGAAAATAAACCAAGAAAGAGTATCAATTCTAAACGATACTCATCTAAAATAGAGGAATGATGTTAAATACTGAAGCACTTTTTTTAAAACTTTTACGCTTTGTCTCCGTAACGCCTGATGATGGTGGCGCATTTTTGTTTATTAAAGAGTATTTGAATGATTTCGAGGCTATTGAAATCAATGTTGAAAACACGAAAAATCTCTTTTTATATAAACGTTTTGGTGAAGGGCCACATCTCTGTTTTGCGGGGCATATCGATGTTGTACCTGCAGGGCATGGATGGCAGAGTGAACCGTTTGAACCTCTTGTAAAAGAGGGCATCGTCTATGCTAGAGGTGCGCAAGATATGAAAAGCGGTGTGTGCGCACTTTTACAAGCGCTTAAAAGTACCAACCATTTTCAAGGCACACTCTCAGCACTCCTTACCAGCGATGAAGAGGGTGATGCAAAGCATGGTACGATTGAAGTACTCAAAGCGTTAAAAGAGCGCTCTTTTTTACCAGACTACGCCATTGTGGCAGAGCCTACTTCTGAACTCATCTTTGGCGATGCCATCAAGATTGGTCGTAGAGGCTCTATCAACGGCGTGATTGAAATCACAGGGAAGCAAGGTCATGCGGCTTATCCTGAAAAAGCGATCAACCCTGTGCATCAAGTAGCTCCCGTATTGCACAAACTAGCAGGTCATTTACTCGATGCCGGTGATGAAGATTTTACCCCTTCGCAGATGGTTATTACAGATATTCGCGGCGGCATGGAGGTGAGCAATGTCACCCCAGGTAATCTTAAAATGATGTTCAATGTCCGCAATTCCACCAAAACGGATGTCGAAAAAATTCGTATGTATGTTGAAAGTGTGCTTGAAGGAATGAATTTTAGTCTCCGTTTGAGTGAAAGTGCGCAACCGTTTGTTACATGTAAAGACTCACGTATTGTCAAAGTACTCTCTAGCGCACTCTTACATGTAAAGGGAAAAATACCTAAACTCTCCACCGCTGGCGGAACCAGTGATGCACGTTTTTTTGGAAGTTTTGGCATAGCAACCGTTGAGTGTGGTGTGGTCAATGATACGATTCATGCGCCCAATGAGTGTTGCCCACTAAGCGAAGTAGACTCTTTAGTAGAAGTATTTAAAAATGTGATTGAAAATTTTGAAAAGGAAGATGTATGAAGATAGTTTCGACGACCAATGCACCTGCGGCGATTGGTCCCTATTCACAAGCGATTGTTGTGAATGATATGGTTTTTACCTCTGGGCAAATTGCACTAAAGCCCGATGGTAGTTTTTTGGATGGCGACGTGGAAGCACAAGCCACGCAAGTGTTAGAAAATCTCCAAGCCGTGCTTAAAGAAGCGGGAAGTAGTCTAGGACAAGTGGTTAAAACGACTATTTTCTTAGCCAATATGGACGACTTTGCCAAAGTTAATGGCGTGTATGGTTCTTTCTTTGGGGAGCATAAACCCGCTAGAAGTACCGTTGGCGTGAAAACCTTGCCTAGAAATGCGTTGGTCGAAATCGAAGCAATCGCTGTAAAGTAAAAGTTTTATTTTAAATGTCCAAAATAAACTTTATTTAAAGTTTTTGTAGGACTTTTTATAATAGAATGTCACACCCTAAAATCTTAGAGTAGGAAGTTATTTAGAATGACAAAAAATCACTATGACGTCTTGGTAGTCGGTGGCGGAATCTCAGGTGCAGCTCTTTTTTATGAGCTTGCAAAATATACAGATGTTAAGCGCATTGCGCTAGTCGAAAAATATGAGCGTTTAGCAAAATTAAATTCTGCTGGAACGTCAAATTCTCAAACCATTCACTGTGGTGACATAGAGACCAACTATACTCTAGACAAAGCTAAAAAAGTCAAAGAGACTGCTAGCATGATCGCAAAATATTGCGTTAAACATGGGCATGAGGGCAAATTTTTATTTGCTCATCAGAAAATGGCTATCGGTGTGGGTGATACCGAAGTTGAATATATGCAAAAACGATACGAAGAGTTTAAAGAACTCTATCCGTATTTGGAAGTGTTTGATAAAGAAAAACTCTCTAAAATCGAACCAAAGCTTATTTACGATGAAAATGGTAAAGAGCGTCCTGATAACATCATTGGTGTCGGTGTTGAAGGCGGAGAGTTTAGTACCGTTGATTTTGGGGCTATGACTGAGAGTTTGGTTGAAGAGGCACAAAAAATCGAAGGCAAAGTCGCTGACGTCTTTTTGAATTCTCAAGTAACCAACATTACAAAACTTGGTGATATGCATGTCGTTATGACCAAAGATCAGACCTTTACAGCAGATTTTGTGGTTGTAAATGCTGGTGCGCATTCACTTTATCTTGCACATGAAATGGGTTATGGTCTTGACTTTGCATGTTTACCCGTTGCTGGTAGCTTTTACATGACAAAGAAAAAAATGCTCAATGGTAAAGTTTACATGGTGCAACATCCAAAACTTCCTTTTGCAGCGTTACATGGTGACCCCGATATTTTAGCCGATGGCTGCACACGTTTTGGTCCAACAGCGCTGGTTCTTCCAAAATTGGAGCGTTACACGGGTGGTACGTATCTTGATTTTTGGCAGACACTCCAATTTGATGGTAAAGTTGCAAAAGTCTTTTGGGATTTGATGAAAGACAGTGACATTCGTAATTACATCTTTAGAAATTTCCTCTTTGAAATTCCTAAATTTGGTAAAGAGCTTTTCATTAAAGATGCACGTAAAATTGTTCCTTCCCTTCAGTTGGATGAACTTGAATACGCCCATAATTTTGGTGGTGTAAGACCTCAAGTTATCAATAAAACAGAGAAAAAATTGATGCTTGGAGAAGCGAGTATCAATCCAGGTACGGGTATCATCTTTAACATGACACCAAGTCCTGGTGCTACTAGCTGTCTTGGTAATGCACGACGTGACGTTAGAATCGTTTGTGAATACCTTGGTCGTACCTTCAATGAAGAACTCTTCAAACAAGAACTCGTTGACTAAATCTCACGGGGCTTTGAAAAAAGCCCCAAATAAAGCCTACACACATGATAAATCCTCTTGACCTTTACGCTAAAATCGAGTCTTTAATAGGCTTTGATGCACAGTATGAAAAACTCTATCAGATCTATTTGAACTTACTCAAATCTTTACATGTAAAGCGTATTTTAGATGTGGGATGCGGTAATGGAACCTTTTTAAGCCACTTGCAAAACGAGCAATTTGATGCCTGTGGCATTGATAGAAGTGGCTCTATGGTTGAGCGTGCTCTTGCTTTAGGTGTGAATGCAAGCACCAAAGAGTTAGAGGCGTTTGAGGAAGCTTCATTTGAATGTGTTGTTGCTATTGCTGATGTACTCAACTATATCTCGCCCGTAGAGATAGGCTCTTTTTTAGAAGCAGTCGCAAGAGTTTTACCTAAAGAGGGCTATTTTATCTTTGATGTCAACACTCTCTATGGTTTTGAAGGTGTGGCAGATGGTGTGATGTGTCAAAACAGAAATGATCAATTTTTGTCTGTTGATGCAACGTTCTTTAACAAAGAGCTTTTAACCAAGATTGTTCTGTTTGAAAAAGAGGGTGAGTTTTACCGTAAGGAAGAAGGGTCAATAACGCAATACTTTCATCCGCTTTCATATTTCAAAAAGCTTAAAATGTTTAAACTCAGCTCTACCAAACCCGTCACACTATTTGGTGACGAGCCTGATAAAACCATTTTAATGTTGCAAAAACGTTAACCCATTTTTTGTAAAAATGTAGTGAGCATTGAATTTTGTTGATCTATCTTCGTGTCTGCATTGAGTTTATCCATCAGTTGCTTGCGAAAATCACTCATCATTTGATCTAACGTTGCCAATGCTTCGGTTCTTGCATTCCCCGTTAATGGCGGTTGAGTATCGGCACTAAGTCCTAGTTTACCTTCTAATTCTGCTTTTTTCTCTTCAATCATCTTCTCAATTTTTTCATTGTTGTAATCTTGAAAAAAAGTCAGTGCCCCTTTCGTGCCTAATGTATTTTTAAACTCTTCAACCATCGTATCTGATTCACTAGGCGCTATAACCTCTGGCTGATTTATATTTGTCTTAACGCCAAGTTGGCTTTGAAGTTCCTTTGCAAAAGAGGAGAGAGCGGAAGTACCTTCGTTTTTAAGCGTTGTAAGTGTGCTGTTCAACGATTGACTTATTTTATTTTGAGCATCACTGATTGTCATCAAAAACTCCTTATAGCGATCTTATTATGACAAGCAAAAAAGGTTCCTATGTTACAATACTAAAAATGTAAAGGAGTGTTATGTTTGTTGTTGAAGAGGCAAAACTTTCTGATATTGAGCGTTTAATAGATTTACTAACAATACTTTTTTCACAAGAAGCAGAGTTTGTTCCTAACCGTACCCTACAACAAACTGGGCTTCAAATGATTCTTAATGATGCAAGTATAGGGACTATTTTTGTACTAAAAAGTGATCAAAAAATTATCGGTATGGTCACTCTTTTATGGACAATAAGCACAGCATTGGGTGGGAAAGTAGCGTTTTTAGAAGATATGGTTGTTGATCCTCTTTGGCGAGGAAAAGGTGGTGGACATGCGCTTATTGAGCATGCTATTTTGTATGCCGAAAAACTTACATGTAAACGCATTACGCTTTTAACCGATACCGATAATTTTAAAGCACACCATTTTTATCAGCAGTTTGGGTTTGAAGCTTCTTTGATGCAACCGATGAGGTTGCTACTGACTGAAAAGTAAAAGCTATTTCAAGTGTGACTATTTTTGCAAAAATCGTATGAAAATAGTACTATACAACATAGATACACGATAGGAGATGTTTTTGAGACGCTTGTTGGGGGTTATTTTCATTATTGTAGGCATGCTTAATGCGGCCTCACCTTCGTATGATCCTTCTGCTTTATATCAAGAAGTTGCACAGAAAATCAAAGATGAGTCAATCAATCCAGTTGATGAAAAACGACTTATGAACAGATGTTTAGATGGAATGGTGAATAGCGTCGATCAAAATGGACGCTATTTGAACGAAGAAGAGTATGAAACACTCTATTTAAGTTCTAAAGCCGTAGCGGGTATTGGGCTTTTTCTGATGGAGAAACATAACCATATTTTTGTTAAATCGGTAGTAGAACACTCTCCTGCACAGAAAGTGAATCTTCAAAAAGGAGATGAGATTGTTCAAGTGGATGGCATACTCGTCCGTGATCTTAGTGTTGAAGAAGTTGTTGCTCAACTAAGAGGAGCACCTAATAGCAAAATAAAACTGAGCGTTTTGAAGTCCAATAGCACTAAACCTATTGAATTACAACTAACACGAAAAAATGTTACGATTGATCTTATTACACCGCGAATGTTTGAAGGTGATATTGCCTACATAAAGATTAGCTCTTTTGCTCAAAATGCACTTGCGGAAATGCTGGAAGACACGCAGTATCTCTATGATTCACAAGAGCACAAAGTGAGTGGTTTTATTTTGGATCTTCGTGATAATCCAGGAGGCTTTTTTACGAGTGGTATAGCCATCACTTCTCTTTTTTTAGAAAATGATAAGCTTATTATTAATGTGAAAAGTCGCCATAAAGAAGAAAAAAAGCAGTATAAAAATACGCCACAAGACTATGATGGGTCTGAATATGTTCAAAAAATAGAAGCACTACCTTTTTTAAAAACCGTTCCTTTGGTTATTTTAGTCAATAATGACTCATCGGGAAGCTCTGAAATTGTAGCTTCTGTATTGCAAGAGTACAATCGTGCGGTGATCATTGGAACACCAACGTTTGGAAAAGATACTTTTGCAACACTCTTTCCGTTAAGTACCAATACGTCAGCCGTAAAATTTGCAACAGCAAGGTGGAGTACACCCAAAGGAAAAAGTGTGTGGCCAAGTGGCGTTAGCCCAAATATTGAAGTCCATCAAGAGAACGAAGAGAGCGACAAGCCTCTTGCGGAGGCATTGCACTTTTTACAAAAGAAGTAATTATTTCGTAACGAACATATAAAATGGTTTTTCATCTAGCTGCATATCGATCCAGACACCGTTAGACCCTAGTGTATCACTCAGTGCTACCTGTAAAGAAAGGTAGGTTTTGGGGAGTTCAAAAAGCACTTTGAGTTTTTTGTTCGAGAAAATGACTTTAGCTGAACCTGTGATAATATTGCAAAGTTCTGCAACACCATCGACAATGGCTGCGGTGTCTTCTGCTTCAAGGCTTTCTCCTAACATTGCTTCGAGGGCAATGAGGGCAAGTTCTCGTGGAAAGATCAGGAAGAAAGCACCACTAATATCACCTTTAAACTTCATAGCAGCAATAATAACTTGTGATGGAATTTTTTCATTAAAGGGTCTGATTTCGTGTTTTATCTTTTGGGCTTCAAGTCCTGTAATAGTGACCAGTGAATTAACCGCTGTGTCAATAAAGACAGGGAGGTTGATGATAAGTTGTTTGGAAAGACCTAAACTCTGTGTTGCCGATGGTTTATTTTTGGCTTGATTAATCGCAGTATGCGTAATCGTCATATCATATTTTTTAGCAGAAGCTTTGAGTTTAAAGTCTTCAGCATTTTGTGCATGCACGATAGAGTAGCCAAGCTTCACAAGTTCACTTGCAATTTTATCGGCATTTTCTTTGTCTTCATCGTAAATAAGTACCGCAAGTTCTTTTTTCAGCGCACTAGGATTGAAAAAGAGGAGTGCGGTGTTAATATTTTGGAAAAGTTTGACGGATGTATCGGAACTGAGTTTTTTAAGATACGTGAAAGTATCTCTTTTATAGTCACCAATAGCGACGGGAAGATCAATAGTATGGCTTAATTTTTCAAGTTGCTTTACTAAATTTGCAAGATTGGGATCTTCTTTGACTAAGGGCGCATAAGGAGTATCTTTTAAAGAAACAAGAATACCTTTGATACCTTTCTCTTTTAAAGAAGCTTGTTGTCCAACAATCGTGTTGTATAAAACACTATTACGACTTTCAAGGACAGCTTCATTATAGTTAAAGATTAAAATCGAGTGTTGTATGGTATTTGTCATGGCCTTGTTTCAACCGTTTATATTAATTAGGATTATGAGTCAGAGATGATAGCATAGAAAGCTTTTAATTTTATTGAATTAATCTGCCGATATAATATACATTAAGAAACTTGTGAGGTTGCAAAAAGTCGATGAAATCACGCTTTGAAGATATTGATAACGCCATCAAATACTATATTAAAGATGAGATTTATGTCGAAACGCATAAAGAATTAGAAGAATTAATCTTTTTTTCAAGCTACACAATAAAATTTGATGTTTTTAAAAAAGGCACTCAAAAGCTCAAAAAAATATTACGCGAAAAACTTCCTATGTCGATGCATATCTGGGAAGAAGATGCCACAAGAGTGATACAAAAGTATCATCTTGCAATTGACTATGGCACTGAACGCTACACGTATCTTCTTCGATCGCTTTTAAAAGCCCAAATAAAAATCAATGAAGCGGTGATGGGACATTTTATACGATTGTGCAAGCAAGCGCACTCTTTTGAGTACATTGAAAGTAGAGCAGAGCAGATTTATAAGCTTTTGTTTGATGGTATTGAAAAAGAAGCATTGGGCAAAACTTCATCATCACTTTAGCCTTTACATGTAAGGCTTATGATATAATTTTGTAACAAAAAAGTGATACAATAGAACTCATTTTGAAAGAAGGAACTAAAGATGGATAAAAAGACAAAAATCCTAGCAACAGTTGGACCAGCAAGCGATAGCGTAGAGGTTTTAGAAGGATTAATTAACGCTGGTGTAAACGTATTTCGTCTCAATTTTAGCCATGGTACCCATGAGTATCATGCAAGCACATTAGCAAAAATCAGAGAAGCAGAAAAAAATGTACAGAAAAAAGTAGGTGTTTTACAAGATATTTGTGGCCCTAAAATTCGTGTTGGAAAACTTGAGGAAGATTTTTATTTAGAAGTTGGTGACAAGCTCTATTTTACGAAAGAGCAAATTGAAGGTAAAAAACTTCAAGATGGTGCTTATGAACTGTGCATCAATCAACCTCAAATCTTAGATATGCTCAAAGAGGGTGAATATATCTACCTTTATGATGGCAACATCAGAGCAAAAGTCATTGAAATAGGCAAAAAAATTGTAACAGAGATTGAAAATAGCGGTAAACTTTCTTCCAATAAAGGGGTCAATTTCCCAAATACCGTCATTAACATCGAGGTTATTACGCCAAAAGATGAAGCAGACCTTTTATGGGGTGCACAACATGGCGTTGATTTTGTGGCAGTTTCGTTTGTTCAAAGTGCCAAAGATATTTTACATGTAAGAAAAATTCTTAAAGCACACAAGTCACGTTCACACATCTTTGCTAAAATTGAAAAATTTGATGCGGTAGAAAAAATTGATGAGATTTTAGAAGTAAGTGATGGCATCATGGTTGCAAGGGGCGATCTTGGTATTGAAGTACCATACTATAAAGTTCCAAGTATTCAAAAAAGAATTATTGCCAAAGCCAATGCTGCGTCCAAGCCAGTTATTACTGCAACACAAATGCTTCTTTCTATGGCTGAAAAAGAGATGGCAACCAGAGCTGAAATCAGTGACGTTGCCAATGCCGTACTTGATGGAACCGATGCTGTCATGCTTTCCGAAGAGAGTGCGATTGGTAAAAACCCGATTCATGTTGTTGAAGTTATGGCCAATACCATCAAAGAGACAGAGACAATCTATCCGTACAGCAAATTTGAGGTTTATCCATTCTTAGATGAGACCGATATTATCTCTTCTTCTACAGCGCGTTTGGCAGATCGTTTGGGTGTTGAAGCGATGATTTCACTCACCAGTTCAGGAAAATCAGCACGTAAATTAGCACGTTACCGCATTAAAGCAGATATTTATGCCGTTACACATGATGAACGAACAGCACGCTCTTTAACGATTGCTTGGGGTGTGAAGCCGATTATGAATATTGAAGCAAGTAATCTCAATATGATGCTTGGTAAAACCCTTCAAAAAGGAATTGAGAGAGGTTTAATCGACAAAGAAAAAACCTATATCGTAGCAGCAGGTTATCCAGCAGGGGTAGAAGGCAGTACAAACTTTATTCGTATTTTGAAAAAAGCGCAGATTGAGTACTACACTGACATGGTACTTTAACGCGAAATAGCAGTGAGGTTTTATTTTAATATTACCTTAAAGAAGGTTTAGGTAAAATCCAAACCTCAAAATAAAATCTCTCCCAAGAAGGACATACGCATGTATGCAATTATCAAAAATGGCGGGAAGCAGTACAAAGTTCAAGAAGGCGACTACTTAAATGTCGACAAACTTGACGCTCAGCCAAAAGAGAAAATAGTAGTGACGGAAGTTTTAGCTGTGAATAATGGCGAACTTAAAGTGGGTGCTCCATTCGTCAATGGTGCTACAGTAGAACTAGAAGTTGTTACTGAAGGCAAAGACAAAAAAGTTATTACTTTCAAAAAACGCAGACGTAAAGACTCAAAAGTCAAACGTGGTTTTAGAAGACAATACACTAGAGTAAAAGTTGTAAGCATTAAAGCTTAACCCACAAACGTTACATAAGAAAAGATTAGGAGTAACCAATGGCTCACAAGAAAGGTCAGGGAAGTACCCAGAATAATAGAGACTCAGCTGGACGTAGACTGGGTGTTAAAAAATTTGGTGGCGAGTTCGTACGTGCAGGTAATATTATTATTCGTCAACGTGGAACAAAAGTACATTTAGGAAGTAACGTAGGTATTGGTGTAGATCACACTATCTACGCATTAATCGATGGTTTTGTACAATTCCAACGTAAAGATAAAATAAGAAACAAAGTTTCTGTTATCCCCGCAAGTTTGTAATTTAAAGGTGGAGTTCGCTCCACCCTCTTTTTTTCCCTCAAAAACAAAAAATACCTCTAATGATTATACGATTACATGTAATGATTAAAGGCATTATTCTACATATTAAAAGGTTTTTACGATGTTTATAGACAATGTAGCATTAACACTCAGCTCAGGCAAAGGCGGACCGGGTTGTGTCTCTTTCCGTAGAGAAAAGCATGTTATCCAAGGTGGTCCTGATGGTGGAGATGGTGGGCGTGGTGGCAATGTCTATTTCCAAATTGATAGAAACACCCATACTCTTTCTCACTTTCGCAACAATCAACACCTTAAAGCTAAAAATGGTGAGCCAGGTATGGGGCGAAAAATGTACGGCAAAATGGGTGAGCATTTAATTGTTACTGTTCCTCCTGGAACCCAAGTCCTTGATGCTGAAACGGGTGAAGTGCTTTTAGATCTTTTAGAAGATGAAGATAAAAAACTCTTTTTAGAAGGCGGAATGGGCGGTCTTGGTAATACGCACTTTAAAAGTTCAACCAATCAACGCCCTGAATTTGCGCAACCTGGACGTGGTGGTGTTACAAAAGAGATTAAGTTAGAGCTTAAACTCATTGCAGATGTTGGACTCGTAGGTTTTCCAAATGTCGGAAAATCAACACTGATTTCAGTTGTTTCCAATGCGCAACCTGAAATTGCCAATTATGAATTTACAACACTCACACCCAAATTAGGTGTTGTTGTAACGGATGATTATCGCTCTTACGTCATGGCTGACATTCCTGGAATTATTGGGGGTGCTAGCGAAGGTAAGGGGTTAGGTATTGAGTTCTTGCGTCATATTGAGCGTACAAAATTTTTACTTTTTATGGTTGATCTTGCCAATTATCGTGATCTTAAAGAGCAGTATTTTACATTGCAACAAGAGCTAAAAAACTTTTCGGAGAAACTAGCCATTCGCGATTATGCGATTGCACTCACACGTTGTGACACACTAAGCCCCGAAGAGACCAATGAAAAAGTCGATGCTTTCTTAGCTTTGCTTGGGCTTGAAGCCAATGATTTGGCAAGCAAATATAAAGCACGGGAAGATTTACATACGTATTGCCAAGATGTGCATGAAAGAGAGCGAGCATTGCCATTTTTTGTCATGCCAATTTCGTCTGTTTCTAAGATCAATATTGATCCGATTAAATATGCCCTATCTGATGTTATAACAAAGGTTCGTGATGAAAAGAGTAGTTGTTAAGGTTGGCACGCATGTCCTTAGCGAGCAAAACCGTTTATGCAAAGAGCGTATTCTTAATTTAGTTGAATTTTTAGTGGCACTTATGCAAAAGCATGAGGTGATTTTGGTCTCTTCCGGTGCTGTTGCTGCGGGGTATTCTCTTTTAAAATTGGATAAAAAATTGTTGCACAATCGCCAAGCGATTGCTGCAGTAGGTCAGCCACAGCTCATGGCGATGTATAACAAGAAGCTAGAGAAATTTGGTAAAAGTGGTGCCCAGCTTCTTTTAACAGCAGATGATTTTGATTCACGAAAACGCTGTTACCATGCTAAATGTACGATAGACACATTGCTTGAAAATGGAATTCTTCCTATCATTAACGAAAATGATGCAACAGCAACCGAAGAGCTTGTATTTGGTGATAACGATCAACTCTCTTCTCGTGTCGCTTATTACTTTGGTGCAGATCTTTTGATCTTACTCTCCGACATTGATGGTTATTATGACAAAGATCCACACAAACACGAAGATGCAAAAATGCGTAAAATCGTTCATGAGATTGAGCCTTCTGAATTGGAAGTTGAAAAATCAGCCAATTTTGCTTTTGCCACAGGCGGCATTGTCACCAAACTCAAAGCGGCAGACTTTTTACTTGAACGCAAAAAATCGATGTTTATTGCGAGTGGTTTTGATTTAAGTGATGTTAAAAGTTATATGCTAGAGGGCGTTCATAAAGGTGGAACACTCTTTACATGTAAGGATTAAGATGCGCGTCATTTTTATGGGGACACCTTCTTATGCGACGACGATTTTGGAGGCATTGCTTAAAGATGCAGATATTGAGATCGTGCTTGTCGTTACGCAAGAGGATAAACCCGTTGGTCGAAAACAAGTACTGACACCTCCTCATATCAAAGCGTGGCTACTCGAACAAGATTTACATGTAGAAATTTTTCAGCCGAAATCTCTGCGTACAGAAGAGGCGCAACTAAAAATTGCCTCTTATCAACCTGATTTTATTGTAGTAGCCGCGTACGGGCAGATTTTGCCTAAAGCAGTCCTTGATATTGCCCCATGCATTAACCTTCACGCTTCTTTACTTCCAAAATACCGAGGTGCTAGTCCTATCCAATCAACACTCCTTGCGAATGAAACCTACGCAGGCGTCACTTCTATGTTGATGGAAGAGGGATTAGATACCGGAGCAATGCTAGGATTTTCATATTTGAAAATTGAGCCAGAACATAACGCGTCCATCCTTTTTGATCTATTAGCCATGTTGGCGGCAAAACTAACCGTAACGACGCTTAAAAATTTTACATCGCTTTCTCCTTTGACCCAAATGAGTGCCAATTCAACACATTGTAAAAAGATCAAAAAAGAAGATGGACTGATCTCATTTGAACAAAATGCCAATCACATCCTCACCCAGTATAAAGCACTCTCTCCTTGGCCAGGCCTCTTTATCGAATCGGGGCTAAAACTGCTTGATCTTGAATTATTTAGTCATGAAGATGAAGCTATTGCTGGTGTGATTAAAGCGATAAGCTCTGAAGGTGTCATTATTACATGTAAAAAAGGCTCACTTCTTCTTAAAACGCTTCAACCCGTTTCTAAAAATGCGATGAAAGCACTAGATTATATTCGAGGAAAAAGGCTTAACATTGGTGATCCACTGGTTTGATACCTTAGAATCTACACATCAGTATCTTATCGCCTCACTTCGCGAAGGTACACTTCTTGCACCATGTGCCGTTGGAGCTTCACTACAGAGCAATGGCGTTGGAAGTCGTGGAAATAGCTGGATCGGAGAAGCGGGAAATCTCTTTTTCTCGTTTTGTGTAGAAGAGAAACAGTTACCGCTCGATTTACCATTAGCCTCTGTATCGATCTATTTTTCGGCTTTGACGAAGCAGATTTTAGAGGAGCAAGGCTCGCACGTATGGTTGAAGTGGCCCAATGATTTTTACTGTAATGACACAAAAATTGGAGGGATGATTACCACCAAAATCGGTGCTGTTATTGTAGGCTCAATAGGTCTTAATATTTGCAGTGCACCCGAAAATTTCGGAATTTTAGATATCATCGTTACACCAAATGCTTTAGCCGAAGATTTAATTGCAAAGGTTGAGGAAAAAATATCGTGGAAGAAAGTTTTTAGTAAATATAAGATAGAATTTGATCAAAACAGAAACTTCTCTTTCCATTTGGATGGCAAATTGGTCTCGTTGCGTGACGCGATATTGTGTGATGATGGCTCTATAGAGCTAGAAAATAAAAAGGTGTACAGTTTACGATGAGTGAGATTATAGCGATAGCAAATCAAAAGGGTGGTGTTGGTAAAACAACGACCGCTATCAATTTGGCTGCCTCCTTAGCAGTTGCTGAAAAGCGCGTGTTATTGATCGACATTGATCCTCAAGCCAATGCTACAACAGGTCTTGGTTTTCACAGAAGTGACTATGAGTACAACATCTATCACGTTCTTATCGGCAGAAAACGTCTCTCGCAAGTCATACTTGAGACATCTCTTTCAACGTTACATGTAGCACCATCCAATATTGGTCTTGTAGGTGTTGAAAAAGAGTTTTACGACAACAACACAAAAGGGCGTGAGCTTATTTTAAAGACAAAAATTGAAGAAATTAAAGACCAATATGATTATATTATCATTGATTCGCCTCCAGCACTTGGAAGTATTACAATCAATGCGTTAAGCGCTGCAAACTCCGTTATTATTCCTATTCAGTGTGAATTTTTTGCATTGGAAGGTTTGGCTCAGCTGCTTAATACCGTGAAATTGATTAAAAAAACAATTAATCCAACACTGGAAATTAAAGGCTTTTTACCAACGATGTACAGCACACAAAACAATCTTTCAAAACAAGTTTTTGCAGATCTTAAAGAGCACTTTAAAAGTAAACTGTTTGTTGATAAAGAGAGCGCTTCGTATGTGGTCATTCCTCGCAATATTAAGCTTGCAGAATCCCCAAGTTTTGGTAAACCCATTATTTTGTATGATGTAGAATCTCCAGGTTCTAAAGCGTACCAAAATCTTGCAAATTCAATTTTAGTGAGCTGATGTGATGAGCGCAAAGAAAGTTTTAGGACGAGGATTAAGTGCT
This sequence comes from Sulfurospirillum oryzae, assembly GCF_025770725.1. NCBI lineage: Bacteria > Pseudomonadati > Campylobacterota > Epsilonproteobacteria > Campylobacterales > Sulfurospirillaceae > Sulfurospirillum > Sulfurospirillum oryzae. The sequence goes on along the minus strand of NZ_JANZKZ010000001.1, from coordinate 333,706 downwards.
ATTATTGAGGATGTTGAAGAGGCTTACAAACAAGACATTGAACAGGCGAAAGATTTAGTTCGTGAAATAGATATTGAACGTATTACGCCTAACCCTTATCAACCGCGTGTTTCATTTAATGAAACGGCTCTTAAAGAGTTAAGCGAGTCAATCAAGCGACATGGTTTAATTCAACCTATTATCGTTGTTGCCAAAGATGAAGGCTATATGCTCCTTGCGGGTGAACGTCGTTTACGTGCAAGTAAATTGGCTGGTTTCACAAAGATTAAAGCGATTGTTGCCGACATTGAATCAAAAAATCTACGTGAACTTGCTCTTATTGAAAATATCCAAAGAGAAGATCTCAACCCCGTTGAACTTGCAATTGCGTATAAAGAGTTGATTGAAGAGTATAAAATAACTCAAGACGGGCTTTCTGAAATTATTCATAAAAGCCGAACGCAAATTACCAACACTATTCGTCTTTTAAGCCTAAGTGATCAAACGAAGAAGTACCTTTCAGAGGGTGTCCTTTCCCAAGGTCATGCAAAAGTTTTGGTAGGACTTGAGCCAAAAGATGAGGAGACTATCGTCAATACAATTTTAGGTCAAAAACTCAGTGTGCGTGAAACTGAGGCATTGGTTAAAAAATTGAAAAGTGCTGATGAAACAATAAATAAACATGTAAAGACCATTTCTGCTATTCCTGAAGAACTCCAAACACTTAAAAGCAGGCTCAAAGAGCTTGGTTTTGAGGCTACACCAAAAGCCAATACTATTACAATCCATTTTAAAAACGGTGAAGCAATCTATACTTTTTTGGAGCAATTGAAGTAATCTCATTAGTTGTTTTTATTAATTTAATAAACTATTTTCCTTTGCTGTGTTACAATTCGCGCAAAATTTTGATACAGCAATCTTGTTTGTGCTAAAAAAATCTTAAAAATTGAGTCTGATCTCGAGCTAAAGGAGCAAGAAATATGTTGGATATTATCCCAGCACTGTTACTGGTGACTGGAACTGTATTTTTAGTTTTGTTAATACTTCTTAACAAAACGCTTTATAAACCCCTTTTGGAGTTTATCGACAATAGAAACAACTCTATTAATCGTGATTTAGAAAATGCAGGGAAAAATGCCAGTGACGTTGTAGCCTACTATAAAGAAGTAGAGACAATTTTGTCTGAGGGCAAAATGGAAGCAGCTAAGATTAGAGAAGCTGCACTGAACGAGGCTAAAGAAAAAGCTGCAAAAAAAGTTGAGCAAAAAAAGAGTGATATTGAAGCTCAAGGTGTAGCATTTTTGAAGGCTTTAGAGTCAGAAAAAAATGAGTTTAAAAATGGTCTGTTGGCGCAAATGCCTCTTTTCAAAGAGAGCGTTTCTGCTAAACTGAGCCATATTTAAGGAGTATGCGGATGAAAATGAACTATTTTTTACTCTTGTTAGCTCCAATTGCACTTTTAGCCAATGGTGGTGAGAGTGATGGGGCAAGCGATATTATTCCTAGAACCATTAACTTTCTAATTTTTGCTGCGATTATGTACTACTATGTTGCAGATGCTGCAAAACAGTGGTATCTTGGACGCAAAAATGAGATTGCAACAAAATTAGATTCTATTCAAGTAAAATTAAAAGAGTCTAATAGCAAAAAAGAGATTGCGCTTGCTAAAGTTGAAGAAGCAAAAGCAAATGCAAGGGCTCTTGTTGAAACTGCAAAAAAAGAAGCACTTCTTTTAGGCGATAAAGTTGCTCAAGAGGCAGAAGCTGAAATTGAAGGCTTAGAAAAAGCTTTTGAAGATCGCGTCAGCATTGAACGTCGTAAAATGCAAAGAGCGATTGTGTGTGAAATTTTAGATGAAATGTTTAAAGAGGGTTCAATCTCTCTTGATAATGACGAAATTGTCAAAATTGTCAATAAGAAGGTTGCATAATGAGTGGAGCGATAGCAAAAAAATATGTTAATGCTCTCATGAGTGGATGTAAAGATAGCGAATTAACAGAAGTTTATGGTCTGTTGATTCAATTGGTTGATGCATTTAAGTTAGAGAAATTTAATAACATTATTCTCTCTCCAGATGTAACATCAAAAGCAAAAGAAGAACTTGTTCTTTCTTTAGTCGAAAACAAAAATGTGAAATTTCAAAATTTCATTAAATTGTTGAGCAGTAATGATCGATTAAAACTAATTCCCGTTGTTGCAAAAGAGTTAAAATATCAGCTCTCTTTGAAAAACAATACCTATGAAGGCAGTGTCTCGACAAACTTTAAAATGAGTCAAGCACAAATTGCAATGTTAGAAGAAAATTTCAGTAAAAAATTTAATGCTAAGATTAAATTAAACGCTAATGAAAACAGTTATCCTGGAATTAAAGTAGAGTTGGATGATTTGGGTGTTGAAGTAAGCTTTTCAGTTGAGCGCTTAAAAGCTCAGATGACAGAGCATATTTTAAAAGCAATTTAACAATAACAATAGATAAAAAGAAAGTTAAGGAGTAATTTGTGGGAGCAAAAATGAAAGCTGATGAAATCAGTTCAATCATTAAAGAGCGTATTGAAAACTTTGAGCTCAATGTTGATATCGAAGAGACAGGGAAAGTTATTTCTGTAGCTGACGGTGTTGCCAATGTTTATGGTTTGAAAAACGTTATGGCCGGTGAAATGGTCGAGTTTGAAAATGGTGAGAGAGGAATGGCACTTAACCTTGAGGAATCAAGTGTAGGTATCGTTGTTCTTGGTAGCTGTAATGATATTAAAGAAGGTTCTTCTGTTAAAAGATTAGCAAAACTTCTTCGTGTTCCTGTTGGTGAAGCACTTGTTGGACGTGTTGTTAACTCATTGGGTGATCCAATTGATGCAAAAGGTCCAATCAACGCAACTGAGACACGTTTCGTTGAAGAAAAAGCACATGGTATTATGGCACGTAAATCTGTTCATGAACCACTTCAAACAGGTATTAAAGCGATTGATGCACTTGTTCCAATTGGTAGAGGACAAAGAGAGCTTATTATTGGTGATAGACAAACGGGTAAAACAACGATTGCAATCGATACTATCATCAATCAAAAAGGTCAAAACGTTACATGTATTTATGTTGCGATTGGTCAAAAACAATCTACTGTTGCCCAAGTTGTAAAAAAACTTGAAGAACACGGCGCTATGGAATACACAATCATCGTTAATGCAGGTGCTAGTGATTCTGCTGCAATGCAATTCTTAGCGCCATATGCGGGTGTTTCTATGGGTGAGTATTTCAGAGATAGTGGTAAACACGCATTAATCGTTTATGATGATCTTTCAAAACATGCGGTTGCTTATCGTGAAATGTCATTGATTCTACGCCGTCCTCCAGGTCGTGAAGCGTACCCAGGCGACGTTTTCTATCTACACTCAAGACTTCTTGAGCGTGCTGCAAAAGTTAACGATGAATTAGGTGCAGGTTCTTTGACTGCCCTTCCAATTATTGAAACACAAGCAGGTGACGTATCAGCTTATATTCCAACAAACGTTATTTCAATTACAGATGGTCAAATCTTTTTGGAATCTGACCTCTTTAACTCAGGTATCCGTCCAGCTATTAACGTTGGTCTATCTGTTTCTCGTGTTGGTGGTGCAGCTCAAATTAAAGCAACAAAACAAGTTGCAGGTACAATGAGACTTGACCTTGCACAATATCGTGAGCTTCAAGCGTTTGCACAATTTGCAAGTGATCTTGATGAATCAAGCCGTAAACAATTAGAGCGTGGTCAACGTATGGTTGAACTCTTGAAACAACCTCCTTATGCTCCAATTGCTGTAGAAAAACAGATTTTGATTATTTTTGCTGGTGCTAAAGGGTACTTAGATAGTATTGATGTTAAATCAGTAGGCCGTTTTGAAACGGAACTTAACTCTTATGTTGAAGCAAAATATGCAGATATTTTTGAACAACTTAAAGCTAAAAAAGCGATTGATAAAGAGCTTGAAGAGCTATTACATAAGGCATTGAGCGAGTTTAAAGCGACGTTTGCAGTCAAGTAAGGATAAGCTATGGCAAACCTTAAAGAGATAAAAAGAAAAATTAAGAGTGTTCAGAATACTCAAAAAACAACAAGAGCTATGAAGCTCGTTTCAACTGCAAAACTGAAACGAGCCGAAATGGCTGCAAAGCAATCACGTGTGTACGCTATTAAGATTAATGAAGTACTCACTGAAATTGCTTATAAAATCAACCAGTACAAAAATGGTGCGGTTGAGAGTCGTTTTTTTGATAAAAATGAGACTCCAGGCACAGTAGATGTTATTTTTGTGACAGCAGATAAAGGTCTATGCGGTGGTTTTAATATTCAAACGATTAAAGCAGTTCGCAAACTTTTAACAGATTACGCAGCACAAAAAGTAACCGTTAGACTACGTGCCGTTGGAAGAAAAGGCATGGCATTTTTCAATTTCCAAGGAACTGAACTTTTGACCTCCTATGCAGGCGTAAGTTCATCCCCAAGTTATGAAAAAGCACAAGAAATTATCAAAGGTGCAATCGATGATTTTGTTGAAGGTAAAACTGACAAAGTTATCTTGATACATAACGGCTATAAAAATATGATTTCACAAGAGTTAAAAATTGTGGATGTTGTTCCAGTACAATCTCCTCTTGAATCACGAGAAACAAGCTCACTCATGGAATTAGAGCCTGATGAAAGTGGTGAAGAGATTTTAGATTCATTGTTACAAAAGTATTTTGAATACAATATGTATTACGCATTGATTGATTCATTAGCGGCTGAACATAGTGCGAGAATGCAAGCAATGGAAAATGCAACTAACAACGCAAAAGAGCGTGTTGGCATTTTAACATTGGCATATAATAAAGCTAGACAAGAGTCTATTACTACTGAACTCATTGAGATTATCAGTGGTGTAGAATCTATGAAATAATATGAAATAAACTGTTTGCAAAAAATAAAAGGAGAATATTCAATGAATGGATTAATTAGCCAGATTATGGGTCCAGTTGTTGACGTCGATTTTAATGGCTACCTTCCTAAAATCAATGAAGCGATTGAAGTGAATTATGAAGTAGAAGGCAAGAAACAAAAGTTAATTCTTGAAGTAGCAGCACATTTAGGCGACAACCGTGTAAGAACAATTGCGATGGATATGAGTGAAGGTTTAACAAGAGGTATTGAAGTTAAAGCTTTAGGAAATCCTATTCAAGTTCCAGTAGGTGAAGAAGTTCTAGGAAGAATTTTCAACGTTGTTGGCGATGTCATTGATCAAGGTCCAGATGTTTCAAGAAAAACACAATGGTCAATTCACAGAGAACCACCAAAATTTGAAGAACAAAGTACTAAATCAGAAATTTTTGAAACAGGTATTAAGGTTGTTGACCTTCTCGCTCCTTATGCAAAAGGTGGTAAAGTAGGATTATTCGGTGGTGCTGGTGTTGGTAAAACCGTTATTATTATGGAATTAATCCACAACGTTGCATTTAAACACAGTGGTTATTCAGTATTTGCTGGTGTTGGTGAGAGAACACGTGAAGGAAATGACCTTTATCACGAAATGAAAGATTCTAACGTTTTGGATAAAGTTGCACTGTGCTATGGACAAATGAGTGAACCACCAGGAGCACGTAACCGTATTGCACTTACTGGTCTTACTATGGCTGAGTACTTCCGTGATGAAATGGGACTTGACGTATTGATGTTTATTGATAACATTTTCCGTTTCTCACAATCAGGTGCAGAAATGTCAGCACTTCTTGGACGTATTCCTTCAGCGGTTGGTTATCAACCAACACTTGCAAGTGAAATGGGTAAATTCCAAGAGAGAATTACATCAACTAAAAAAGGTTCAATTACTTCTGTTCAAGCAGTTTATGTACCAGCGGATGACTTGACCGATCCAGCGCCTGCTACTGTTTTTGCCCACTTAGATGCAACAACCGTACTTAACCGTGCGATTGCAGAAAAAGGTATTTACCCTGCCGTTGATCCTCTTGATTCAAGTTCACGTATGCTTAACCCTGAAATTTTGGGAAGCGAACACTATAATGTATCTCGCGGCGTACAAGCAGTGCTTCAAAAGTATAAAGACCTCCAAGACATTATTGCAATCCTTGGTATGGACGAACTTAGTGAAGAAGACAAAGTTACTGTTGATCGTGCTCGTAAAATTGAGAGATTCTTGTCTCAGCCATTCTTCGTTGCTGAAGTATTTACAGGAAGTCCTGGAAAATATGTTACGCTTGAAGAGTCAATCGCTGGCTTTAAAGGTATCTTAGAGGGTAAATACGATGATTTACCAGAAGCTGCTTTTTATATGGTAGGAAGTATCGAAGAAGTTATTGAGAAAGCTGCAAAACTAAAAAGCTAAGAAGCGATAAGGTTAAAAAATGAATACATTAAAATTGGAAATTGTGACTCCTACGGGTCAGATTTTTGCCAACGATGTAAAAAGTGTTACGCTTCCAGGCAAAGAGGGTGAGTTTGGTGTTTTACCAAACCATGCCTCTTTAGTAACGCTTTTACAAGCGGGTGTGATTGATATTGAGCTCAAAGATGGGAACCATGATGTTGTCGCAATTAATTGGGGACATGTCAAGGTCGATGAAAACTCTGTGACCGTTTTAGCAGATGGTGCAGTTTCAATTGGTGGGGTCAGTGAAAGTGAAGTTGCAAAATCGCTAGAAGCCGCTAAACAACTCCTTGAGAGTATTAGCGATTCAGATGTGGCTATTGCAATGGCAACTGCAAAAATTGAGTCTATCGCAAAAACAAGGAAATTTTAAATCTTATGTCGTCTTTTGAAATGTTCTTGAATTATTTTGCAAGAAGTGGCTTTTTTACGTGGGTGATCTTGATCTGGTTGTCGCTTTATTTTGTTATTACCTTTGGTATTTTCTTTAGCAGATATCTCTATTTAGGACATTGGCTCTCAATTGAGAAAAGTTCTTTAGAATCAATGTTAATGGGCGCTAAAAATGTACGAGATGATTCGATTTTGAGAAAATGTTCAAGTGCTGCAGGAGCTTCTGAAAAACTGTTAAATGTATGTAAGAATGTTGCTGAAAAAAATGCAACTAGTGGTCTTTGGATGCTCTCTATTATTGCTTCAACAGCTCCTTTTATTGGTTTATTTGGAACTGTTGTCTCAATTTTGGAGACATTCAGTGGTCTTGGACAATCTGGAAGTGCATCGTTAGGCGTTATTGCTCCAGCTATTAGTGAGGCACTTGTTGCAACAGCTACAGGTATTTTTGTTGCAATTCCTGCATACAGTGCCAATCTTTTTCTTAGAAGAAAAGCATACGAAGTCATCGTTTATGTACAAAGAGAAGTAGATATTTTACTCTCTGCAAATGAGCCAAGAAGAGATAGCTAAAATGATGAGTCAATTGGATGAAGTACCTGATCTAAATATTACGCCTTTAGTAGATATTATGTTAGTACTCCTTGCTATTTTGATGGTAACAACACCTGCTTTGGTTTATGAAGAGGTAATTAAATTACCTGATGGCAGTAAATCAGCTGTGGTGAGTAAACTTCCCGAACTTGAGATAAGGGTAACTAAGGATCGTAAAGTCTATATTAAAACTGATAGCTTTGCGCTTGCGGAATTCCCTGATAGTTTTATGATGCAAAAAAGTAAGTATCCTCTTAAAAGTATTGTTTATATTAAAGCTGATGAGGGTCTTTCATATAAAGATGTAATGTTTGTACTCAAAACTATTAAACAGGCTGGTTTTACTAATGTATCTTTAGAAACGAATGGATAGATCCTGTGTCGAGCGTGAATAGATATGCCTCTTTAGGATGGACTATGTCCATCCTTTTATATGTTGTCCTCTTGGTCTTTTTTGCCTATATAATAGGTCATCAAAAAGATACTATTAAAAATTATACTTCCCAAAAAGATCCTATGAATGTTGCTTTAGTTGAGCGAAAAAAGAATGATTCTGAAAAACTCAAAGAAGAGCGAAAAAAAGAAGAAGTTCAAAAGCCTGTTGAGAAGCCTGCTGAAAAACCACCTGCTGAAGAAAAAAAAGTTGCTTCTTCGCCTAAAGAGGCTGTAAAGAGTCAATCGCTTCGAGGATTATTTGAAGATATTAATACTTCAAAATTACCTCCTGATGCAAAAGAGCAGAAAAAAGATCAGACAGCGCCAACAAGAATAAAGCCAAACAAAGAAGAGACTAAAGAAAAAAGTGAGAATGCTGCATCTAAAATTGCAAATTCGCTGAACTTCTCTGAGCAAAAACATTCGATTGATAGTAAAAAAGGCGGCGAGTATGATCCGTTTATTGGTAAAGTTCAAGAGATATTAGAGGAAAATTGGCAAAAAACAATTGATACTGAAAATGGCAATGTTGCAAAGGTTGTCATCAAAGTAAGTGATCGAGGAACCTTTAGTTACAAAATAGTTTCTTTGTCTTATAATAACGAGTTCAACACTAAACTCAAAGAGTTCCTTAAAGCTATGGAATCTGTAGAATTTCCAAAGTATGAAAAAGGTCCGCTTTTTGAGATGCAAGTCGAATTTAAAGATATCAAGGAGTAAAACATGTTCAAAAAAATTGTTGCTTTTTTATGTTTAACTTTTTTTGCATATGCTGCTGATGCAACAGTAGAAATCGTAAAAAAAATAGATGTACTTCCAAAGATAGCAGTACAAGATGCAAGTCCAAAAAATGTTGATTTGGAGTTTAGAAAAAGCTTTTTCAAACTTATTGCTGGAGATTTACGCGTTAGTAGTCATTTTAACGTACTTGATGATTATTTACAAAGTAGTTATGAAGGCGGTCCACTAGAAAATTTTTTATCTGATAAAAAAGTAGATATGATCTTGCGTTTTAGTTTAGGGCAAGATTTGAATGCTGCATCAGCGAACGTAAAATTGATTAATGCAAAAACCGGTGTCACTACATTCGAAAAATCATATAGCATTACTGATAAGAAAAGAAATCCTTTTTTAGCGCATAAAATTGTTGTCGATGCGAATGATCAAGTCGGTGCACCTTCTATTAAATGGATGGAGCAATCTGTTATATTCGCACGATATACAGAAGCTAAAAAAAGTGAAATTGTTATTTCTGACTACACACTTAGCTATCAGAAAGTTATTGTTACGGGTGGACTGAATGTTTTCCCTAAATGGGCGAATTCAGAACAAAGTGGATTTTTCTACACTTCTTATAGTGGCGCTGAACCAACAGTATATAAATATGATTTAAGAGATGGTAGCAGAAAGAACATTATTTCAAGTCCTGGAATGGTTGTTTGTTCGGATGTTTCAAAAGATGGAAATAAATTACTTCTTACAATGGCACCTAAAGATCAACCCGATATTTATCTCTATGATCTACAAACTAGAAAAATTACAAAGATTACAGATTATTCTGGAATTGATGTAAATGGCAATTTTATTGATGATGACAAACGTATTGCTTTTGTTTCTGATCGTTTGGGAAGTCCAGACATATTTGCTCAAGGAATTTACGATAAAAGTTTTGAAAAACTTGTTTATCATGGCAAAAACAAGAACTCAATATCAACTTACGACAACTATATTGTTTATTCAAGTAGAGAGGGTGATAGTGAATTTGGAAGAAATACATTTAATCTTTATTTGATTTCAACAAAAACAGATTATTTAAGACAGTTAACTGCAACAGGAGAAAATCTTTATCCACGTTTTGCAAAAGATCCTGATACCATCATGTTTATAAAACAGTTTGGAAATCAGAGTGCTTTGGGCATAATTCGCCTAAATGCAAACAAAACGTATCATTTTCCGTTAAAAACAGGCAAACTTCAGTCAATTGACTGGTGACTTTTAAAAAAAAATGTGGTATAATTCCGAAGTTTTTAAATTTGAACTTTTAAAAAGGATCTAATAATGGGTAAATTAGCTTTAACAAGCTTAGCGGTAGCGGTTTTGGTTTTAACAGGTTGTAGCCAAAAAAGTCCAGAAGTCGATATGACTAAAGGAACGGCTGATACAAAAGGTGCAACAGATGGTATGAGTGCACTTCAAAAATTGATTGCTTCTCTAGAAGCTAACTCTAAAACAATCTATTTTGATTTTGACAAATTCAACATCAGAAAAGATCAACAAGCTAACATTGATGCAAACGCTGCATTATTCAACTCTGCAGAAGCTAAAAGCTTTTCAATCAAAGTTGAAGGTAACTGTGACGAATTCGGTACAGATGAATACAACTATGCACTTGGTCTTAAAAGAGCAAAAAGTGTGAAAGATGGTTTAGTTGCTAAAGGTATGGTTGCTGATAGAGTAACTGTAGTAAGTTATGGCGAGAGCAATCCTGCGTGCAACGAACACAATAAAGATTGTTGGTCTAAAAACAGAAGAGCAGAATTTAAAGTACTTCCATAATCTTTGTTTGAATGAAAAAACAAATTCTTCTATTTTCGATAGCGTTGCTGCCTATGGCAGCGCTATCGAGTGAACCCTCGGCTTTTGGTGGAAGTGACGTTAGTAGTGGCAGTAGTACCACTTCTTATAGTAACACAGTCACTGTAAGCGATAAAAAATATTTTCCAAATAACCAAAAATCAGCTTCAAATGATAATAATTCTATTAACAAAGCAGAACTAAGTAATGTTTCTGAGCAATATGAAGGCATGCGTTCAGTAATGGACAGTTATGCGAGTAAGATTGCAAAACAAGATGATAAAATGCGACAACTCGAGGAGGAGAATAAAAAACTTCGAGAGTATGTTGAAGAAAATCGCAAGATTCAAGCTGATAATCAAGAAAAAATCAAAGTTGTTGTTGGTGAACTTGGATCACTCATTGATTCAATCAATAAAAACTATGTTCCGAAAGATAAATTTGATCAGTTAGCAAATGAAGTAAGAGGTGGCAAAGGAGCTACTTCTAAAACAATAGCTACTGCATCTGAGCCAGCTAAAAAAGATGCTGTAAAAGAGATTCCCTCAGCAGCGCCTGCAAAAACAATTTCTGCTAAAGAGCTAAGTACCAAAGATAGCGCTACTCTTCTTAAAGAAGCAGATGATCATTTTGATAAAAAGTCATATGCTGATGCGCAAGCACTTTATACAGAGTTGTTAAATCGTAACTATAAACCTGCTAAGATTAATTTTAATCTTGGTGAGATAGCGTACAGTCAAAAATCCTACAGTACAGCGATTGAGCACTATAAATCAAGTATCGCACTTTTTGATAAAGCAGCGTATACCCCAACACTTCTATACCATACAGGTGCATCTTTTGAAAAACTTGGTAAAACTAAAGAAGCACAAGGTTTTTATAAAGCTTTGAAAGACAGTTATCCTGATTCTCCAGAAGCAAAAAAAGTAAAATAACTTTTTTTATACACCTCTTTGCACAAAAAATAGACTTAAAACTTTCGCCTAAGGGCATATACAATATATTTATGTTAAAATCTCTTGTTTATAAATTAAGGGAGAAAATATGAGTATTAGTGATAATCAAGTAGTTTCAATCCATTATGAGCTTAGAAATGTTGATAATGGTGAAATTCTAGATAGTAATATTAATGCAGCACCACTCTCTTTTATTGTTGGGAAAGGTCAAATTATTCCAGGATTAGAAGAGAAGATTAAAGAGCTTAAAGCTGGTGAGAATGCTGACATTAAAGTAGCTGCGGCTGATGCGTATGGTATTTACGATGAGAACGCAGTTCAAACTTTACCAAAAGAGCAATTTGCAGGACTTGAGCTTCAAGTTGGCATGACACTTTATGGTCAAGGTGAGCACGGTGAAACAGTTCAAGTTATTGTTAAAAACTTTAACGATGAGACCGTTGAAATCGATTTCAACCATCCATTAGCTGGACAAGATCTTTTATTTGCAGTAAGTATTGTCGAAGTACGTGATGCAACTGCCGATGAAATCTTGAATGGTTACGTTGGTGGCGGACATAGCTGTGGTTGTGGTTCAGGTGGATGTGGTTCACATGAACATGACGATGATCACGAATGCTGTGGTGGACATGATCACGATCATGACCATGGTGAAGGTGGATGCTGCGGCGGCGAAAGTCACTCACATGGTGGCGGATGTTGTGGATCACACTAATTATATAGCAAAGTCAAGAGCCTCTATGGAGGCTCTTAAGTCTGCCAATCTTCTTAAAAGCGTAACGATTAATGCGCTTATTTTAGGCGAAAGTGGTGTGGGAAAGCAAACGCTTGCTAAACACATTGTTTCAGCTCCAATTGTCGATGCGAGTGCTTTCAATGAGCTTTTAGCGCTTATTGAGACGAACAGTAGTCTCATCGTCAAAAACTTTCATAAAATTACCAATTATAAAAAACTCAAAATTGCTTTAGATATTCATAAAACACGTATTATTGCTACATCAAGTTTACCCATTAGTGAAGTTCTCATGGATGAGTTTTTCAGCCTTAAGATCGTCATTCCTCCATTGCGCGAACGAGAAGAAGATGTTGTCCCACTCATGGAAAAATTTGCTTATGAAGCATGTAGAATGTTTGATGGAGAGTTTGGTGAGGCTTCATCTTTAGAAGATGTTGTTCCTGATTTGAGTAAGAATTGCTATTCACTAAGACGATCAGTTTATAATGCGTATTTGATGAACTCTTTTGGAGAAGAAGAAATTTTAGCGATGATGGAGCGTTTTTTATCACATCGTATTGGTGGAAGAAATGACTATCGCGATCTTTTATATCTTTTTGATGTTCCAATGATTAAAAGTGGTTACGCAAAATTTGGTTCACAACTTGCCATTAGTGAAAAATTTGGACTCAATCGAAACACCCTGCGTAAAAAAATCAACGATTACAAAGATAGATTAAAAATAGACTAGATGTTTGCATGGCTTTAGAGTGAAAAATGCTTACATGTAAAATATAAAAGGTTAATCAATGAATAATAGTATTTTTATATTTCCTGGACAAGGTAGCCAAAAAATTGGCATGGGAAAAGATTTTTATGATAACTCTAAAATTGCTAAAGAGATGATCGACAAAGCAAGCCAACGAGTAGGGTTTGATTTTACAGAGCTTCTCTTTGCAGAGAATGATCGCCTTGATCAAACAGAGTTTTCACAGCCTGCGATTTTGTTAGTGAGTTTAATAGCACACCGACTGTTTACGGAACAATATAAAATAGCACCCAAAGCGGTACTTGGTCACTCGTTAGGTGAATTTTCTGCTCTGAGTGCAGCAGGTGCTATGGATTATCTGGATGCAGTGGAATTAGTACACCAACGTGGACTCTTAATGAAACAAGCCTGCGAGGGCATTAACGCTGGCATGATGGCACTTTTAGGTTTGGATGACGCAAGCGTAGAAGAGATTACATGTAAAGAACGCGAACTTGGAAAAAAAGTATGGGCTGCTAATTACAATGGTGATGGTCAGATCGTAATCGCAGGAAATAAAGATGATTTAGCTTCACTTGAGCCACTTTTTAAAGAAGCTGGTGCTAAAAAAGCGGTTTTACTTCCGATGTCAGTTGCGAGCCACTGTCCGCTTTTAAGTTCTGCTCAACCAAAACTTGAAGCGTATTTAGAAAAATGGCTCAAAGAGAGCTTTGCTGTGCCTGTGATTTCCAATGTAACGGCAAGTGCTTATCAAACAAAAGCAGAGGCAACAAAACTCTTATCTGAGCAGTTGGTTTCACCTGTCAAATACAAGCAATCTATTTTACATGTAGAATCTTCTGTTGACTGCTTTATTGAGTTTGGAGGATCTGTGTTAAAAGGTTTAAATAAACGAATTTCTCAAAAGCCAACACACAGCATCAGTGATATGAAAAGTTTAGAAGAAGTGCTTGCACTTTTGTAAAAGGGAAAAGATGAAAATAGCCATTATGGGTGCGATGGTCGAAGAGATCACCCCACTTTTAGAATTTTTTGGGAAATATGAAACGATAGAGTTTGCAAAGAATCGTTATTATACAACATCGTATAAGGGAATGGATTTAGTCATTGCTTACAGTAAAATTGGTAAAGTGAATGCAAGCCTTACAGCGTCAACCTTGATTGAAAAATTTGGAGCGCAAAAACTTCTTTTCTCAGGTGTCGCAGGAGCACTCAATCCTTCACTTAAAGTGGGTGATTTGCTGGTAGCTACAAAACTGGCTCAACATGATCTTGATATAACGGCGTTTGGTCATCCTCACGGCTATGTGCCAGAAGGTTCTGTCTATGTTGAAACGGACAAAGCTTTGACTGCGTTGGCTCAAAAAGTTGCATCGGCTCAAAACATTAAATTGCTTGAGGGCATTATTGCCACGGGTGATCAATTCATTTGCGATGGTGTAAAAAAAGAGTGGATTCATACGACATTTAATGCGGATGCAACAGAAATGGAAGGTGCTTCAGTTGCTGTGGTTTGTGATGCGCTGAACGTTCCTTTTTGTGTGCTTCGCGCTATTAGTGATGCTGCGGATATGGACGCAGGATTTAGTTTTGATGAGTTCTTAGTGAGTTCTGCTAAAGAGAGTGCTCAGTTTATTATAGCGATGTTGGACGAGCTCAGTCATGATCGAAATTAGTAAACGCCTTTTACGCATTGCAGGGCGTACCAATGCACGCTATAACCTCATAAATGAGGGTGATAAAATTTTGCTAGGTCTTAGTGGTGGTAAAGACTCACTCAGCCTTGCACATGTTTTAAAACACATGCAGCGTGTTGCTCCCTTCGATTTTGAATTTAAAGCCGTTACAATTGCTTATGGGATGGGTGAAGATCTTCAAACATTGCATAAACATTGTTTGGAACATGAGATAGACCATGAAATTGTTGATACGAAGATTTTTGATCTTGCGCAAGATAAAATCCGTGAAAACTCCTCTTTTTGCAGTTTCTTTTCGCGTATGAGACGTGGCGCTCTTTACACCTATGCGCTTGAGCATGGTTACAGTAAACTGGCGCTTGCACACCATCTTGATGATGCCGTAGAGAGTTTCTTTATGAATTTTTCACACAATGGAACGCTTCGTTCGATGCCTCCTATTTACAGAGCTCAAAATGGTTTACAGGTGATTCGCCCCCTTATTCATGTGCGTGAGCGTCAATTACGAGATTGTGCGATGGATGCTAATATGCCTATAATTGGGGATGAAGCATGCCCTGCGATGCGTTTTGATGTGAAGATGCCTGTAATGCGCGCTCAAACTAAAGAGATGCTTGCCAATATGGAAAAACAAAATCCTGAACTTTTTATTTCACTGAAAAAAGCATTTGAAAATATCCAAACATCCAGCTTCAGTGATGCACGCTTTTTAGAGTAAATCTTGAAATAGAAACAGGTATTTCTGCTTCGTAAGAAGCAAGCTTCAGCGCCATAGCGCAGCGTAAGTTATTAGGCTTTGCCTAATAGTCGTGTAAAGCTCAAAACCCTTCCAATAAAATTTTCCATAGCACATCGATCTGTTCGTCATCCAGTGCTATGGTACTTTGCTCTTCAAAAAGTTGTTTTACATGTAAGAGTTCAAACGTCTGATTCCATGCACAGGTTTTATGTGCGGGTAAAAAAGCACGAATCAGTGTTAAATCTTCTAAAATTTCCTCTTCACAATTAAAGCAGATAAAATCATCGTGCAATCTTCCCTCATAAGCTAAAAGTTTGATATAAGCCTCAATAGCAATGCGTTTAGGGTTTTGTTTATGCCAGATAGATGAGCACATCTCTAAAAGATCAAAGTAGAAGCTATCTACTGTGCCTACATCTTTGAGATGCGTATAAAAGAGTCTCATAAATGGTTGCCATATAAGCATACGCTCTCGATGATTATTCCAAGACATTCCAAGGTGCATAATAGAACGGAGCTGTGGAATGGTTGACTTGAGTGATGGAATAGCTTCAAAGTCGATTTTATAGCCTAAATGGATCGTAGAATGACGAGCGCCATAAAATCTATAAACAGTTTTAATACTATTTTGCGTTAAAATGGTGACAATTAAATCTTCGTCTTTAACACGATTCAAATTGATGATGTATCCTTGCATAGGGAATTTTAGCATCTCTGTATTTGTTTATTCTTAAATTTAAAAATTAAGTAAACTAATTTATATTTTAAATTTTATTGACAATTAATACAAATTAAGATATGAAAACGCTACAAACCTCGAAAAATAGTGTTTAATTGAAAAATAAGCATTATTCGTGTATTATCCCTCGCTTTTAGCTTAAAAATTTGTCAGATTTCGTCAGAATTTTGATGAAAATTCCACAAAAGGCTTGTGAAATGGATCTTATTACAGGATTTAAAGACAATTGCGGTTTTGGATTAATCGCAAACATAAAAAACATTCCAACCCATGAAAATGTCGAAGATGCCATCACGGCATTAGAGAGAATGATGCACAGAGGTGCGATTGCCGCCGATGGTAAGAGTGGCGATGGCAGTGGACTCCTTTTCTCTATGCCAGATAAGTTCATGAAAAAAGAGGCACACAAATTAGGCGTAGACCTTCCAAAGCAATTTGCTGTTGCTATGATATTTTTAACAACAGAAGAACAAAAAAGAATTTTTGAAGAGACATGTGAGCAAAACGACCTCAAAGTTCTTTTGTATCGTGATGTTCCTGTAAAAACAAAAGCACTTGGTAAATTAGCACTTGATTCATTACCTCAAATTGTACAAGCGTTTGTAACTTCTTCATCCCTCGTTGCAACCAAGCGTTTTGAAGCACTTCTATACTTAACACGTAAAATCGTTGAAAAAAGACTTGCTCGTGAGACTGATTTTTATATCGCTTCGTTTTCAAGTAAAGTGATTTCGTATAAAGGTTTGGTCATGCCAACCTATATCAAAACCTTTTTCCCCGATCTTAGCGACAATGATTTTAAAGCAACATTTGCACTCTTTCACCAACGCTTTTCAACCAATACTTTACCAAAATGGAAATTGGCACAGCCGTTCCGTACCTTAGCACACAATGGTGAGATTAACTCTATTTCAGCAAATCGTTTCTATACCCAAGTTAAAAGTGAATGTATCAAAAGTGGTATTTTCTCCGATGAAGAACTGCAAAAACTCTATCCATTGACAACCAATGATGTGAGTGATAGCGCAAGCTTAGATAATATGTTTGAGTTTATGCTCATTAATGGATTTGATTTTTTCAAAGCCGTTCGTTCACTGATCCCAGCTCCATGGCAAAATGCACCTCACATGGATTCAGAACTTAGAGCATTTTATGAATTTTCAAGCATCAACTTTGAGCCTTGGGATGGTCCAGCGGCTATCTCTTTAACCGATGGTCGCCACATCGCCTGTGTTTTAGATAGAAATGGCTTACGTCCTGCTAAATATATCATTACCAAAGATGATCGCATTATCATCTCATCTGAGTATGGTGTTTTAGATATTGAAGAAGATAACATCATTGAGCGAGGTCGTTTACAAAGTGGTCAAATGATCGGACTTGACCTTAAATTTGGCAAGATCATGAAAAATGATGATATTAACGATTACCTCAAAAGCTCTAATACCTATACCGAATGGTTGAACAAAGGGCTGGTCTATTTACAAGAGTTTGTGGACATTCCTTTTTCAAAAACAACGGATTATGTACGCGAAAATTTAGAACTTGAGCAACGCTATTTTAACATCACTCAAGAAGTCAAAAACATGGTCATTGAGCCGATGATGAAAGATGGCAAAGAGGGTGTTGGCTCTATGGGCGATGACACGCCAATGGCGGCATTTAGTAAAGTACAACGTAATTTCAGCGACTATTTTAAGCAAAAATTCGCGCAAGTCACTAACCCACCGATTGATCCGATTCGTGAAAAAGTGGTCATGAGTTTAAATACGAGCTTTGGCGAGATTCGCAATATCTTGGAAGAAAATCCAGGTCATGCGGTACGCATTAAATCTATTTCTCCGATTATGATGCAAGAGAAGTATGAAGTTCTTGACTCTTTTGGAGATCCTAGTAAACCACGCTATAAAGATGAATATAAAAATCGCTATTTCTCAACACTTTTTGAAGACAATCTCAAAGGAAGCCTTGAAGATTTGGCATACGACATTGTTCAAGCAGTTAAAAATGATGGTATTCGCATTATTTTCCTTGATGATCGTGGCATGAGCGATAAACTTAAACCAATGCCAATGATTATGGTTATTGGTCGTGTGAACCAAGTGCTTTTGGATGAAGGTGTTCGCTCACTCACTTCTATTGTCGCTATTTCAGGTGAAGCGATTGATACACATTCGTGTGCTTGTATGGTTGGCTTTGGTGCCAGTGCTATTTATCCATACTTACTTTATGCAACCGTTTTAGATGAATGTAAAAAAAGCGAGATGGGTGCTTACGAGATCAAAACAAAACTCAAAAATGTCAACCATGCAATCGGACAAGGACTTTTAAAAGTCATGTCAAAAATGGGTATTGCAACCATTGCATCGTACCGCAATTCAGCGCTTTTTGATGTACTAGGACTTGGTAAAGACATCGTGCATGAGTGTTTTGATGGTGCTATCTCTTTAATCCCTGGACTTTCATACGAAGATGTTGAAGAGCGTCTAGGTCGAAACCATCATCTAGCGTATGAACTTAATATCACTAAAAAACTTTTTCCATTAGAAATTGGTGGTTTTTACAAATACATTGATGGACAAGAGCACCATGATTATCATCCACATGCGATTCATGCGATTCATAAAGCAACCGTGAGCGGTGATAAAAAAGATTTCCAAGAGTTTACAAAAATGATCAATGGTCGTGGGTTGAAAATGATCAGAGATTTCTTTGAACTCAAATCTGACCGTGAACCAATCGCGCTTGAAAAAGTTGAGTCAAAAGAGGCTATCTTTAAACGTTTTGCAACCGCAGCGATGAGTCTTGGTTCTATCTCTCCAGAAGCGCATGAGGCGCTTGGTGAAGCGATGAATAAAATTGGTGGTATGAGTAACTCGGGTGAAGGCGGTGAAGCGCCTGAGCGTCTTAAAACGATTAAAAATTCTAAAATCAAACAGATTGCATCGGGTCGTTTTGGTGTGACACCTGAGTATTTACGCTCGGCAACAGAGATTCAAATCAAAGTAGCGCAAGGTGCAAAACCGGGTGAAGGTGGACAATTACCAGGGCATAAAGTAACGCCACTTATTGCAAGTTTACGTTACACCATTCCGGGTGTTACACTGATTTCACCTCCCCCTCATCATGATATTTATTCGATTGAGGATTTGGCACAGCTTATTTTCGATATGAAACAAATCAACCCTGAAGCAATTATTACCGTAAAACTGGTTTCGACTGCGGGTGTTGGAACGATTGCGGCAGGTGTGGCAAAAGCGTATGCCGATAAAATCATCATTTCCGGAGGTGATGGTGGTACGGGTGCTGCACCTCTTACTTCCATCAAGTTTGCGGGAAATCCTTGGGAAATTGGTTTAAGTGAAGCACACAATGCTCTTAAAGCCAACCATTTACGTGATAGCGTTCATCTTCAAACCGACGGTGGTCTCAAAACAGGTCTTGATGTCATTAAAGCAGCTCTTTTGGGTGCTGAGAGTTATGCCTTTGGAACACTCTCTTTAACCATCATTGGATGTAAAGTGCTTCGTGTATGTCACTTAAACCGCTGTTCAGTAGGTGTAGCGACACAAGATGAAAAACTCAGAGAGCATTTTGTAGGAACGGTTGATAAACTTATCAACTTCTTTACACTCTTAGCCGAAGATGTGAGAGAGATTTTGGCACACCTTGGTTACACTCACATGGAAGAGATTATTGGACGTAGTGATCTTCTAAGCGTCATTGATGATGAATTTGCTAAAAAGTTTGATTTTTCATCTGTCCTTATGAGACTAGAAGGACCAAATACACATAACGGTAAGTCTAATGATCCTTTTGATAAAAATGAATTTGAAAAAGAGATTTTAAAAGACATCTATAAAGTCATTGAAAATCCTGACGAGAAAATGGTCTTGCATAAAAGCATTTGTAACACCAATCGTAGCTTTGGTACGCTCATCAGTGGTGAGATCGCGAAGTTCTATGGTAACAAAGGGCTTAAAGATGACAGCATCGTCTTTAGACTCAATGGTGTTGCAGGTCAATCTTTGGGTGCGTTCTTAGCCAATGGTATTAGCATCAACCTCAAAGGTACGGCGAATGACTACGTTGGTAAAGGCATGAATGGCGGAAAAATCGTTATTGCGCCAAAATACCAAGGTAGAGGTTACGCGTGTGCAGGAAATACATGTCTGTACGGTGCAACAGGTGGGAAGCTTTACATTGCAGGCATTGTAGGTGAGCGCTTCTGTGTTAGAAACTCAGGTGCTACATCGGTGGTTGAGGGAACGGGAGATCACGCATGTGAGTATATGACTGGCGGTGTTGTTGCGATCCTTGGAAATACAGGCGTTAACTTTGGCGCGGGTATGACAGGTGGTGTGGCATTTGTTTATGATGAGACACGCGATTTTATTGATAAACTCAATCAAGAGCTTGTCATTGCAGAACGCGTAGATACGGATGATATGGACGAAGCACGCCACTTCTTGAAACGACTTTTACGAACCCATATTAATGAGACAGCAAGCTTTAAAGCAACACAAATTTTAGAGAATTTCCGCCACGCGGTAAGAGATTTTTGGATGGTGCGACCTAAAGATATGACGAAGGTGCCACTCAATCCGGAGCAAGGAGACTAAGATGCAAAATTTTGTCAATGAAGAGAGAATTGAGCCACGCAAACGCTCAACCGGTGATAGAGTCAAAGATTTTAAAGAGATTTATGAAATTTTTAGCAAAGAGGATGCTTCTTCTCAAGCCGATCGTTGTATCCAATGTGGTGATCCTTTTTGCCATAGCAAATGTCCTTTGCACAACTACATTCCTTTTTGGCTAAAAGCCACAAGTGCGATGAAGCGTGATCTTGCGTTTAATCTCTCGAATGAGACAAACCCGTATCCAGAGATCACAGGACGTATTTGTCCTCAGGATCGTCTCTGTGAGGGTGATTGTACACTCAATGATGGTCATGGTGCGATTACCATTGGTGCCATTGAGACATTCATCTCTGAAGAGGGCTTTAAAAAAGGTCTAAAACCAGCATTCCCTGGCATTACGACTAAGAAAAAAGTGGCTATCGTCGGGGCAGGTCCAGCGGGGCTTGCTTGTGCAACCTATCTTTTAAGAGCCGGCATTTCTGTCAGTATGTACGAAAGGCAAAATAAAGCGGGTGGACTTTTAACATACGGAATTCCTGGATTTAAACTCGATAAAGAGGTTGTTGCAAGGCGTGTAAGATGGCTTCAAGAAGCAGGTATGAACTTACATGTAAACACTAATGTAGGTAAAGACATCAGCTTTGATGAGATTGCACACAGTCATGATGCACTCTTTTTAAGTATTGGTGCGGAGAGTCCACGTAAAGCCAATGTTGCGAATGAAAATGCCAATGGTGTTTTTATGGCAATTGATTTTTTACGCTCCATTCAGAAAAAACTCTTCAATGAGAGTTATGACAAAAAATTCGAAGTTAAAGGCAAAAATGTTGTGGTCATCGGTGGTGGTGATACGGCAATGGATTGTTTAAGAACATCGATTCGTGAAGGTGCAAAAAGCGTTACATGCTTGTACCGACGTGATAAATACAATATGCCTGGCTCCAAAAAAGAGTTTAAAAATGCTATCGAAGAGGGTGCAGAGTTTGTTTATAACGTGACCCCTAAGGAGATTTTAGTCAACTCTGACGGACAAGCGATTGGGATTGATATGCACAAAACGATTTTGGGTGCTAAAGATGCTAATTGCCGACAGTGCGTTGAAATCGTCAAAGGTGGCGACTTTAGAGTGGATGCCGATGTCATCATCTTTGCACTTGGTTTTACACCATCTGTACCTACATTCCTTGCAGAAAATGGCATTGAGGTTAATAAATCGGGCGGCATTATTGTCAATCATGAATACCAAACAACAAAATCAGGTGTGTATGCGGGTGGAGACTGTAAGCGAGGCTCTGACCTTGTTGTAACTGCTGCTAAAGAGGGTAAAGAAGCCGCACTTAGCATCATTAAAAAATTGCTTGGATAAGCCTTTCGTGAGCTTTATTGAAGCCGCACTCAGAGCGAATCTTGAGGTATCTGAGCTTTTACATGTAAAAGGGTTGGATGAGTCTGCTCACCAATCCTTCGACATTGGAGCGGGGGGAGATCGTAGCTCTGGAATTGATCTTGAGGCTGAACAGATTTTCATTAAACACCTTTTGCCTTTTGGCGAGATCGTCTCTGAGGAGAGTGGGGTGATACAAAGCCCCAATACCTCTGCTCGCATTGTCCTTGACCCCATTGATGGCAGTGATAATCTGCTTTCGCATCTTCCTTTCTTTGGTACCTCCATTGCTTATTTTGAAAACAATCAATGCACAAAAGCGATGATTACAAACTTAGCCAATGGCGATGTTTTTATCAAAGATGAAAACGGTTTGCGCCAAGGAAAAATAGGAAAAAATTCATTTAATTTGGTTACATGTAACACCTTTTCAAAAGTGGGAATTTTTGAGCGTTCTTACTGTTCAGTACACGCGCACGACAAGCTTCAAAGTGCTCATATTAAGTACCGCTCTCCTGGTGCTTTTGCACTCTCTTTAGCCTATGCACACGATGTTTCGTTTGTTTTGTATGAAGGTGTTATGCGCACTTATGATGTCGAAGCGGGACTCTTCATGTGTGCAGATCTTCATACCTTTTATGAGAGTGATATCTTCCTCGTAAGCAAAGATAAGGAAATTTTTGATAAAATAAAAAGTTTATTTATAAGCAATTAGCTTTAAAAGAGGATAAAAACCTATGCGATTTGCAGAAATTTTCTCTAAGATTCGAAAAACTCAATCTACTCCAAATGAAGCTCCAAGCCATTGGGTTAAGTGTAGCGCATGCCAATCTTTAATGTACTACAAAGAGATTGAACAACGTTTTAATGTCTGTCCCAAATGTGGTTTCCATATGCGAATTTCCGCAAAACAGCGCATCGATCAACTCTGTGATGAAGGCAGTTTTGTTGAATTTGATGCTAATTTAATACCGATAGATCCTTTAAAATTTGTGGATAAAAAATCGTATAAAAAACGTATTGAAGAGGCACAAGAAAAAACAGGTAAGAATTCTTCTGTATTATGTGGCTCATGCAGTATTGATGGCATCCGTGCGCAAATTGTTGTTTTTGACTTTGCTTTTATGGGTGGAAGTCTAGGTTCTGTTGAGGGCGAAAAGATTGTTCGTGCCATTAATCGTGCTATGGCAAATAAAGAGGGCTTAATTATCGTGAGTGCCAGCGGTGGTGCGCGTATGCAAGAGAGCACATTCTCGTTGCTTCAAATGTCTAAAACATCCGCGGCACTTGCAAAACTTTCTGAAGCTAAATTGCCTTACATCTCCATTCTCACCGATCCAACGATGGGAGGTGTTAGTGCATCATTTGCCTTTTTGGGCGATATAATTATGGCAGAACCAGGGGCACTGGTAGGATTTGCGGGGCAGAGGGTTATTAAACAGACCATCGGAGCAGATCTTCCAGAAGGATTTCAAAAAGCGGAATTCTTGTTAGACCATGGTTTAATCGATATGATCGTTACACGTACCGATATGAAAAAGGTGGTGGCAGATTTGTTGAAGCTTTTGGGTGAAAATTGTCAAAAAGATTCATTTGAGTTAAGACTCAAAGCATGAATGTAAAGGTCTTTACGATCGAAAAAAGCAGCGATAAAGCATTGGATGCAATCGCTGGCGAATACACTAAAATGATCTCTCGCTTCGCAAAAGTCGAAGAGATCAAGATCTTTAATAAGCAGATTGCCTCAGCACAGATGATAGGTGAGAAAGAAGCTCGTGCTTCCTACACGAAAGCATACGAACCTCATTTAAAAGGGTATAATGTAGCGTTGGACGTGGAGGGAGTAGAACTGAGTAGTGAGCAATTTAGCGCACTTTTTGACCAAGATGTGAATGTCAATTTTTTCATTGGTGGTGCTTTTGGGTTTGAAGAGGCCTTTTTAGGTCAAACTCAAAAGATTATAAGTTTAAGTAGATTAACATACGCCCATAAGATCGCGAAAGTGGTTTTATTTGAGCAGATTTATAGGGGATTGTGTATAAAAAACAACCATCCCTATCATAAATAGTTGATTATAATGCAGGACGATTTCAGGTCAATTTTTTGTAAAGGAAACAAAGGATGAGAGAACACGAATTAAAGCATTTCGAGGACATTCTTAAAGAGAGAAGAGTCCAAATCAAAAAAAACATTGAAGACTCGATGCGAGAAATCGAAGATCTTAAAGATACCGATGTAGGTGATGAAGCAGATCATGCTTCTATAAGTACAGATCGTATGATTGAGCAAGCTATTAGTGCGCAACAGATGAAAGAACTCAATGAGATAGAGTTTGCGATCAATAAAATCAGAAATGGCAGTTATGGTATTTGTGAAATGTGTGAAGAGGAAATTGGTTTTCAAAGACTCAAAGTGAAGCCTCATGCTAGATACTGCATTGTGTGCCGTGAGATTATCGAAAAATCAGCAAAAAATAAGTAAGTAGGAAGACACATCATGGGAATCAAACGCTATTTTCTTGTAACACTAATTTATATGTTAGCTATTGGACTTTATGTCTATAGTTTTAATGGTGAGAGCACTACACTTGAGCTGTTTGGTTTCTCAATGACTCTACCTGTAGCGTTTTGGATTGTTCTTCCCATTTTATTTTTGGTTATTGCTTCTATTGGTCATCTGGTTTTTTATAATTTCAAAGATTTTTTGTATAAAAGAGCTTTGAAAAAAGATATTGAACTTTTTCAAGAGGCTGCAAGAAATCGTATTTTAGGCGAAGAAGTTACAACTTCTTATAAAACAGATGGCTTTAAATTCGCGGGCAAAGTATTGCAATGTATGCGTTTTGATGCGGCTCTTCCAACAACATTTCTTGAAGAAGATGTTGCTAAAGCGTGTGCGGTTGCAGTGAGTGTTACCAATGGCAATTATGAAGACTTAAAAAAATATAGACTTGCTAAAACGAATCCTCTTGTGATTCAAAACAGTATCAATCGCCTTAAAATAGAGCCTCGCTCGGCAGTAGAAGTGTTGAAAAACTGTAAAGATCTCAACAGCGAGCTTTGTCTTAAAGCTTATGATGCATTGCTTGATTTTGCAAGTTTTAACGAAATTAAACGTTATGACTTCCCTCAAGATAAGCGTACTTTCCGTCGTATGATGGAGCGTTATTTGGATGCTGATGATAGTTTTGATATGGATATAAAATCAATTGAAGATATTCTTGAACAGTTTAACGCGGATCGTGCTGACTATTTAGAGCTTGCTCGTGAGATTAAGATTAAACTCTCACCGGATGCTTTGATTGCTTTATTTGAAAAACTTTATAACAGCAAAGGTGCAGTTGCTGCTGATGCTTACTTGTATGTACTCTATGATCTTCAGATGATTGATAAAATCCGTGAGCTTTTACTCAATTCTGATCCTGAAGACTTTGTGAAATTTAAAACCATTATGTTCTTACGAGATCATGGAAAAAGTATTGACATCGACAAATTTTTGCGCCTATGAATCATGAGATAGACTTTGAGCGAGGCATCCTAGCCCTCGCTCCTCTTGCTGGCTTTACAGACCTCCCTTTTCGTTCCGTTGTTAAAAAGTTTGGCGCAGATGTTACCTTTTCAGAAATGATTAGTGCAAATGCTCTGCGTTATGGCTCTGAGAAAACCTTCAAGATGCTTACCAAATCTCCGCGAGAAACACCCTACATTGTTCAAATTGCAGGATCTGATTTGGTGTCAATTAAAGAGGCTGTTTTAGCTCTGAATGACATTGAAGGGATTGATGGGATCGATCTGAACTGTGGCTGCCCTGTGCCAAAAATCATTTCGCAAGAGGCAGGCTCGTCACTTTTATTAAACTTGCCGCACATGCAGAAGATCATTGAGACAATAAAAACCTATTCAAATAAACGCTATACCAGCGCTAAAGTGCGTCTTGGGTTTAGTACCAAAATTCCTGAAGAGATTGCTAAAGCGTGTGAAAGCGCAGGCGTTGATTTTATGAGTATGCACGGCAGGACTCGTGCAGGGGCTTACAAAGCTGAAGTTGATTACCATGCGATTGCAAGAGCGCGTGCGGCTGTTAGCATTCCCGTTATTGCCAACGGTGACATCACAAGCTATGAAAAAGCTTTACATGTAAAAGAGGTGACAGGGTGTAAAAGCTTGATGATAGGGCGAGGTGCAGTGGGAAATCCATGGATTTTTTATCAGATTAAAAATGAGTTAGTTCATGTTGAAAAAACAAAAATCTTGGAGATTGTGCTAGAGCATTTCGATGCTATGGTCGATTTTTATGGCGAGAAAGGACACTCAATTTTTCGTAAGCATTTACACACGTACTCAAAAGGATTTCGCGAGGCATCTGAGTTTAGAGATAAAATTAACCGCATTGAAGATGATGCGCTAATGCGTGAAACGATAGCTACTTTTTTTGCTCAATAACCGTCATTAAAGCCTTGTGCTTTGTGCTTATCTTTTTTATAGCTTCCCCGATATTTCTCTTTCTCCAGTAAATTAGCCTCTTTTAAAAGACGTTTGTGTACCTCTTCGAGATCAACATCTTCTGTATTTGCAATGCTGTTAGAGACCAAATTAACATAGTTTTGAAGCAAATTGGTGTAGGTTGAATCAAGCCGAACAACTTCCACTTTCTGTAAGGTTTTAAGCCCTTTTTCGGCACGCTTTACAAAGAGTGCAAAATCAAAATTTTCATTTTTGAGCGCACTCACACAACTTCCTAAAAAGCGCTCAAGTGCTCTAATGTATTTGACTCTCGCGTCTTTATCGTTTATATTCATGGTAGACTCACGATGTTAAGGTAGTGCAAAAGATTGCTGATAAGAATAAAGAAAGGGATGAAAATAAGCGATGTAAAAAAGACTAAGACGGTAACATCAAGTGGTTTACACTCATACAAAGCGGCTAAATTAACATTGGTAACAGCAAGGGGAACAATGAGTTCAATAAAAATAAGTGTTGCTACCATTGGCTCTAAATCCAGCAATCCATAAAGGATAAAACCAGCAATAAGCGGCGTAATAAAAAACTTGATAATGCTTACATGTAAAAGCAGTTTGTAGTTGATACTGCGAAGTTTGATGTTGTAAAGATACATGCCAAAGACGACGAGTTGAATGACCATTGTGCAGTATGCGCCCATTTCCAAAGGCTTTTGCATTGCAGGATGGATTTTTATCTCAAAGATATTCATCAAGAGGGCTAGTGTTGCAAACCAGATCACAGGCAGCTTCACAATGTTAAAGAGAGATTGTTTGATACTAAAGTTACCTCTGGAGTAGAAAAAGACACCGAGCGTATAGACGATGAAAACATTGGTAATATTGATAAGGCTCATGTACAAAATAGAAGCGTCTCCAAAAAGGGCAATGCCAAGAGGAATCCCAAGATTTCCTGTATTACCAATGATGACACAAATAGTGATAATAGACTTTTCTTTGATGTCCTCTTTAAAGAACATAAATGCAATGAGTGAGCTTATAAGCACACAAATTAAGGAGATAGCTAAATACCAAAAAGGTGCTTGAAGGAGTGAAAAATTAATTGGTCTGCTCGATAAACCCCAAAAAGAGAGCATGGGTTGAAAGAAGTAGATGGAAAGAAGAATCATCCCCTTCTCATTCATCTCCTCTTTGAGCATCCTTTTTGCCATAAAGCCAAGAAAAATAAAGGCGTAAATGGACAAGATGGAGATAGCAATGGTCATAAGGTCTTAACGTGTCTCATCAAAGGGAGTGTAGTCAGCGGATGCTTTGTTTTTATAGGTACTAAGCTTTGTATCTTGGAGTTTCAAGTAATCATCCAGACGTCTGCGATTTTCTTCGAAGACCTTTTCAAAATCGTTATTATCTTTGACTTCGCCATTTTGAAACTTCTCAAGAAGTACGTTAGAATTTCCTGTCATAACGAGGTATTTGATGGTGCCGTATTCAAAAAGAACAACACTATTTTGATTGTCAATCTGTTTTTTATGAAGGACATTGACCTCTTGTTGAGAACCTGTTTTTGGGTTAAAAAGCCAAGACTTACCATTTCCGCCTTTTGCGGATGCTGGTCTAAGTGTTTGGATTCCTAATCGCTTTTTGATCCAGAACATCAAAATAATAAGAGCCAATAAAACGACAATCACAATAATATAACGTGTATCGATGAAATCAGCCGATGAGGTTGATGCTGTTGGGAGTGATGACGCTGTAGCTGCTTCGGAGCTTTGCGTTGGAGCTTGCATGATGCTACTTCTTATGCGAAGTCCAAAGCCATCAACGGTTTTAGAAGCAACGACGCTTATTTTTTTATCGCTTTTAAGAACGACTTTAAGGGTATTGTTTTTTTCTGGAACAATGCTAAGTTCTTGAATAATGTTTGAGTTAATGCTCTTCTCAATCATCTTATCATAGCCAAGATCGTTAATCGTTAGGGTGATAGATGTGGCGTCATTTTTTTGAGAAATACCACCTTCATGCGGAGCATCAAACGAGAGCATCACATCGACACGGTCGCTTCGCTCATAAACGTTATAGGTTAGTAAATTGGAAGCACTTGCCCATGACCATAATGCTAAAAGCGCAAAGAAAATTCTCATAGATTCTCTTTCTTAAAGTATTGGATAACGGTTTTAGAGTCTAAGATTTCGTTGATACGGATAGCAAGGTTTTTTTCATAGACCATGACTTCTCCTTTACCAAAAATTTTATTATTGATGTAAAGCTCAACACTCTCACCCGCTGGTTTTTCAAGGTCGATAACAGAGCCTTTTTCAAGCTTTAAGAGCTTTTGTATCGTAATATTGGTCGTTCCAAGTTCTGCCACAAAATCAACGCTAATATCTAAAAGATTTTCAAATCCTGAGAGAAGTTTTCGTGCGACATACTCTTGATCGGCTGCGTCCAATGTCATTCCTTTAAAGATGAGTTAATCCATGAAAGCAAAAACTCTTCCAAACCTTGGTATATACGCCTTATTATAGTTTATTTTGTTTAAATTGTTTATTAAGGTAATTTTTAGTGCAAAGAGTGTCTTTTTTGTGATAACAAAAAATTATCTTAAATTATCGAGTTGACTTAAAAAAGAGTTATTTATTTTGTTTATACATAACTATAATGCTCAGGTATCCCCAATATGCTGACAACAAGGAGAACGTACATGAGTCAAAACGCATCCCTAGATCGAAGAGGTTTTTTTAAGAAGAGTGGCATTCTTGCACTCGTAACCGCAGTAGGAAGTGAAATTCCTTTTGCACAAAATCTTTCAAGAGGATTGATCCCCGTAGCAATGGCTGCACCTTCTATGGCGGAACTGGGCATCCCTGGCAAAAGTTTGGAGTTGGTCGTTTTGGGTGACAAGCCTGTTGTGGCTGAAACACCACCGCACCTTTTGGATAGCGAAGTAACGCCGAATGATCTTATGTTCATTCGTAACAATGGATTGGTTCCAGCGAGTCTTGATGCATCCACATGGACGCTTACCATTGGCTCGGAAGCAACGGCTACTTCTCCTGCGAGGGAAAGCGAGTCAACGAAGCGTACGGTTACCTTTACGATAGCAGAGCTTAAAAGCAAGTTCAAACACTACACCAGTAACTTGGTAATAGAATGCGGTGGTAATGGAAGGGCTGAGTTTAATCCACCTGCAAAAGGCAATCAATGGACACTTGGAGGTGTTGGCTGTCCATCGTGGACGGGCGTGCGCCTTAAAGATGTTTTGAACTATGTAGGGCTTAAAAATGATGCTGTTTACATTGGTTATTATGGGGCAGATCCACATCTGAGTGGTGATACGTCAAAAGTTTCCATTTCTCGTGGTGCTCCGATTAAAAAGGCGCTAGAAGAAGATGCTTTAATCGTCTGGGAGATGAACGGCGAGCCATTGCCCGTTCAAAATGGCTACCCTTTGCGTTTGATCGTTCCAGGTTACCCCGCATCGGTCAGCGGCAAGTGGCTTAACCGCATCGTGGTACGCAACAAAGTGCATGATGGTGCGAAAATGGTTGATGACTACCGTACGCCTTGCACGCCAGTGGAGCCTGCGAGTGACGTACCTGAGAGCAATATGTGTGTCATTGAAGAGATGCCGATTAAGTCGTTGATTACGTATCCATCGTCGGGCACGAAGTTTAATTTTGGTGATAAAGTCGAAATTCGTGGTAATGCGTGGAGTGGCATCGGAGATGTCAAAGAGGTTCTTGTTTCCATTGACTTTGGGGCAACGTGGATCAAAACAAACCTCAAAAAACCTAAAAATAAATTTGCATGGCAACGCTTTAGTGCCAATCTCAAATTTCCTTCCAAAGGTTACTATGAACTGTGGACACGCGCAGTCGATAAAAAAGGTGTTTCCCAGCCAATGGTCATCCCTGGTTGGAATCCTAAGGGCTATCTCAACAATGCAACGCACCGCATCGCTGTTAAGATCGTCTAAAGGAGTACTCGTATGGGAAAATTAACAACGAGTTTGCTTTTAGCGGTTGGACTTTTTGTGTTAGGGTGCGCTCCCAAAGAGGAAGCTACTGTTGTTCCTGCAAAAGTTGAGACGCCTAAAGAGAACAAGAGTGAGAAAAAGACAGCAAAAGCACTCGCCACCGACAAAGAGACTGGCTTAGTCATCGCCAATGGGTTTGAATCTGTCAAAGCAAACTGTACCATAGCTTGCCACAGTGCAACTTTGGTAACGCAAAACAAAGGCAATGAAAAGTACTGGAAAGATGCGATTCGTTATATGCAGAAAAATCAAGGCCTTTGGGACTTGGGCGCAGATGAGCCTATCATCCTAAGTTACCTTGCGACGCATTATGGGCAGAGTCCTGTGTTTCGTCGAGCACCTTTGAAAGTGCAGTGGAAAGATTGATGTGAAACCAATCGCTTCTTAATCTGCTATGATGTTTGGCATATCTTTTGCATAGAGCATTCAAAAGCAAGGAGAGAAGCGATGGTTTTTCAACCCAAAAAAGAGGTCATTTTCTACGAAAAAACGGGTTGCAGTGGAAATGCCCGCCAAAAAGCACTTTTGCGTGAACATGGCATTTGCCTTGATGTCAGAAGTCTTTTGGATACCAAATGGACGAAAGCCACATTAGAAGCTTTTTTTGAAGGGTTAACGCCTAAAGAGATGCTCAACTCGTTTGCCCCACAACTAAAAGAGGGCTTTGTTGTAGAAGCGTATACGAAAGACGCACTGATCGAAAAAATGTTAGAAACGCCCATTTTAATTCGTCGCCCACTCTTGCAAATCGGTGAAGTGAAGCTCTGTGGTTTCGACATCGCCAAACTCAATGAACTCTTACATGTAAAGATGCCAACGCCCGAACACATTAACGCCTGTTTAAGTAGTGATACATGCAACAATGCCTAGAGTACATCTGTCGGGAGTTTGAAAAAGTCAAAGACTATCTGCACCATCCAAGTCCTGCCAAAGAGCTCATCATCAACAATCTTTTTGAAAATTTCATGCACTGCTTTTTAGAGTATCCGTTTGAAAAAAAGCGCTATCCACACGAGTTTTTAGACGTTGCAAACCTTTACAATGCAGGTGATACGGTAGTTCTGAAACGTTTTTCTGACATCGGTATGCGTTATTTACTTCTTAGCGATTTTTACGACTTTGTGAAAATCACCCATCTCTACCAAAAAATTTAGCCAAAATGTGCGATGCCAAAATAGTTCAAGGCGTAACTTACGATCAGCAAAAAAGGTATAAAAAGAAGCGAGGTAAAGAGAATAAGACTGGCGACATCTATGGGCTTGCAGTCATAAAGTGCGGCAATGTTCACGTTGGTAACGGCGAGTGGAACAATAAGCTCTAAGAAAATGACTGAGGCAACAAACGGCTCTAGCGGAAGCACAAAAAAGAGCAGCCATGCCGTAATGATGGGCATAATGACAAACTTGATGAGGTTTACATGTAAAAGCAGTTTGTAGTTAAGCTCGCCTAGTTTCATGTTGTAAAGGTACATGCCAAAGATCATGAGTTGAAGCACAACGGTGCAGTATGCACCCATTTCCAATGACTTAAATAACGTAGGATGAATCACAATGCCTGCAAAATTAAGCCCAAGTGCAAACATTGCCGCCCATATAACGGGCAGTTTGAAAATGTTCAAAAACGCCTGCTTCATGCTCGAGGTGCCTGCAGAGTAGAAGAAAACGCCTAGCGTGTAGGTCATGAGCGTATTGGCGACACTCATCATGCTGGTGTAGATGATGGACGCTTCTCCAAAGATGGCAATGCCAAGCGGTATGCCTAAATTTCCCGTGTTGTTAATCGCCGCTGCGATCGTCATAATGGAACGCTCTTTGACATCTTCAAAAAATACTCGTGCAAAAACAAAACTGACCGCGATGGTCAGAAGTGAAAAAAGCACATAGTAAAGCGGCACTTGCAACAGCTCTAAACTCATTGGTTTTGTGGAGAGTCCCCAAAACGAGAAGATGGGGTGCAGAAAATAGACGGAGAGAATGACCATACCACGCTCACCTAACTCGTCTTTGAAGATTTTTTTGGCGATGTAGCCAAGTAAAATGAAAACATAAATGGCAAGGATGGAAAGAGCTATGTTCATGTTGTAGCTTTACATGTAAAGATTTTGAAAAGGTATTGTAACGCAAAATAAGCATATCTTTGTAGCAATTTACCGAAATCGACACTTGACATTAGTTAGATATCTAATTATAATGCTACTTATGAAAAATCAAAGACTCATATCGCTTTCAAGCAGACTTGCTGAGAAAGCCAATAAATTTATCATTGCTGAACTTAAAAAATATGAACTTTCTGATATCGCACCTAGTCATGGAGATATCTTGAGTTTGTTATTTGATGGTAACGCCTATGAGATGGGTGAAATCGCAAAGAAAATTCATAGAACAAAGCCAACGGTGACTGTTCTGGTTGAAAAACTTGAAAAGAGTGGCTATGTGCAACGCATCAAATCAGACGTTGATGCGAGGTTTACAAAAGTTTCACTTACTAAAAAAGGGTTTGAACTTCAGCCTATGTTTGAAGCTATTTCCCAAGACCTAAACGCTTTGGCTTATGCAGGGCTTCGAGACGAAGAGGCATTACTGTTAGAAATATTGCTTGAAAAAGCCATTGTTAATTTTGAAAAGAAAGAATAAACATTTGTGTATATAGTTAGATATCTAATTAATTATATTCACTGCATTGAGGAGGTTTGCAA